>WHSR01000098.1 GCA_009379995.1 Streptosporangiales bacterium
CCCGCCTGGACCCGCTCGACCGCGCGTACCCGCAACACCTCAAGCGTCCGGTGATCCAGTTTCCGGCCGTCGTTGTCGCGCATACACAGATCTTGCCAGATCACACCACCAAAGTCGACCTACTTATGAACTAATTAGTAGATAACCGATGTCCGAACTGTGCTGGGTCACAAGTTGCCTCATAAGTTGTGTCGCGAAACCTCAAGCCCCCCGCTCGGCCCGGTCCCGCAGCACCGTCTTCTGGATCTTGCCGGTGGAGGTCTTGGGTAGCGGGCCGAAGGTCACCGCCTTGGGCGCCTTGAAGTGCGCGATGCGGTCGCGGACGTAGTCGATGAGATCTCGGTCGTCGACCTCTGCGCCCTCTCGGAGGGTGACGAAGGCGACGGGCACCTCGCCCCAGTGGGAGTCCGGCCGGGCGACAACCGCGGACTCGAGGACGTCGGGGTGGCCGTCGAGGGTCTGCTCGACCTCTACCGAGGCGATGTTCTCGCCGCCGGAGATGATGACGTCCTTCGCCCGGTCGACGAGCTGGACGTACCCGTCCGGGTGCATCACCCCGAGGTCGCCGGTGCGGAACCAGCCGTCGGGCACCGCCCGCCGGGTCGCCTCGTCGTCCCTGTAGTAGCCCAGCATGAGGTCGTTGCCCCGGACGGCGATCTCGCCGACGCTGCGCCCGTCGGCCGGTAGGTCGCCGCCCTCGGAGTTCACCACCCGCAGCCGCTCCGCGATCACGTTGCCGACTCCCTGCCGGGCGGTCAGCCGGGCCAGCTCCGCGGTCGGGAGGTCCTCCCAGTCCGGCTGCGGCTGGCAGATGACGACGGGGCCGTAGGTCTCGGTCAGCCCGTACAGGTGGATCACGTCCATGCCCGCCTCCGCGGCCCGGGCGAGCAGGGCCGGGCTCGGCGGGGCGCCGCCGGTGCAGGCGGTGAGGCGGGGTTCCCGGGCCGAGGTCGGGGCGTCGGGATCGTGCAGGAGGGAGCCGAGCACGGTGGGCGCGCCGCACAGGTGGGTGACCCGCTCGGCGCGGATCAGCTCCCAGACCTTGGGCGGGTCCACCCCGCGCAGGCACACGTGGGTGGCGCCCGCCGCGGTGACCGCCCAGGGGAAGCACCAGCCGTTGCAGTGGAACATCGGCAGCGTCCACAGGTAGCTGCTCTCCGGGCCGAGGCGGGTGTGCAGGGCCATGGCTAGGGCCTGCAGGTACGCGCCCCGGTGGTGGTAGAGGACGCCCTTCGGGCGTCCGGTTGTGCCGCTGGTGTAGTTGATGGACAGCGGCGAACGCTCGTCGTGCACCGGCCTGGTCAGCGGCCCGGCGCCCTCGACGATCCCCTCGTACTCGTCGTCGGCGCCGCCGGAGCGGATGAGGAGGGGCCGGATCGCGCTCTCCGTGGTCGCCCGCTGCGTCGTGTCGGTGAACTCATGGTCGTATATGAGGACCCTGGCCTCCGCGTGGTCGAGGATGTAGGCGAGTTCGGCCGGAGCGAGCCGGGTGTTCATCGCGACGAGCACCGCACCGGCGGCCGGCACGGCGAAGGTCGCTTCCAGCAGGACATGGGTGTTCGGCGCCAGCACGGCGACCCGGTCGCCGGGTGCGACACCGTTCGCGGCCAGCGCGCCGGCCAGCCGCCGGACCCGTTCCCACAGCTCGGCGTAGGTGAGGCGGAGATCGTCCTCGACCACCGCGCATCGGTCCGCGAAGACGTATGCGGAGCGTTCCAGGAACTTCGTTGGGGTCAGCGGCTCGTACGAGAGTTCCGTCAAGGTGACCTCCATGGTGTCGGCCTCGTTGTGCCCTTGATACTTGATCTCATGAGACTGCGGTGTGCCGTGCTGGACGACTATCAGGATGTCGCGCTGTCCATGGCCGACTGGTCGGTGGTCACCGACCGGGTGGACGTCACGACGTTTCGGCGGCGCTTCGAGCGAGAAGACGACCTCGTCGACGCGCTTCGTGACTGCGAGGTCGTCGTCATCATGCGCGAGCGCACCCCGTTTCCGGAGACCCTGTTCGCCCGGCTGCCCAAGCTGAAGCTGCTCGTCACCACCGGCATGCGCAACGCCTCGGTCGATCTGGCGGCCGCCGCGGCGCACGGCGTGACGGTCTGCGGTACCGCGGGCAGCTCCGAGCCGACCGTCGAGCTCACCTGGGCCCTGATCCTCGGCGTCGCCCGCCACGTGGTGACGGAGAACAACTCCCTGCGGTCCAACGGTCAGTGGCAGAGCACCGTCGGGGTGGATCTGGCCGGCAAGACACTCGGCCTGCTCGGGTTCGGCAGGATCGGCACCAGGGTGGGCCGCATCGGACGGGCCTTCGGCATGGACGTCGTCGCGTGGAGCCGGAACCTTCCAGGTGAGCGGACCGAACCCGAGGGGGTACGGCTGGCGGCGTCCAAGGAGGAACTGCTCGCCGCGAGCGACTTCGTCTCCATCCACCTGGTGCTCAGCGGCCGGACCCGGGGACTGGTCGACGCCGCCGCGCTCGCCCATATGCGCCCCACGGCGTACCTTGTCAATACCTCGCGCGGGCCTATCGTCGATCAGCGCGCGCTGGTGGAAGCCCTCGACCAGCGGAAGATCGCCGGCGCGGCCCTCGACGTGTTCGACGTCGAGCCGTTGCCCGACGACGACCCGCTGCGCGCCATGCCCAACGTCCTCGCCACCCCGCATCTGGGCTACGTGACCCAGGGCAACTACACGACCTACTACCGCGAGGTAGTCGAGGACATCGAGGCGTACCTGGCCGGGTCACCGATACGGACGCTCACGTAGTCGACCTCTGCGCCGAGATCTATGTTGCGGGGGTTGTTTTGTCCGGTTTGGCACCCCACAACATAGATCTCGGCGGGGGAGCGGTCAGATGACGATGCCGTACCGCCCGATGGGCTCCAGCAGCTCGTCCTCCTCGTACGCCAGGTGCGACAGCAGGACCTCGCTCAGCTCGTCGACCGCCCGTCGTACCGCGTCCAGCCCGCCGGGGTCCTCCACCATGGCCACCAGGGCGGCGTCGAGGTCGCTGAGGAGTTCGGCGATGACCTCGTGTTCCTGGCCGAGCCGCTCCAGCACGGGGGACAGGCCCTCGTCGGCCCGTCGCAGGGAGACGAACATGTGCTCGTCCTCGATGGCGTGGTGGATGCTCAGCACCCGGCAGTACGCCGCGCAGAACGCACCGAGCGTCCAGTAGTTCTGCCGCATCGTCATCCGGTTGATCAGCGAACGCGCCGCCCCCGGGTTGGCGCTGCCCTCGGCGACCGCCTGCACGGTGTCGCGGAGCTGGGCCAGCTCTCCCCGCAGGTGGTCGTGGATCTGTACGAGGGCCTGTTGGCTGATTCGGCCCTGCCCGGTGATCGCGGCGTCCGTATGCTCTGCCGCCCGGGAACGACCCGCCCGGGAACGGCCCGCGTCGTCCAGCGGTTCGCCGTCCGCCGGCCCGGCCCGTTCCTCGGCCGTGGGCGCGGCCTCCGCGCGGCGCGCGTCGGCAACAGCCTCGCGTACCCCCGGCGCGACCTCCTCGGCGAACCGCCGCAGGTCGCCCGGCGCGTCGTTGCCCGGCGCCAACAGGAATCCGCTGATGCCGGCGGTGAGCGCCAGCTCGGTCAGCTGCTCGATCCACAGCGACGGCGGGCCGTGCAAGAAGTCGCGGCCGCTGCCGGTGAACGTTCCGTTGATGTTGTAGATGCGGCGTATCTGGCCGGGGTGGCGGCCGGCGGCATCGGCGGCCGCGTCGATGGTTCGGTTCATCGCCACGAGTTCCCCCGGGGAGGCGTAGCCCAGGGTCGGCACCCAGCCGTCGGCGAGCCGACCGGTAAGCTCCAGCATGCGGCGCTTGTACGCGCCCAGCCAGATCCCGACCGGGTGGATCGGGAACGGCCCCGGTCTCGCCTCGTCGAGCTGGTAGTGCTTGCCGGCGAACCCGACCTCCGGCCCCGGCGTCCACAGCGCCCGGATCACGGCGATCGCCTCGGCCAGCGCGTCGACGGCCTCGCCGGGCGAGCGCCGCGGCCCGCCCATCCCGGCGATCGGGTCCCAGAGGAAGCCAGCGCCCAGCCCGAGCTCGACTCGCCCGCCACTGAGGATGTCCAGGCTCGCGACGCTCCGGGCGAGCATCGCCGGGGGACGCAGCGGCAGGTTCGCCACGTTCGGAAGCAGCCGGATACGGCCCGTCTGCGCCGCCAGCGCGGACAGCAGCGTCCAGGCGTCCAGGAAGCTCGGCTGGTACGGATGGTCCTGCACGCTCAGCAGGTCCAGGCCGATGTCGTCGGCGGTGCGGGCAAGCGCGCCCAGCGCCTCCGGCCCTTCCGCGCTCGGGACCAGGAAGCAGCCGAAGAGCAGGTCGTGGCCGTAGTCAGCCATGGTGCGCCACTCCGTATCCGTTTCCCGTCCGGTCAGTCGGCGGGTCGATAGTTGACTGTTCAACTGAGACTAGCCGCGGTAGCTGAGCGGTTTGTTCCCCAGTGTGTCTTGTGCTCTGACCTAATAGTTGGCGGTCCACTTGCGATCGTCACAGATCTTGTTTTATGTTGTCATCTCGTCCTTTGGGATACGAGGAACCTCTCGGCTCCTCCCCATGCCAGGCAGGCCCCAGCGTGGCTACCCCCTCGGTCACGGTGGGGCCTGTCGGTCTGATGTGCCCGGCCGGCTGCCTGATGCGTTGCTCTCGCCCGTTCCACCGGCGACATAGCTCTGGACGGAAGTCATAGACCCCGTTGCGCTTTCGCGGGGTCGGGCCTGACCGACTGGAAATTGCCGGAGGCACGTGTTTCTGACCCATCGAGCGTGCCGTCGAACTCGCCCGGCCGCGCCTCGAGGCGGAGGGTGCCGCGACGCCAATCGCCTGATCCTTGTTCGCCCTCTTCGTTACACTCCGTCGCGTATGCGGCTGCTCATCGTCCTTGCGCTCATTGGAGTCGCGCTCGTTCATGGTGTCGAGGGAGCGGTGACCCATGCCCGATCCCCGGGCGCCGCTGCCGCGACCGGCCATTCCGGGCACGGCCAGGAGGCCGCACACGGGGCCGTGCACCGGGCCGCACACGGGGCGGCACACGAGGCGGCCGGAGAGGTCGCCGAACGGGTGCTGGACGCAGCGCCACCGAGTCTGGACGGACACGCGGGGAGGGATCCTTCCCGGCACGCGCACAAGGGCGCGGACTGCCTCGGACTTCGCGCGGCCGTGCCGTTCGTGGCCTTGCTGGGGATCGTCTCGACCGCCGCTGCGCCGTTCCGTCTGACCGAGCCTCATGTTCGCCACGGCGGGACGACAGCGGCGTGGAAGCCTCGGCAACAGCGGTTCCTGCTGGCCGAGCTGTCGGTACTCAGGGTGTAGAGGCGCCGCGCCGGGAGGTCTTGTCCGCCCGACCGTGCCCCGCGGTGGCCTGTCCCCGCGGACGGCCGCGGTCCCCATGTCCAGGTGATGCCTCCTTCCCGGCCAGCGGCATGCGAGACCAGCAGCCGCAACGACTCGAAGGACCCTGATGAGACACCGAAAACCACGCCGCATCGCAATGATCACCGATGCCAAGCTCGCCCGGATCGCTGCCGCCTTCGCCTCGGTTGGCGCGGCGCTCGTCCATTTCGCCACCGCCCCCGACCACCTGCGCGAGTGGTGGCCCTCGGGAGCCTTCTTCTTCGGCATTGCCGCCCTCCAGACGGCGTGGGCGGCGGGGGTGATCCGCTGGGGGAGCCACAGACTGCTACATCTGGGCGTCGTCACAAACGCCGGATCCATCCTGCTGTGGGCCGTCAGCCGTTCGGTCGGCATCCCCTTCGGACCACAGGCGGGTGTCCCCGAGCCCGCTACGCGGGCGGACGTGTTCACCGTGGTGATGGAATCGATGGTCTGCCTGGGCGCGCTGTGGTGTGTATGGCGGCGGTCGACGCGGACCCTCCGGCCGCCGTCTCTCGCCCTTGGAGCGGTCGGTGCGGCGGGGATTCTCGTGTCGGCGCTCACCGTGCCGGCGCTCGGCTCGGCAACGACCGGGCACGCACACTCGGCGGGCCACGGGCATTCGGACCACGGGCATTCGCCGGGCGAGGCGGAGCGCATCGCACCCGAGCGACGGGCTCCCGAACAGAACGAGCCGCGGCCTGCGGGTACGAAGACGGCGACGCGGACCTCCGCGCCACAGCGGCAGCCGCACCACGACGGCCACTCCCACGAGCACTGATGGCGGCCGCGATGTCCGTTCAGGATCGGGTAGGCGAGATCGCGCGGCGGTCCTCCAGCCGCGAGCCGATGCTGGGCAGCAGGCCGCGCGGCATGAAGAGCAGGACGAGGATGAGCAGGAGCGCGTACACGGCGTAGGAGAGGACGTCGGGTGCGTACGCGGGCATGCCCGGCATCGTGCCCAGGCTGTTCAGCGCCTGAACCAGGAGGGTGATGAGGGTGGCCCCGACGACCGGCCCCCACACCGTGCCGAGCCCGCCGACCACTGCCATGACGACGAACTGGACGGAGAGCAGGACCGGGAACGATCCCGGCGAGATGTAGCCGAGGTAGAAGGCGTAGATGCCTCCGGCGAGGCCGGCATAGGCGGCGGAAAGGCTGAAGACGGCGAGCTTGTAGCGGCCGACCGGGACACCGGCCGACTCGGCGGCGACCTCGGTTGAGGCGAGGGCGCGCAGCCCGCGCCCCGGCCGGGACTTGATCAGGTTGCGGGTGACGAGCAGCACGAGCGCGGCGGCCGCCAGGGTGACGTAGGCGTAGGCGAGCGGGTCGATGAGCGTCGCGTCGCCGACCCCGAGCTGCGGGATGCCGCGCAGGCCGATGTCCCCGCCGGTGAACTCGAACTGGCCGACCAGCGAGAGCAGGATTAGCTGCACGGCCAGGGTGGCGAAGGCGAGGTAGTGCCCGCGCAGCCGGAGCAGCGGTACGCCGACGAGGGCGGCGAGCGCCGCGGCGAGCACCGGCGCGGCGGCCAGCCCCAGCAGCGTGGGCAGGCCGTGGACGGCCATCAGACCGGCGGTGTAGGCGCCGACGGCGTAGAAGGAACCCTGGCCGAGGGAGACCTGCCCCGCGTACCCCATCAGCAGCGACAGGCCCGTGGTGACGATGACGGCCGTCCCCAGCAGGATGAAGATGGTGAGCTGGGACCGGTCCAGCATCAGCGGGACGGCGAACGAGGCCGCCGCGGCGAGGGCCGCGACGGCGTAGCCGAATGTGGGCCGGTTCACGCCTCCTCCAGGGCGGAGCGGCGGCTGGCCTGCCAGACCATGAGCGTCAGCATGATGGCGAGCGCGACCTCCGTCTGGAACGCCGATTCGTAGTAGCCGGCGACCAGTGCCTCGGCCACGCCGAGGACGAGCCCACCGACGAGCGCCATCATCGGGCGCATGAGGCCGCCGAAGATGGCCGCGGCGAACCCGTTGATGGCCAGGGTGACGTCGGAGTCGAAGGAGACCGCCTGCAGCGGGGTGACGAGGACCCCGGCCAGGCCGCCGAGCACGCCGCCGAGGGCGAAGGCGACCAGCCCCATCCGGGTGACGCTGATGCCGACGAGCCGTGCGGAGTACGGGTTGCTCGCGCATGCCGCGAGCCCCTTGCCGAGGTACGTGCGGCCGAAGAACAGCTCGAGCAGCGCGAAGGTGACCAGCGCGACGACGATGACGAGGAAGTACTGCTGCTGGATGCGCGCGCCGGCGACGTTCACCGTGCCCGACAGGCCGGGAAACGACACCGGCTGGTCGCCCCAGACGATGATCTCGACCGCGTAGGCGAAGATGGCCAGGCCGAGCGTGATGACGAGCGAGGCCAGCGGGGGCGTGCCCGGCTTGCCGATCGCTACGACGCCGACGACGAGCCCGATCACCCCGCCGAGCAGGATCGCGACGAGCTCCGCGGCGCCGTGCGGCAGGCCGCGCGTCAGGAGGGAGGCGGTGGCCAGCCCGGCGATCACGGGGAAGGCGCCCTGGGCGAAGTTCACCACCCGGGTGACCCGGTGAATGACGACGAAACCGCTCCCGACCAGGGCGAACGTGCAGCCGAGCGCGAGGCCGGAGATGACGTACTGCAGGAGGGCGCTCACCTGGTCGTCTCCTCGGACTCCTCGCTCTCGTCGTACTCTTCGTACTCGTCGGTGGAGCCGCCGAGGTAGGCGCGCTGGACTTCCGGGCTGTTCGCCAGCTCAGCGCAGCTGCCGCTGGCGACGACCCGCCCCGCCTCGATGATGTACGCGCGCCCGCAGATGTCGAAGGCCAGGCGCGCGTTCTGCTCGACCAGCAGGATGGCCATGCCTCGTTCCTCGTTGAGCATCCGCAGGTGACGCACCAGGTCGGCGACGACGAGCGGCGCGAGGCCCAGCGAGAGCTCGTCGACGGCGAGGATGTCGGGGTCCGACATCAGCGCCCGTCCGACGGCCACCATCTGCTGCTCGCCCCCGGACAGGGTCCCGGCATGGTGGCGGCGCAGTCGCATCAGACCTGGAAACAGCCGGTAGACCCGCCCCGGATCGCGATCCCCGGAGCGCCATGCCCCGAGCCGCAGGTTGTCCTCGACGGTGAGGTCCGGGAACAGCTGCCGCCCCTCCGGCACCTGGGCCAGCCGCCCCTCGACGCGCATTCGACCGGCCGCGGGCCTGAGGATGCCGGACAGGGTGTTGAGCAGCGTGCTCTTGCCGGCGCCGTTCGGTCCGACAAGGGCCACCATCTCCCGCTGCTCGATCCGCAGGCTCACCCCGTCGAGCGCGGTCGCCGCGCCATAGCGGACGACGAGGTCGTCCACCTCAAGCATCGGCAGCCCCTTCGCCCAGGTACGCGGCGATCACCCGTTCATCCTCACGTATCTCCTCCGGTGTGCCGTCCGCGATGACCTCGCCCAGGTCGAGCACGGTCACCCGATCGGCCAGACCGGTCACGAAGCCGACGTCGTGTTCCACCAGCATCATGGTGAGCCCCTCGCGGTGCAGCTGCCGGACGACCCGGGCCACCTGCTGGCGCTCCTCGGCGCGCAGCCCGGAGGCCGGCTCGTCCAGAAGCAACAGCTTCGGCTGCGCGCACAGCGCCCGGGCGATCTGCAGCCGCCGCTGGTGCCCGAGCGGCAGCGACTCGGCGTAGCGGCCGGCCCAGGGCGCCAACCCCACCCGGTCGACGGCCGCCTTCGCCCGGTCGCGGATCCGGTGCTCCTCGCGCCAGTACCGGGGCAGCCTGAGGGCACCCGACCAGAAGCCGTGCCGCGTCCAGGTGTGCGCGCCGACCATCACGTTCTCCAGGACGGTCATCCCACGGAACAGGCGGGCTCCCTGGAAGACGATGGAGATCCCCAGGCTCGCGCGGTGGTGCGGCGAGGCGCGGTCGATGCGGCGGCCGCGGTAGGTGAGGCCGCCGTGGTCGGGCCGCAGGTGGCCCGTGATCAGGTTGAACAGCGTCGACTTGCCGGCACCGTTTGGCCCGATGATGCCGCGCAGCTCGCCCTCCGCGATGGACAGGCTCACGTCGCGCACGGCGAACACGCCGCCGAACGAGCGAGATATCCGGTCGGTCTGAAGCATCGAATCCGTCAGCCGAAGTCCTTCTGCAGCTCCTGCGCGGACCATTCCGTTGGCACGAACTCGCCGTCCTTCACCTCGACTACCGAAACATCCTCCAGGACCAACCCGTGGTGCTTGTCCGGCCGGTAGTTGAACATGCCCGACGGCGCGACCATCGTCAGGTTCTCCAGCGCCGCCTGGATGTCGTCCGCGTCGGTGCTGCCGGCCTTCTCGATCGCCTTGGCGAGGACACGCGTCGCGGTGTAGGCGTCGAACGCGAACTGCGGCGGGTAATAGCCGTGCCGCTCCTGGAACGGGGTGGCCATCTCCATCACGGACTTCTTGAGGTCGCCCTCGGGCAGGTGCGGCCCGATGGGCCCGGCGACGCAGTCGAGGAGGACGCCCTCGGCGGCCTTGCCCGCCGGCTCGGTGTACAGCGTGCTGCACTCTGCGCCGGTCATCACCAGGTCCATGTCGAGGTCGGCGCCGGCGAACTGCTTGGTGACCACGACGGCGGGCGCCCCGGTGACCCAGACCAGGAGGGCCTCGGCGCCGGACTCGCGGACGTGGGTGAAGAGCGAGCTGAAGTCGCTGGTCGTTGTCTCGAAGGTCTCGTCGGCCACGAGCTCCACGCCGTACTTCGCGACCCGCTTCTTGGTCTCGTTGTAACCGGTGACCGCATACGCGCTCTGCGTGTCGTGCGCAATGGCGATCTTGGTCATCCCCTCCGCCTGGAAGTGCTGCAGGTGGCGTTCGGCCACCTGGCTGGCCAGGGGCGGGGTCATGAACGCGTACTTGCGGATGGGCTGCACCTGCTGGTCCGATGCGGACGTCGAGACGAAGGGCATCTTGTTGCGCTCGGCAAGCGGGATGACCGCCAGCGACGAGTTGGAGAACACCGGGCCGATGACCGCGTCCACCTCCTGGCCCAGCAGGTCGTTGAACGCGATGGCCGCCTGGTCGGGACTGGTCTGGTCGTTCTTGACGATGACCTCGAGCTTGCGTCCGTTGATGCCGCCGGCCTGGTTGATCTGATCGACCGCGAGCTTCACGCCCTTGTCGTCGTTGGTGCCGAGCGGCGCGTAGTTGCCGGTCAGCGAGGTAATCAGCCCGAGCTTGATCGGGCCTTCCTCGGCGTCGCCCTCGCCTTCGCCCCCGCCGCCCCCACAGGCAGCGGCGCCGAGGGAGAGGATCAGCAGCGCAGATGCGAGCTTACGCACGTTGACCTCCAGAGGGAGGGAGCCGCTTCCCGAGGTGGGTCAGGGATGCTCCGTCTTCGGCCCTACCAGCACATGAGAAAACATAGCGGTTCAGCGGGCGGTCGTAAAAAGTCCTGTCGCATAACGTTCTGGCAACGCGTTCGGACCTCTCTCGTCCGACTCACCGGAGCGGTCGTTGAGCCACCCTACACATACTCGTGCGCGATCAGGTGGAGCTTCCCCGCACCACGAGCGCGGTGGGGAAGATCCTGGCAGAGCCGGGTTGGGCGCCGGAGACGCTGGTCAGCGTGGCCCAGGCGGCGATCTGTTCGACCGGGTGGGTCACGGTGGTCAGGGCCGGTGCCGTACACCGGGCAGGGACGGAGTCGTCGAAGCCGACGACTGCCACGTCGTCGGGAACCCGAATGCCGCGTGCCGCCAGCGTCTGCAGCACCCCTGCGGCCATCAGGTCCGAGGCCACGAACAGGGCGTCCAGGTCCGGTCGGGCGTGCAACAGCCCTTCGGCGGCGGCGGCCGCTCCGGGCGCGGTGAAGTCGGCGAAGACGACGTACGGCCGCAGGCCGGCGGCCGTGAGCACGCTTTGGTAGCCGAGCGCGCGGCCCGTGGAGCAGGAGTTGTCCGATGGGCCGGCGACCATGCCGATCCGGGAGCGTCCGGCGGCCAGCAGGTGGGTCGTCGCCGTCCGGGCGCCGGCGACGTTGTCCGGGTTGGCGTAGGCGATCGGGTCGGCGGAGCGGCCCAGCGACACCATGTGTCGGGGATCGCGGAACGTCACCTCGCCGGCCAGTTGATGCGGCACGTTGACCAGGACGGTACCCGCAAACCGGGCGCTTCCCGACAGCGCGGGCACGTCGGCCAGGTAGGCCTCGTCCGTCCGCTGTATCCGTACCCGCACGCCGGCCTCCTGCGCGGCGTCGACCACGCCGGACACAAGTCGGCCGTAGTACGGATCCTCCGCGAACTCACGCTCCCCGGCGACCACTACGACGGCGACCGTGTCGTCGCGCCGGCCCGCCAACGCCCGCGCGGCGGCGTGCGGCAGGTAACCGAGGTCGCCGGCGGCGCGTTCGACCCGCGCCCGCACATGCGGGCTTACCCGCGGCGAGCCGGTGACCACCCTGGACACCGTGGACCGAGACACCCTGGCCAGCTGCGCGACGTCCTCCAATGTCGGTCTTCTGTCGCCGAGTTCCACGCCGACCTCCTCGACGCCTGTCCGCGCGATATGGGAGCGCTCCCAGAGCAAGAATAGACGCCGATATGGAAGGGAGCACGTCGTGATCGCCAGAATCTGGCACGCCACCGCCACGGCGGATGGCGCGGATGCCTACCGAGAACACTTCACCGGATCGGTCCTGCCGGCGCTGCGGGAACTCGACGGCCACCGGGGCGCCTACCTTCTTCGGCGAGACCGTGACGGCCACGTCGAGCTCCAGGTCATCACGCTGTGGGAGTCGCTCGACGCGGTACGTCGTTTCGCCGGACCGGACGTCGAGGCCGCCGTCGTCGAGCCCGAGGCTCGAGCAGTGCTCACCGACTTCGACGCCAAGGTCGCCCACCACAGCGTCGTGATCGACGCTCTTGCCGCCTCGCCCTGAACCCTCGGCACGCTGTGCCCGGCAGGGGCCTGTTGGGTCACCGTCCCGGCGTGCCGCAGCCGGGACATGTGGGCTCGGCCTCGGAAACTCCTTCCGAGCTCCCGCTGCCGTCGCCCGCCGATTTGAGCAGGTCGAACCGGGGATCTCGGTAACGGCGACGGCCGAACCCGGTGCGGATGATCTGCCACCCGCGCCGGCACGCTCGTTCCTCCTCGCGGGCACATATTGCCTGGTCAAGCTGGGCAACTAAGCCCTGGATGAACCTCTTGAATCGGACATACCAGCTGGTGATAGCGTGACGCATACCACGACTCCTCGTCCGCAGGTGCAACCGGATGGAGCTAGTGGTTTGCCGGGCCGATGGGGGGCGCCATCGGCCCGGTCGCATGATCGGGAGGGGCGCGCGCGTAGCGGCTGCGGAAGACCCACCGCGGATCCGGGATCGACACGGTGGTTGCCGGCCGTAAGGAGTCACTCGACATCAAATGCGGAGCGACCAACTCGTCGCTCCGCCCGATGTACATGGCACGGCCTCCGGCCCTTGTGGGGATCTGGCCTGCTACCCGAATTGTCTACTATGGCGCCTTGCAGTGCAAGATGCACAGATAGATGCAGCAAGATTTCTATGAAACCTCTCGCGTCTTGCCGAGACACGGGCGTACTGTTGCCTCACACCAACCTCGGGGGACTCGCCGTGAAGGGGAGGGGACGGGGTGACCGACCCCGGTAGCCCGACAGTACGTCGGCGTCGACTGGCGGCCGAGCTGCGTCGCCTTCGGGAGCGCAGTCGCCGGACCGCTGATCAGGTCGCCAAGGAACTGGGCTGGAGTCCTTCCAAGATCAGCAGGATTGAGCAGGCGCGGACTGGGCCGAAACTCCCTGATGTCGAGAGCCTGCTGCGGCTGTACGGCATCGAGGGCACTCATCGGGACGAGTTGCTCGCCCTGGCTCGTGAGGCAGAACGCAAGGGTTGGTGGGAGGCCTATTCCGATGCTCTTCCGCCACGCTACGGCGCCTATATCGGCATGGAGGCCGAGGCCGAGTCGATCTGGGAGTGGCAACCGCACGTCGTTCCTGGCCTGCTACAGACCGAGGACTACGCTCGGCAGGTCATCCGCCTTGCACAGTCGACCGCCACCGTCCCGCCCCGGGAAATCGAGCGCCGTGTCGAGACCCGTCTCGCGCGCCAGCAGGTTCTCAACCGAGATCCTCCGCTCACGCTCTCGGTGGTGCTGGACGAGTCTGTCCTGCTGAGACGTTTTGGGGACAACTCGGTAATGCGGGGGCAATTCGACCGACTCGTGGAGGCAGCCCAACTACCCAATGTGACGCTGCAAGTTCTTCGACTCGATGGGTCCCATCCGGTCATCACGCAAAACTTTGTCCTGCTACAGTTCCCACGGGTCCACGAGATCGTGTTGCACGACATCGTCCACATCGAGCACATGGACGCTGTCTTGTACGTCGAGGAGGAAGTCGCTACCTACAGGTACCGGCTTGCCTTCGAACGACTTGTTGCCGCGGCCCTCACATCCGCCGAATCCCTTGAACTCATATCGAAGGTGGCGCGTGGGGTTTGACAGTAAGAAAGATTGTATTCCGACACTGAGAGGTGATATGTCTCAAGTTGATTCCTCTTCCGCTTTGTGGCGGAAGAGCACTCGGAGCGGGAGCAACGGCTATTGTGTCGAAGTTGCACGGCTTTCCCGCGACGACATCGGTGTCAGAGACAGCAAAGACACCGCGGGCCCAGCTCTCGTCTTCACGTCGAGTGAATGGGCCGCATTTGTGGCCGACGTAAAGCATGGAAGACTTGGCGCGATAAGCTCCTGAAGGGTCGGATCGCCCAAAAAAACAACGGCCCCCTGTTACGCAGAATACCCAAACCGAGCAACAAGGGGCCGTAGCCGATGCAGGCACGACCTAGCGGACGGTCGCGCCGACGACACACTACAGGGCGGACGCCGGAGGGCAAGGCGTTTTGGGCCAGCGATGCTGACCGCCTTCGGGTTCTACCGGATTGACCTGCGTGTTCTCTGGCTAACACGGCACAAACTGGCTCGGCGTGTCTCTGGCCCCAGCGTGGCGACCCGCCGACCGACGGCGCCACGGCACGCGCCGTAGGCCAAAGGCTGTGCCGAGCATCCGCATCGCGCGATCGACCGCCACCGTTCCGCGTCGAATGATATCAAGTGCAATGTTGAGGGGTTTTTCCTTCGGATGGCCATGAGCGTGTGTACACCGTTGAATTCCTTGAGTTCGCTTCGGATGGTACGTAAGTATGTGAGTGTGGAATTCACTAAAGATTATTGGGAAGCCAGGAGTATGGCATGTGCGAGAAGAATCGTTCGTCCGTCCGTTGGCGGAAGAGTGACCGGAGCGCGACCCACAATTGTGTCGAGGTGGCGCCGCTGCCCCGAAGGCTAATTGGTGTCCGAGACAGCAAAAATAAGACGGGCTCGATTCTCGTCTTTACGTCCGCCGAGTGGAGTGCTTTCGTGAACGATGTAAAGAACGGTAGCTTTGACGTCGTCTGGCCCTTCTTGGGTAAGATCTCCTCCGTCAAGACGGGAGCGCAGGCATGAAGTCTGCGCTCCCTTTCGCTGCCGCGTTCAGCCAGCTGTCTTAGCTTGGATCCGGGCGAGGAACTTCGCCATGTCGACGAGGAAGCGTTCATGGGTTCCCTCGCCGACGCGTTCCTTTTCGTCCTCCGCTTCGAGCCGGAAGGTCAGCCGCCTGCCGTCGACCTCGGTGAGCGTCGCCCGGAACGTGATCTCCATGCCCACCGGCGTGGCGGCGAGGTGACGTACGTCGACGCGGGTGCCGACGCTGCCCTGCCCGGGCTCCAGATAGGGCTCGAGGGCCTGGACGGCGACAGCCTCGAAGTAATGGACCAGCTCGGGGGTTGCGAAGACGTTGACCCCCTGGTTGCCCATCCGGTCGGCGGTCATCGACTCGTCCACCACCACCGTCAGCTCGCTGCTTCTACCCGGCTCCAGCGCCATGTGGTGTCTCCTCTCGGCAGGAAGGATCGGCAGCGCGTCGGTACACACATGATCGTCGGATCTCCGGCGACCATGCCATACCTGTGGGTCGCTCGCTGTGGACCGAGGGCGCGGGCGCTCAGCGCTTGAGCACGGAGGCGAGCTGGACGATGTTGAAGTTCGCGAGCGGGTACTGGGCCGGGCTGTAGGTGACGAGCGCGCGGCCGGTACGCGCCGCCGTCGTCGCGATCACGCCCGCGAAGAAGTCGACCCGGTAACCCTCCTCGTAGCAGCGCAGCAGGTACTCGCCAGCGGCCTCGGCGATCGCTCCGTCCATCGGCACGACCCCGACGTCGACGAGCTCGTCCGTGGCACGGTGATAGTCCTCTGCCGGCAAGCCTCGGCGCAGCTCCAGCAGGCTGATCGCGCTCACCGCGAGGTCGCCCTCGGACCGCAGCGCGCGCACCACCGCCGGCGCCTGGTGAAGGTCGCGTACCGCCCAGGAGATCACCATCGTGTCGAGCAGGTATCCCATGGTGCCGCTCACCCTAGTTGGGTAAGTCGAGCAGGACGTCCTATACAACGAGGAGGACGGGGCGCCATGACGTCACGTCGACGGGCCGAGAGGGGTTGACCATGCCTACGCATAGAGCGACCAACCTGCCCGTCGGTGTTGAGCGGCGCCCCGCGCCACCGGGGCCACTGTGGCGTGTCGCCCTGGTGTGGGCCGGGCTGGTCGTGGTCTGGGTGGCGACGATGCTGCTGAACGGTTACGTACTGGAACCCAACCTCGCCGAGAAGGTCCGCCACGCCGCGCTGGCGGCGGTGACGTGTGCGGTGCCGGTTGGCCTGATCATCGCCGCCCGGCGGATGCTCGAACGGCGCCCGCTGCGCACGCTCGGCCTTTCCTCGCCCGGCCTCGGTGCCCGCCACCTGCTGTTCGGTGCCGTGTACTGGCTGGTGCTGGCCGCGGTCGGGCTAGGAGTCGGGATCTGGCTGGGATGGCTGGACGTGAGGGTCACCGTGCCGAGCGCCGCCGCTGCGGTCGTGCTTCAGGCGGTGCTCTTCACCGCCTGGGCGTTCGCGTTCGTCGCGATCGCCGGGGCGTTCGTCGGCGAGACCGACTGGGGGATCTCGGTCGATCGCGCCGTCCTGTTCCTGACCTTCGGCCTGATCCTGGGGCTGCTTCGGGCGATCACCGGAGGGATCTGGGCGGGTGTCGGCTTCCACCTGGCCTTCCAGACCGTGTCCCAGCTGTACGGCAGCGGCGAGGCGGGATTTCTCCAGGTACAGGAGGAGACCGCGAACGTGCTGAACCTGCTGTCCTTTTGGCTCTTCCCCGTCGTGATCGGCGGCCTTCTCCTGCTCTTCCCGGCCATGCGCCGCCGAGGGCCGGCTCAGCGGTGACCACTCGTCCTCGCACGCAACGAAACGGCCTGGAGGCAGGCAGGTGACCTTGCTTCCGAGGCCCAGCGCGGCATCTGGACGGGAATCAGGGTCGCATGTGCTCGGGTCGTATGCCCATGCCGATGACGTAGCCGGTCAGATACCGGAGCGGGGGGAGGAGGCGGAACAGCCGGAACGCCAGGGGCTGGTGCTCCGACGGGTCGTCGTGCAGGCTCTTGGGGTACAGGCCGCGCAGCGCCCGCACCTGGACGGCCTGGATGAGCCGGGTCGGCAGCTCGCGTCGACGCTGGACACGGCGCAGGTCGGCGACGCTCGGCCCGCCGGTGCCGAGTCTCGGTCCGAGGATGTTGGCCGCGGCCACGGCGTCCTGGATCGCGAGGTTGATGCCAACGCCGCCGGCCGGCGACATCGCGTGGGCGGCGTCGCCGATGCACAGCAGGCCGGGCCGGTACCACCGGCGGAGCCGGTCGACCCGGACGCTGAGCAGCCTGATGTCGTCCCAGTCGGAGATTTCGGTGACGCGGTCGGCGACCTGCGGCACGATCGCCGCGACGCTCGCGCGGAACGCGTCGAGGCCGGCCGCCTGGACCGCGGAGGAGGCCCCGCTGGGGATGACGTAGGCCATCTGCCAGTAGTCGCCGCGGTCGATGCAGATCAGCACGCCGCCGCGGGCGGAACGAAAGAAGGGGACGGCCTCCCCGGGCCGGCGGGCCAGCCGGAACCAGAGGACGTCCATCGGCGGCGAGCCGGCGGCCGGCTCCAGCCCGGCCCGTTCGCGTACGGCCGAGTGCCGACCGTCCGCGCCCACCACCAGGTCGGCACGTACCTCCAGGGGCCCCTCGGAGGTCTGCGCACGGACTCCGACGACGCGCCCGGAGTCCTCCAGCAGGTCGTCGACCTCGGCGCGATGGAGCAGCTCGAAGTTCGGGTATATGCGTGCCTTGTCGGCGAGGAAGTCGAGGAAGTCCCACTGCGGCATGAATGCGATGTACGGGCAGCGCGCGGGCAGCCGGCGGAAGTCCGCGAACGTGACAGGTCTTCCTCCCATGTCCACGGTGACGCGGCTCATCCTGGCGTGGGGGAGCCGCAGGAACTCCTCGAGCCAGCCGAGTTCGGCGACGAGTTCGAGGGTCGACGGGTGGATGGTGTCGCCGCGGAAGTCCCGCAGGAAGTCCGCGTGCTTCTCCAGGACCACCACCTGCACGCCCTGCCGGACCAGCAGCAGGCCCAGCATCATCCCGGCCGGCCCGCCGCCGACGACGCAGCACTCGGTCCTTTTGGTCCACATGCGTATCAGCTCTTCTCTTGCCCGGCCGCGGCGCCGTTGAGGAACAGGTGGACGAGTTGGTCGGGATCGGTGTCGGAGCCCATCAGCTGGCTGGCCGCCACCGCCACCAGCAGGGTCTGCGCGAACAGCCGAGTGTTGTGTACGCGTAGTTCTCCGGCAGCGACCCGGGCCTCGAGATAGTCGGTCAGCAGGCGCTGTCCCTCGGCCACGAACCTCTGCATCGCGGTACGGACGTGCCGGTTCGTGCTGCTGGCGCTGAAGAACAGGGAGACCAGTCCCGCGTTCTCGGCCAGCACGCGGCGATAGTTCCGCACCAGCTCCGGCAGCACCGTCTCGGCCGGACGATCGGCAGCGGCGGCGAGCAGGCGGCGCAGCTCGGCAAGAAAACCACGCTCCCGCATCAACGCCACGACCAGGGCGTCCTTGCTCTCGAAGTAGTGGTAGAGCAGGCCGGGGGTCACCCCCGCCGCCCGGGCGATGTCCTTCACGGTCGCCCCGTCGACCCCCTTCTCGACGAAGACATCGAGGGCCGCGTCCAGCAACCGCTCCCTCCGCCACTCCGCCTGTTCGCGCCGACCCAACGTGGATGCTCCTCATTGACTAAATGCTCACTCAACAAACTGTACTACGAGTGGATCCCGCCCGGCTGGCCGTTTGTGGCCTGAGTCGTTGACCGCCGTCGTTGGCCGACGTACGTTCCGCTCGCGGTCGGGGTATTGCGCCCCGTGTCGGAGGGACTGCGATGCGTAACGGGCGTCGGTTAGGTTCCGTTCTGATCGCCGGCTCGGCGCTGTTCCTGGGTTCGCTGGCCGCCGTCGCGGCGCCCGTCGCGGCGCCCGTCGCGATGCCCGTCGCGATGCCCGCAGCGGCGGCCGACGGGCCGAGCACGCCCACCGAGTACGAGGCGTATCTCGAGAACCCGCGGATGACGGGGGAGGGCCAGCGGGCACCGCACGCGATCCTGCGTCCCTACCGCGACGCCGCGGAGGCGGCGCATGGGAAAGACTCGACCCGCTACACGCTCTCCCTCGACGGCGAGTGGCGCTTCGCGTACGCGGACCACGTACGGGACGCGACCGAGGGCCCCGACGACTTCGCCGACCCGGACGCGAACCTCTCCGCCTGGGATCGGATCAACGTGCCAGGGGTGTGGCAGCAGCAGGGCTACGGCCACCCGATCTACCGCAACGTCCCCTCGGAGATCGCGCCGTACGATCCGCCCCGCGTGCCGGACGACATGAACCCGGTCGGCACCTACGTCCGCGAGGTCGCCATCCCGGCCTCCTGGGACGGTCGCCGCCAACTGCTCCGATTCGAGGGCGTGACCAGCGGTTACTTCGCCTGGGCCAACGGGAGGTACGTCGGGTACGACCAGGGCGGCATGACGCCGGCGGAGTTCGACGTCACCGACGCCGTGCACCCGGGCAGGAACCGGATCGCCGTGCGCGTGTTCAGGTGGGGCTCCGGCGCCTACCTCGAGAACTTCGACATGTGGCATCTGTCCGGCATCTTCCGCTCGGTCTGGATGTACTCGGCGCCACGGACGCGGATCGACGACGCGACGGTGCGCACCGACCTGGACGGGAACGCCCGCGACGCGGAGCTGTCGATCGGCGTCGAGGTGGCGAACGACGGAGGGCAGGCCGGTGAGTACCGGGTGCGCGGAACGCTCCTGGAGCCGAGCGGAAGGGAGGTGGCGACGCTGGCGGCGCCGGTCTCGGTCGGCGGCGGGGGAGGGATCGCCCGCGCGAGCACGAGGGTGCGGAACCCGGCCAAGTGGACGGACGAGACGCCGAACCTGTACCGGCTCGTGCTCGAGCTCCTCGATCGGCGTGGCCGCGTGGCGCACGTCACGCAGGAGCGGGTCGGGTTCCGCGAGATCGACATCCAGGACCGGCAGATCCGCGTCAACGGCGAGCCCGTCGACTTCCGAGGCGTCAACCGGCACGAGCACGACCCGGAAAGCGGCAGGTACGTACCGCCGACGCGCATGATCCAGGACATCCGCCTCATGAAGCAGAACAACGTGAACGCGGTGCGGACGTCGCACTACCCGAACGACCCGAACTGGTACGTCCTGGCGGACGAGTACGGCATCTGGCTGACCGACGAGGTCGACGTGGAAACCCATTACCGGGAGAGCTGCCCGGACAATTGCTTCGCCGAGCGGCCGGAGTGGCAGGACGCGATGCTCGACCGCTTCACGGCGGTGGTGGAGCGGGACAAGAACCACCCCAGCGTCTTCCAGTGGAGTACCGGCAACGAGGCAGGCCTGGGCAGGGCGCACTTCGCCATGGCCGACTACGCCCGGGAGACCGATCCGACCCGCCCCCTTTACCACCAGTCCAACTCGCCGGACGGCGACGCGCCGTACGCCGACGTTTGGGGACCCCGTTATCCGTCGCCGGAGCGCCTGCAGGAGATCGCGGACAGCGCCACCAAGCCCGTGGTCATGGGGGAGTGGCTGCACGCGATGGGCAACAGCCTGGGTCACTACGAGGACATGTGGCGGACGATCCGGGACGAGCCCGCGCTGCAGGGCGGGTTCGTGTGGGACTGGGTGGACCAGGGCCTTCGCCGGGATCTCGTCACGACCCCGGAGTCCTCCGGCAACGGCATCGCCGCGTACCTGTCCGGCAACCCGGCGGTCGCACCCGGCCACGACGGTGGGCGGGCGCTCTTCCTCTCCGGGCTCGACGACTGGGTCGAGGTCTACCGCGACCCCCGGCTCGACATCACCGACAACACCCTGACGCTGGACGCCTGGGTCAAGCCGGACGAGGAGCCCGTCGGGGACTTCAGCATCGTGTCCAAGGGCGACCGCGGTTACGCGCTGGAGATGCAGGATCCGGACACCATCGAGTTCTTCGTCTACGACGGAACGTGGATCACCGTCACCGCCGACGTCCCCGCGGACTGGGCGGGCCGCTGGCACCGCGTCACCGGCGTGTACGACGGGTCGGCGCTGCGCCTGTACGTCGACGGAGAGCAACTCGGCCAGGTGGAACACAGCGGCGCCGTGGACTGGACCGAGTGGCCGGTGAACGTCGGGCGCAACGCGGAGAAGCACGGCGACGGCTGGGCGGGGCGCACGGGCAACGGTTCGGTGGACGACGTCCGGATCTACGACCGCGCGCTCACCCCTGAGGAGCTCGCCCACTCGGCGGACCCGGTCGGCGACGCCGTGCTCGCCCTCGACCTCGACTCGTTCCGGAAGCGGGGCTCCTACCACTCCTACGGGTCGAGCCCGTTCCTGCTCAACGGCGTGGTGAAGGCCGACCGCACGCCGCAGCCCGAGCTGGCCCAGATGAAGTACAGCCACGCGTGGCTGCGCTTCGAGGACGTCGACGCGGCGGCCGGCCGGTTCCGCATCGTCAACGACCACCGCTTCACCGACACGTCCAACCGTCTGGTGCGCTGGACGCTGACCGAGGGACGGAAGGTCCTGGCGAGCGGCACGCTCAGCCCGAGCATTCGCCCGGGCGGTAGCCAGGCCGTGCGGGTGCGGCTGCCGGGGAACCCGGACAACACGCAGCGCTGGCTGAACCTCGATGCGGTCCTCGCCGAGGCGACGCCGTGGGCGCCCGCCGGGCACGTCGTCGCGAGCGAGCAGTTCCCCGCGGGCGGGGAGGAGGTCCCGGCGCCCGAGCCGCCCAGGGCCGAGGGCGCCGTTTCCGTGTCCGAGACCGGCGAGGTCGTCGAGGTCTCCGGCGACGGCTTCGGCTACACCTTTGATCGCTCCGCCGGGACGTTCACCTCGATGCGGGCGGGAGGCACCGAGCTGATCGAGCGCGGACCGCTGCTCGACGTCTGGCGCGCGCCGATCGGCAACGAGTGGGCCCCCTGGGGGGACGCCGAGGCGCGGCGGTTCTGGCGGCTGGGCCTGGACCGGCTGGAGACGACGGTCGAGGACGTGACGGTGGATCGTCCCGACCCGGGGGCCGTCCGGATCACCGTGGACGCGCGCAGCCAGGCGCCGCAAGTGGCTGGCGAGGGCTTTGCCGAGCGCTACGTCTACACGGTCGACGCGGCCGGAGTGGTCACCCTCCGGCAGACGGTCGAGGCATTCGGGGAGACGATGCGGAACCTGCCGTGGCTGCCGCGGGTCGGCTTCAACCTGCGCATGCCGGCGCGGTACGACACGTTCGAGTGGTACGGCCGGGGGCCGGGGGAGTCGTACGTCGACAGGTGGAACTCCCAGCGGATGGGGGTCTGGCGCGGGCCGGTGGATCGCCAGGTCTTCGACTACCTTCCGCCACAGGACACCGGCAACAAGATCGACGTCGCCTGGGCCGCCCTCTCCGACGGCGGGAGCGGTCTGCTTGCCGCCGGCGATGTCGAGGTCAGCGTCGATCGTTACGCGTCCGGGCGCGACCGGGCGAACTATCCGTTCCTGCTGCGCGACGACGGTGCGGTGACCTTCCGCGTCGACAAGGGGGTCACCGGGCTCGGCGACACGCCGATCCAGACGCAGCCGCGGTACCGGGTACCCGCCGACGCTGTGCACGAGCAGACGGTCACGCTGTGGCCGATACCCTAAAGGCGGTTGCCAGATCGGAGGGATTCCGATGGCCGAGGCGCCGGCCGTGCCGCTGCCCTACCGACGTGATGGGTCGCCTCCGTTCGACCCAGCCGACGAGTTCCGTCGGCTGCGCGCCGAGCAGCCGGTGACACGCCTGACCTTACCCAGCGGGGCCTACGCCTGGATCATCACCGGGTACGAGGACGCCCGGGAGGTCCTGAGCGATCCCCGGTTCAGCAACAGCCGGGCGACGCACCAGTCGCTGCTTCGGGTGCCCTCCGGCGCGGAACCCCCGTCGCTGGTCCGCCAGCCGGGGACTCTGATCGGCTACGACCCGCCCGAGCACACCCGTCTGCGCCGGATGCTCACCGGCGAGTTCACCGCGAAACGGATCAACCGGCTGCGGCCTTGGCTCGAGGAGATCGTCACCCAACACCTGGACGAGATGGAAAGGGCCGGGCCGCCGGTCGACCTCGTCCAGGCGTTCGCGCTTCCCGTTCCGTCGCTGGTGATCTGCGAGCTGCTCGGCGTGCCGTACCGGGACCGGGCCGACTTCCAGCGCCGCAGCAGCATGGCGCTGGATCTCACGCTCAGCCCGGAGGAGATGCGCGCGGTCTTCGTCGAGATGTTCGGATACATGGCCGAGCTCGTTGCCGGGCAGCGGAGAGATCCGGGTGACGGCATGCTCGGCATGCTCGTGCGGGAGCGCGGCGACGAGTTGTCCGACGCGGAGCTGATCGGAATCGGCAACCTGCTGCTGCTTGCCGGGCACGAGACCACCGCCAACATGCTCGGCCTGGGCACGCTGCTGTTGCTGCGGCATCCCGGACAGATGGCCATGCTGAGGGACGACCCCGACGTCGTGGAGCAGGCGGTGGAGGAGCTACTTCGCTACCTCTCGATCGTCCACTTCGGACAGATCAGGACGGCGACCGAAGACGTCACCGTGAGCGGTCAGCTGATCA
Organism: Streptosporangiales bacterium; assembly: GCA_009379995.1. GTDB lineage: Bacteria > Actinomycetota > Actinomycetes > Streptosporangiales > WHSR01 > WHSR01. The sequence goes on from WHSR01000098.1 coordinate 23,443, forward strand.
AGGCCGACGAGCACGTCATCGTCTCGCTGCCCTCGGCCAACCGAGACAACGCCCTGTGCGACGATCCGGACCGCTTCGACATCGCCCGTGTGCCGACGGCGCACGTCGCCTTCGGCCACGGCATCCACCACTGCCTGGGCGCCCCGCTGGCCAGGATGGAGATGCGGATCGCCTACCCGGCGCTGCTGCGACGCTTCCCGGGGCTGCGGCAAGCGGTGCCGGTCGAGGAGGTTCCGTTCCGTTCCATGATGAGCGTCCACGGCGTGCGCGAACTGCCGGTGACCTGGTAGTACGAGTGATCCGAGGCAGCACGAGCCATCGGGAGGAGATCGTCATGCGGGTGACCGTCGACCAGGACACGTGCATCGGCTCCGGCCAGTGCGTGATGGCGGTTCCGGAAGTCTTCGACCAGCGCGAGGAGGACGGCATCGTGCAGCTTCTGCAGGCGGATCCGCCGGCCGAGCTGCACGATGCCGTACGCCGGGCGGCCGCGATGTGCCCGTCACAGGCGATCAGCGTCGACGAGGGCTAGCCTCAAGGCCGTGTAGTTAAAGATTCGGATGCGGCCGTCAAGCCGGCTGAGACAGGCAACGGAGTCCCTGCTAGAACTGCGTCGACCAAGATCGCTGTCTGGCGAGGGACTCCGTTGGGCATCCAGTCTGTCA
>WHSR01000105.1 GCA_009379995.1 Streptosporangiales bacterium
CTGGGCAGTCTTCCGACGACGCGTCCAGCCTTCCAGCGCCTGCCGCTCCTCCACCGACAGCTCTACCGGCGCAAGCTTCGGACTCGGCATCACCCAACAGTAACAGCTAAAGATGAATTAATGACTCAGAACACTAGGTGGGCTCCCGGGGCTCGGCCCGACTAGCACTGCGGGCTGTGGCGAAGTCGGCCGCAGGCCGACGAGCGAGGCCCGTTGACCGCACGCTCGGCAACCGATGTCCGTTCGGCGCACTCTTCGAGCCGCCTACCGTAAACCAGCGGTTTCTGTCCCCGACGCCTCCACGGAGCCGGCGGAACTCGATTACGATTCGGGGCAGCAAGGGGTACGGCCGCGTTGGAGGAGTCTGCGGTGGTGGAAGAGGAAGGCGCCCTCAGCGCGCCGTCAGGGGTCGATACCACGCGGCCCAGCATCGCCCGGGCGTACAACGCCTACCTCGGCGGGAAGGACAACTTCCCGGTGGACCGGGAGGTCGTCAGAAAGACCGACGAGGTGCTCCCCGAGGTATCGGAATGCGCCCGCGCCAACCGCGCCTTCCTGCGGCGGGTGGTCCGCTACCTGGTGGGCGAGGCGGGCATCAGGCAGTTCATCGACCTGGGCTCCGGCCTTCCCTCGGCGGGCAACGTGCACGAGGTCGCCCAGGCAATCGACCCGACGGTCCGGGTCGTCTACGTCGACAACGACCCCATGGTCCTCGCGCACGCCCGCGCGCTCCTTGCCATCAACAACACCACAACGGTCATCACCAGTGACGTCCGCAGCCCGCAGGAGATCCTGGACGCTGCGGAAGTTCGCGAATACATCGACTTCGGTCAGCCGGTTGGGATGCTGCTCTTCGCCATCCTGCACCACATCAACGACTGGGAGGATCCCGGAGGCATCGCGCGCACCTTCCGCGACGCGCTGCCCTCGGGCAGCTACGTCGGCATCTCCCACTTCTGCGATGTAAGCGAGGAGTACCCCGACGAGGCGGAGCGGACCGCCGCGACCGAGAAGATCTTCAACGAGATGCTGGGCACCGGGCGGTGGCGTCGCCGGGAGGAGATCCTCAGTTACCTCGGCGATTTCGAACTGCTCGAACCCGGCCTGGTGCCGCTCCAGGAATGGCGGCCCGACCCGAACGACCCCGGCGAGCCCTTCTCCCATCACTGGCTCGTCGGCGGCGTCGCCAAGAAGCGATGACCAGGGCGCCGTATCACCGCCCGTGGGCTGGCCGGGCGGCGACGTAGGCGCACCAGTCCGTCCCGTTGGACGAGGTGGATTCGCAGTCGTAGCTGTAGGCTCGAACATCCCTACTCTGGTGGAGCTAGTCGGACTCGAACCGACGACCTCTTGCCTGCCGAGCAAGCGCTCTTCCAACTGAGCTATAGCCCCAAGACGTCGATCAGTGTAGCGGAGATGTCGACCCCACTCGAAATCGTTGGGGGCGTTTGCCGGGACGATCCGGGCGCTGCCCGGCCCCAGGCCCGGATGCGGCTCAGCGGTCGTCGCTGAGCACAGGCTCCGGCAGCGTACCGGCGTTGTGCTCGACCAGCCGCCAGCCCGACCTGTCCTCGCTCAGCACCGACCACGAGCAGTTCGACAACGCACCGACCCGGTTCCACAGCTCCTCGGGGAAGCCGAGCAGCCGCACCATGCCGAGCCGCAGCGCGGAGCCATGACTCACGGCGACGACTACCGAGCCGTCGGCCGCCTCGGCGGCGCGGCGCAGCGCACCCTCGACCCGAATGGCGACCTCGGCGAGGGTCTCACCGTCGTGTGGCTGCCGGGCCTGCCACGCCTCCGGCCATCGTTGCCGGACGTCGGCCGCGGTGCGCCCCTCCCAGCTGCCCATATAGCGCTCCCGCAGGTCCTTGTCGTACGCAACCGGGAGGTCCGTCACCCGCCCCAGCGTGGCCGCGGTATCGGCGGCGCGGCGCAGGTCCGAGGCGACGATGACCTCCGGCCGCAGCGCGGCCAACAGACGCGCCGCGCGGCCCGCCTGGGCGAGGCCCGTCTCGTCCAGCGGAACGTCGGTCTGCCCCTGAAATCGTTCGCCGAGGTTCCAGGAGGTCTGACCATGTCGCCACAGGACGAGACGGCGCTGCCCGCTCAGAACCGCTCTCCCACCGCTTCGGCACGCCGTCGGCTGTGCGCGGTGACCCGCTGGGGCAGCGACACGGCCGGGCAGTCCTTCCACAGCCGCTCGAGCGCGTAGTAGACGCGCTCCTCCTCGTGCTGGATGTGTACGACGATGTCGACGTAGTCGAGCAGGACCCAGCGTCCTGCGCGCTCTCCCTCGCGCCGCACCGGCTTGGCGCCGACGCCGCGCATACGCCGTTCGACCTCGTCGACGATGGCGCGGACCTGTCGATCGTTGGGCGCGGAACACAGCACAAAAGCATCGGTAATGACGAGCTGGTCGCTGACGTCGTACGCGACGATGTCGTCGGCGAGCTTGTCCGCCGCGGCCTCCGCGGCGACGTGGACCAACTCGGTAGCTCTGATGGATGCGGTCACGGTGTGCTGGTGATCCTCCTTGTGTGGCTGAACCGTGGCTGGGGCAGAAGACGGAACAGAAGTCTCCGCTGGCTAAACGCAGAGAACCCGTGTCCCCGTTTCCCGACCTGGTGAAGGATATGCAAGCATCCCGGTCCGACAGTCTGTGCTACCCATGCCCCCGAGGGCCGCCCTGGTCCGGCTGACGAGTCCGTCGGCGATCAATGTGTGGAGTACGCCGTCGGTCGCGTCGGTGATCTTCATGGGCTCCTCGTTCGGGTCGGGCCAGACCGCTTACGGTCACGCGCTGCAGGTCGCCTGCGGCTACGCATACCTTGAGTGTTCTTTCCTTCCCGGTCAAGCCCATACCCAGGAAGAAGCGGAAGCAAGCTGACGTCGGCTGCCCGAGGAGCGAGACGATCCCAAGAGAGGCAGGGGCTCGTTGTGAGCGGACCGTTGGTACAGGAGCCGTACGGTGTGCGCTTCGACTGGGGGCCGGTCGCGGCGCAGCATCTCGCCGAGGACTGTGCCTGCATGGTGGTCGTGGACGTACTGTCGTTCACCACGGCGGTGACCGTGGCCGTGGAGGCGGGGACCCGGGTCTTCCCGTATCCGCGGCAGGACGAGACCGCCGCCGCCTTCGCCGAGCAGGTGGAGGCGGCGCTGGCGGTGGGCAGGAAGGCGGCGACGCCGACGGCACCATGGTCGCTGTCCGCCGCCGCGCTGCGTCGGGCACCCGCGACCCCGAGGCTGGTGCTCCCGTCCCCGAACGGGTCAGCAATCTCCGCGACAGTGCAGACCCGGGTGGTCGCCGGGTGTCTGCGCAACGCCGCCGCCACCGGCCGATGGTTGGCCGAGCAGGGCCTCGGGACCAGGGAACGCCCGGTCGCCGTGGTGGCTGCGGGTGAGCGGTGGCCGGACGAAAGCCTGCGGCCGACGCTGGAGGATCTGCTCGCCGCCGGGGCGATCATCGCCGAGGCCCGTATGTACGGGTCCGGCCCGCCGTCGCCCGAAGCCGAGGCCGCGGCCGCCTGCTTTGCGGCGGTTCCCGACGTCACCTCCGCGGTCGCGGCGTGCGCGTCGGGCGTGGAGCTACGGCAGATGGGCTTCGCCGAGGACGTCGCGATCGCCACCGAGCTCGACGCCTGTGACGTGGTTCCGGTGAAGGCGCCCAACCGGCCGTACTTCACCGCTGCCGACCACCACCGGCCGTGATCTTGCAGAAATTTCAAGATCTGTCTTGAATTTCTGCAAGATCACGGCCAAGGGGGGCGAGATCACGGCGTCAGCTGGTCGAGGGCCCGGCGGATCCTCTTGTCCGAGACGGGATACGGGGTGCCGAGCTGCTGCGCGAAGTAGCTGACCCGCAGCTCCTCGAGCATCCACCGGATCTCGGCCAGCTCCTCGCGCATCGGCCTGCCGGGCGGTAGCCCGTCCAGCACCTGCCGGTAGGCCCGCTGCAGCCCCCGGACCGCCGTCATCGCCTCCCGGTCCCGGTTCGGGTTCTCCGGCAGCTTCTCCAGCCGGCGCTCGATCGCACGCAGGTAACGCAGCAGGTCCGGCAGCCGCCGCCATCCGGTGGCGGTGACGAAGCCCGGGTAGATCAGTCCGGACAGCTGTGCCTTGATGTCGGCGTACGCCGGCTCCACGGCAGGGCTGGGCGTCCCGCCCAGCCGCCCGTCGACGTCGTGGGCGGCCCGCAGGACACGCGCCACCACGTTGACGACCTCGCGAGCCGCCTCGTGCAGCTCGGCGCGCACCCGGTCATGCAGCTTGCCGAAGCCCTCCTCGTCCCAGGCCGGTCCCCCGGACTCGGCGATCAACTTGTCGGCCGCGCAGCCCAGACAGTCGTCGAAGAGCTCGGCTGCGCCCCGATAGGGACCGCGGCTGAGCGCCAGCTTGTCCGCGTTGTTCAGACCCTGCAGGATCGGCTTGGCCGGGGACGGGATGTTCAGCAGCAGAAGCCGGCGGGTGCCCCGCCACATGGCCTGCGTCTGTTGCGCCTCGGTCTCGAACACCCGGATCGCGACGCCGCTCCCTTCGTCGACCAGAGCCGGGTAGCCCGTGACCGGGTTGCCGTCGTGCCAGTCGCGCTCGACGACCTGCGGCAGCGCGCCGAGGCTCCAGGTACGCAGCCCGCGCCGTTCGATGCCCCCAGCCGCCGCCGACAGAGTGTCCCGCATTCTGCCGCGCGTACGCTGCTTCAGCGCGGGCAGGTCCTTCCCCTCCGCCAGGGTGCGGTTCTTCCCGTCCAGCACCCGGAAGGTCATCTTGAGATGGTCCGGCACCTGGTCCGGCTGCCAGGCCTCACGCGGCACCCGAACCCCACGCATCCGGCCGAGCTCGCGAGCCAGCACGTCCAGCAGCGGCTCGCTCTTGGCGCCACCCACCCGGGACAGCACCGCCCTCGCATGGTCGGGAGCGGGTATGAAGCTGCGCCGCAGCTGCTTCGGCAGCGACCTGATCAGCGCGGTCACCAGTTCTTCCCGCAGCCCCGGAACCTGCCAGTCGAACCCGTCGACGCGGACCTGGTTCAGCACCGTCAGCGCGATGTGTACGGTCACGCCGTCGGCCTCCTCGCCCGGCTCGAACTGGTAGGTGAGCCGCAGCCGGAGCCCGTCCTGCTCCCAAGAGTCCGGGTAGTCACGCTCGCTTACCTCGTCCGCGTCCTCGCGGACGAGCATCTCCTTGGAGAAGCTGAGCAGGTCCGGCCGCTCCGTACGTGCCTTCTTCCACCAGCTGTCGAAGTGGCAGACGGAGACGACGGAGGCCGGGATTCGCTCGTCGTAGAAGTCGAACAGCGCGTCGTCGTCGACCAGGATGTCGCGGCGGCGCGCCCGGTGCTCGAGCTCCTCAACCTCCTCCAGCAGCCGGCGGTTGGCGTGGAAGAACCCGTGGTGGGTCTCCCACTCCCCCTGCACCAGCGCGTGCCAGATGAACAGCTCCCGGGAGAGCTTCGGATCGACGCGGCCGTAGTTCACCCTGCGCGAGGCCACGATCGGCACGCCGTACAGCGTCACCTTCTCCTGCGCCATGGCCGCGCCGCGCTCGGAGTCCCAGTGCGGCTCGCTGTACGTGCGCTTGACCAGATGCCCGGCGAGCGGCTCCACCCAGTCCGGCTCGATGCGCGCGGCGATGCGTGCCCACAGGCGGGAGGTCTCCACCAGCTCCGCGGCCATCACCCACTGCGGTTGCTTTTTGAACAGCCCCGAACCGGGGAAGATGGCGAACCGCGCGCCCCGCGCGCCCTGGTAGTCCCTTCTCTCGCTGTCGCGGAGGCCGATGTGCGACAGCAGGCCGGCCAGCAGCGACACGTGGATGCGGTCGGGGTCGGCGGGCGTGCTGTTCAGCGACAGGCCGAGACCTCTGGCCAGGCGGCGCAGGTGGCCGTACAGATCCTGCCACTCGCGTATCCGCAGGTAGTTGAGGAACTCCGCCCGGCACAACCGGCGGAACGCGCTGGACGACATCGCCTCCTGCTGCTCCTGCAGATACCTCCACAGGTTCAGGTAGGCGAGGAAGTCCGAGCCCACCTCGGCGAAGCGGCCGTGCTTCTGGTCGGCCGCCTGTTGGGAGTCCGCCGGTCGCTCCCGGGGGTCCTGGATCGACAGCGCCGCCGCGATGATCAGGACCTCCCGGAGGCAGCCGTTCCGGTCGGCCTCCAGCACCATGCGCCCCAGCCTGGGGTCGATCGGAAGCTGCGCCAGCTTGCGGCCCAGCCGCGTCAGCCGCGGACGCCCGCCCTCTCCGGCCGGCTCGAACGCACCGAGCTCCTCCAGCAGCTGGACGCCGGCCTGGATGTTGCGCCGGTCCGGCGGGTCGAGGAACGGGAAGGCGGCGATGTCCCCCAGCCCCGCCGCGGTCATCTGCAGGATGACCGCGGCGAGGTTGGTCCGCAGGATCTCCGGGTCGGTGAACTCGGGACGCGAGGCGAAGTCGTCGTCGGTGTACAGCCGGATGCAGATCCCGTCCGAGGTACGCCCGCACCGGCCCTTGCGCTGGTTGGCCGAAGCCTGGGATATCGGCTCGATCGGCAGACGCTGCACCTTCGTGCGGTGGCTGTAGCGGGAGATGCGTGCGGTACCCGGGTCGATCACGTACTTGATGCCCGGCACCGTCAGCGAGGTCTCGGCGACGTTGGTCGCCAGCACTATCCGGCGGCCGGTGTGCGGCTGGAAGATCCGGTGCTGCTCGGCGGCGGACAGCCGCGCGTACAGCGGCAGGACCTCGGTCTCCGGCAGATCGAGTTTGCGGAGTACGTCGGCGGTGTCGCGGATCTCCCGCTCGCCGCTCAGGAAGACGAGGACGTCACCCGGGCCCTCGGTGCGCAGCTCGTCCACCGCGTCGCAGATCGCCTGCGTCTGGTCCCGGTCGGGGTCGGCCTCCGGGTCGTCCGGGTCGACGACCGGCCGGTACCGGACCTCCACCGGATAGGTCCGGCCGGAGACCTCGATCACCGGCACCCGGGCGCCGGCGACCTCGAAGTAGCTGGCGAAGCGCTCGGGGTCGATGGTCGCCGAGGTGATGATCACCTTCAGGTCGGGACGGCGCGGCAGCAGCTGCTTCAGGTAACCGAGGATGAAGTCGACGTTCAGGCTGCGTTCGTGCGCCTCGTCGATGATCAACATGTCGTACGCCCGCAGCCGGCGGTCGTGCTGGATCTCCGCGAGCAGGATGCCGTCGGTCATCAGCTTGACCAGCGTGTCACCGCCGACCCGGTCGGTGAAGCGCATCTTGTAGCCGACGGCCCCGCCCAGGTCGGTACCCAGCTCCTCGGCGATGCGGGCGGCCACGGTGCGGGCCGCCAGCCGCCGCGGCTGGGTGTGCCCGATCATGCCGTGCACACCCCGCCCCAGCTCCAGGCAGATCTTCGGCAGCTGGGTGGTCTTTCCGGAGCCGGTCTCGCCGGCGACTACCACTACCTGGTGGTCGCGGATCGCGGCGAGGATCTCGTCTTTCCGCTGGCTGATCGGCAGGGCCGGCGGATAGCTGATCTCCGGCGGCGGCATCACAGGCGGAGATTCCATACCGAGACAAGGGTAAGCAAGCCGCCGAGTTCCCGTATCCACCCTTGTCTGCCGCATCGCGGAGCGGTGACATAGGGGATGCGCGCCTCCGGGCGCGAAACAGCCACCGAGCGAGGAGGAGCTCCCATGCCGAAGCGGCCAACGCGGCGACACTTCTTCGGGGCTACCGGCGCGGCCGGTCTGGCCTTAGTCGGTATGCCGAGATCCGCTCGGGCGGACGCCATCGCGGGCCCGGGGAAGGACCTGCCCCGGGAACGGACGGCGGGCAGGCTCGAGGTGATGGCCACGCTGGACGGACCCATCGTCACCGGGCTGACCGTCTCCCGTGAGGGCCGCATCTTCGTCAACTTCCCGCGCTGGGGCGACGAGGTCCCGTTCACCGTGGCCGAGCTGGTGGACGGCGAGCCGGTGGCCTACCCGAACCGGCGGATCAACCGTCCCCGCCCCGACCGGCCTGAGCAATCGCTGATCTCGGTGCAGAGCGTGGTGGTGGACCCGGACGACCGCCTGTGGCTCCTGGACACCGGCCGCATCGAGTTCGGCGAGCCGACGTACGGCGGCCCCAAGCTCGTCGGCGTGGACCTGGAGCGAGACGAAGTGTTCCAGAAGATCCTCTTCCCGACCGACGTCGCGCTGCCGACCACCTATCTCAACGACATCCGCTTCGATCTGCGGCGCGGACAGGGTGGTCTGGCGTTCATCACCGACTCCTCCGACACCGGCCCGAACGGCATCATCGTCGTCGACCTGGATTCCGGACGTAGCTGGCGCAAACTGCACGAGCATCCCTCGACCAAGGCCGAACCGAACTTCCTGCCCCTCGTGGAGGGACGGCCGCTGCTGAACCGACCGCCCGACGGCACGCCCACGCACATGGCGGTCGGGGCGGACGGCATCGCGATGGGCGCGGACGGCGAGCGGCTGTTCTACTGCCCGCTGTCCGGCCGGCGACTGTACAGCGTGAGCGTGGACGCCCTGGCCGACGAGTCCGCGAGCGAGGACGAGGTCGCCGGGACCGTGCAGGATCTCGGGGACAAGGGAGGCGCGGCGGACGGGCTGGAATCCGACGCGCAGGGACGGGTCTACCTGACCAACTACGAGCACAACGCCCTGCTGCGGCGCTCGCACGACGGTGCGTACGAGACGTTGGTGCACGACCCGCGCATGCTCTGGCCGGACACGCTGTCGCTGGCCCGGGACCGCCACCTCTACGTCACCGCGAACCAGCTCAACCGCCAGCCCAGCTTCAACGGCGGGCGCGACCTGCGAGTGATGCCGTACGTCGTGTTCCGCACCCCCGTCGACGCCGACCCGGTCCTGCTCCGCTAGACGCACCCCGCTCTTTGGTCGTGATCTTGCAGAAATTCAACTCCGGCCGGTTCAAATTTCTGCAAGATCACGACCAAGGGGAGGGGCTATTCACCCCTGGGCGGGTAGCGTCCTTCTCGGACACCCTCCACAGGTGTCGGAGAGCGGCAGTGAGGGGCGGCGGTGAAACTAGGTCTACACGCTCCCGATTTCACCTGGCCGAACGGGCCGGCCCAGCTCGGCCCCGACCTCGCCCGGGCGGTTTCGGCAGCCGACGACGTCGGTTTCGACCGAGTGAGCGTCATGGACCACGTCTGGCAGATCGGCGTCATCGGACCGGCCGAGCACGAGATGCTCGAGGCATACACGACGCTCGGCTTCCTCGCGGCGCACACGTCTCGGGTCAAGCTGCTGACGCTGGTGACCGGCGTCGTCTACCGCGACCCCGGTCTGCTCGCCAAGATGGTGACCACCCTCGACGTGCTCTCCGGCGGGCGCGCCATGCTCGGCATCGGCGCCGCGTGGAACGAGGAGGAGTCCCGCGGCCTCGGCCTCTTCTTCCCCGCGCGCGCCGAACGGTTCGAGCGCCTGGAGGAGGCCCTGCAGATCTGCCTGCAGATGTGGAGCGGCGACGAGGCCCCGTACACCGGCCGCCATTACCGCCTGGGACGCACCCTCAACTCGCCGGCCGCCCTGTCCAAGCCGCACCCGCCCATCCTGATCGGAGGCTCGGGCGAGAGGAAGACGCTGCGGCTGGTCGCCCGCTACGCGCAGGCGTGCAACCTGTTCCCGTCACCCGACCTGGAGCGCAAGCTCGGCGTGCTGCGCGAGCACTGCGAGCGCGAGGGCCGCGACTACAACGAGATCGAAAAGACGGTGCTGTACAACTTCGACGTCGGCGAGCGCGGCGAGAACGCCGGGCGGGTAGTCGACGACCTGGGGCGTCTCGCCGAGATGGGTTTCCAGGTCGCGCACGGCAACGTGCGGAACGTCTCCGCGGTCACCCCGCTGGAGGTCATCGGCCGGGACGTGCTCCCCGCCGTGGCCGACCTGTGAACCTCGGCGACTCCGATCAGCCGGGGGCATGATGGAGGGACGACCGGAACGCTCGGAAAGGAGTACCGATGGCTCAGGGTGCCGAAGAGGTCGTGGACAGCCCGACCGGGTGGGTGGCCGATCACATCCGTCAATACGTCGAGACCGACGGCCAGGAGGGGCACAGGTGGAATGGCTTTCCCACGCTGCTGCTCACAACCCGCGGGTGGAAGTCGGGCAAGCTCCGCCGTACGGCGTTGATCTACGGCCAGGACGACGACCGCTACATAGTGGTCGCTTCCTACGGCGGCTCACCCGAGCACCCCTACTGGTACCGCAACCTGACGGCGGATCCGAACGTGCGACTGCAGGTGGGTGCCGACAAGTTCGCCGCCCGCGCACGCACGGCAACCCCGGAGGAAAAGCCACGGCTGTGGAGCCTGATGACTTCGATCTACCAGCCCTACGACGAGTATCAGGCCAAGACCAGCCGAGAGATCCCGGTGGTCGTCCTGGAACGTGCCTGACGCGGCATCCGCCGCAGCCGGGTCGTGGCTGACCGCCGCCCTGTGAGCACGGCCGCCCGGCGCAGCGAGGCCGACCCGTCGTCGCACCACCGGCGTGGGAGGGGCAGGAGAGCCCTCGTTCTGTTCGTGCTCGGCGGGCTGTCCGCCACTCCCCCGCTGTCGACCGACCTGTACCTGCCTGCCCTGCCGCAGGTCGCCGACGACCTGGGGGCGAGCACGCCGCAGGTCCAGCTCACCCTGACCACGTACATCCTCGGGCTTGCGTTCGGCCAGCTGTGCGTTGGGCCGCTCAGCGACTCGGTGGGCCGCCGGCGGCCGCTGATGGTAGGGCTGGTCGCGTTCACCGCGGCGTCCCTGCTCTGCGCGGGGGCACCGTCCGTCGACGCACTGACCGCCCTGCGCCTCGTCCAAGGGCTCAGCGGTTCGGCGGGCGTGGTGATCGCCCGGGCGATGGTGAGCGATCTGTACGAGGGCCCGGCCGCGGCCCGGGCGTACTCCCGGCTCATGGTGGTCACCGGGCTCGCCCCCGTCCTCGCGCCGTTGCTTGGCGGCCAGATCCTGCGGTTCACCTCATGGCGGGGGATTTACGTCGTCCTCGGGATCATCGGCGCCACGCTCCTCGTCGCGTCGGCCCTCGTGCTGCGGGAGACCGTGCCCCTTCGCCGGCGCACCGCCGCCGGCCCGCGGCAGGTCGCGCGGTCCTTCGCCCGGCTGATGCGCGACCGGCGGTTCGTGGGGTACGTCATCGTCCAGGCGATGACCTTCGGGGCGCTGTTCGCCTACATCTCCGGGTCGCCGTTCCTCATCCAGACCGTGCACGGTGCCTCGCCGCAGCTGTTCAGCGTGTTGTTCGGCGCCAACGCACTCGGCATGGTCGTGGCCAGCCAGGTCGGTGGCACCCTGGTCGGCCGGGTCCCCCCGCGTCGGCTGGTCACCGCCGGCCTGGTCATGAGTCTGTGCGGCGGGGCCGGGTTGCTCGCCGCCTCGCTCGTCGGCGGCCAGGGTCTGGCGCTCGACTCGGCGGTCCTGTTCGTGATCGTCGCGGGGGTCGGCTTGATCCTTCCGAACAGCATGGCCCTCGGGATCGGCCGGCATTCCCGTACGGCGGGCGGCGCGGCGGCCCTGCTCGGCAGCGCGCAGTACATCGCCGGCGCGCTCGCCGCACCGCTGAGCGGGCTGGGAGGTGACCCCGCGATCGGCATGGCGGTCGTCATCGTCGTCGCGCTCACCCTCGCGGGCACCGCGCTGACCACGCTGGCCCGGGAGGGCAGGGGCCAACCCTCGACCTAGCGATCCCTGGCGGCTACGGCTCCCGGTACAGCTGCCGCTTGTTGATGTACTGCACGATGCCGTCGGGGACCAGGTACCAGATGGGCTCGCCGACCCGTACCCGGTCCCGGCATTCTGTTGACGAGATCGACAGCGCCGGTATCTCGACGAGGCTGACCTTCCCCTCCGGCAGCCCGGCGTCGGACAGCTTGTGGCCCAGACGGGTGCAGCCGACGAAATGCGCCATCTCGAACAGCTCGTCGGCGTCGCGCCAGGTGAAGATCTGTTCCAGGGCATCCGCGCCGGTGATGAAGAAGAACTCGGCGTCGGGGCCGCGCAGCTCCCGCATCTCGCGCAGGGTGTGGATAGTGTACGTCGGACCCGGCCGGTCGATGTCGATCCGGCTGACCGAGAACCGGGGGTTCGATGCCGTCGCGATCACGGTCATCAGGTAGCGGTCCTCCGCCGGAGAGACCTTCCGTCCATCTTTCTGCCAGGGCTCGCCCGTCGGCACGAACACGACCTCATCGAGGTCGAAGAGGTACTGGACCTCGCTCGCCGCCACCAGGTGTCCGTGGTGGATGGGGTCGAACGTGCCGCCCATGACGCCCAGGCGCGCGGACCCGTGGGACCCGCGGGACCCGTGTCGCCGCCGATTCGTCTGCCGGCCATCCATGAAGTGACCCTAACCGCCGGCCCTGGGCCGCGAGGCGACCGCCCCCGCGCCGGCCCCGGACGGCAGGCCGTCAAGTCAACCCGGGCACCGGCGGAGGATCTCCCTCGGCCCAGTTCACCACCCGTACCGCCTTGCCCATCTCCACCCTGGGCACCGAGCCGACGGGCAGGACGCGCACCTCCGCGGTCAGCCCGAGTTCCTGCCGCAGCGCGTGCTGCAGCTCGCCGGCCAACCCACCCGGCAGCCCGCCCACCGGCCCACCCGCCGGCTCACTCGCCGGCTCGCCGCCGAGCGGCTCGCAGGCGACCAGGAGGCGCGACGCGTCGGCCCTGCGGTCGACGACGAGCTGATAGTGCGACGCCACCCGCCCGTCGGCGAGCAGCACCCGCTCGACCTCGCTGGGATAGATGTTGACCCCACGTACGACCAGCATGTCGTCGTACCGGCCGAGGACCTTGCTCATTCGGACGAGGGTGCGGCCGCAGCGGCATTCGCCCGACGACAGCGCGGCGATGTCGCCGCTGCGGTAGCGCAGCAACGGCAGCGCCTCCTTGGTCGGCGTGGTGAAGACCAGCTCCCCCGACGTGCCCTCCGGCACCGGCTCGCCGGACAGCGGGTCGACGGCCTCGACGAGGAAATGGTCCTCGTTCACGTGCAGACCCTGCTGTGCCTCCATGCATTCGGTCGCCACGCCCGGCCCGATCACCTCGGAAAGGCCGTAGATGTCGAGCGCCCCGAGCGGAAGCAGTGCCTCGATCTTGGTGCGCAGCGCCTCGCTCCAGGGTTCGGCGCCGAACACGCCAGCGGCGAGGTTGAGCTGGTCCGGGTCGACGCCCGTCTCGTACAGCGCCTCGCCGAGCCGCACCGCGTACGACGGGGTGCAGGTGAGGATGTCCGGCTGCAGGTCGACGAGCATCCGGACCTGCCGCGGGGTCATCCCGCCGGACATCGGCACGACAGCGGCACCGAGCTTAACAGCGCCTTGGTGGATGCCGAGGCCGCCGGTGAACAGCCCGTACCCGTACGCGTTGTGGACGACGCTGGACGGGGTCGCCCCGGCGCAGCCGAGCGACCGCGCGCACATCGCGGCCCACAGGTCCAGGTCGGCGCGGGTGTAGCCGACAAGGGTGGGACGGCCGCCGGTACCGCTCGACCCGTGGACCGCGACAACGTCGTCCAGCGATACGGCGAGCATGCCGAGCGGGTAGTGGTCCCACAGGTCCTGCTTGTTGGTCATGGGTAGCTTCGGCAGGTCGTCCAGGTCGACGTCGGCGCCGGACTCGACGCCCGCCTCCCGCAGCCGGCCGCCCTGTACCCCGCCGAGGGAGAGCAGCCGGTCTACGAGCGCGCGCAGCCGGTCGCTCTGCAGCGCGGCCCGCTCGTCTCGCGACATGGTCTCGGCGCGATGGTCGTACATGTCCCGCCTCCTCGTGTCCGCGGGTACGTGGTCAGCGAACCACGGGACTCCGGCCGACCGTCAAGCGTTCGGTGAGTCCGGTCCACGGTCCGTCCTCTTGGCCGTGATCTTGCAGAAATTTCAAGATAGGTCTTGAAATTTCTGCAAGATCACGGCCAAGAGGGAGGGCGCGCCGCTACGTGCGGATGTGGCCGTCGCCGGTGACGACGTACTTGGTCGAGGTCAGCTCCGGCAGCCCCATCGGCCCGCGGGCGTGCAGCTTCTGCGTGGAGATGCCGATCTCCGCGCCGAAGCCGAACTCGCCGCCGTCGGTGAACCGGGTCGACGCATTGACCATCACCCCTGCCGAGTCGACGTTGGCCACGAACCGGCGGGCGGCCGCCTGCGAGCGGGTGACGATCGCCTCGGTGTGCGCGGAGCCGTACCGGCGGATGTGTTCGATCGCGGCGTCCAACGACGGCACGACGGCTGCGGCGATGTCGAGGGACAGGTACTCGGTCGTCCAGTCCTCCTCGACCGCCGGCACCACGCCGTCGGCGTCGCTCGGGGAGTCCGCGTACGAGCACACCCGCTCGTCGCCGTGCACCGTGACCCCGGCCGCGCGCAGCGTGGCGAGCGCACGGGGCAGGAAGGCGTCCGCCACGGCGGCGTGCACGAGCAGGGTCTCCGCAGCGTTGCACACCGAGGGCCGCTGCACCTTGGCGTTGATCAGGATCCGCTCGGCCACGTCGAGGTCGGCGTCGCTGTCGACGTAAACGTGGCAGTTGCCGACGCCGGTCTCGATGACCGGCACCGTCGACTCCTCGACCACCGTCTGGATGAGGGAGGCCCCGCCGCGCGGGATCAGCACGTCGACAAGCCCTCGCGCGCGCATCAGGTGCTTGACCGAGTCACGGCCTGCCCCGGGGACCATTTGCACGGCGTCCGGAGGGACCTCGGTGCCCGCGAGCGCGTCCCGCAGCACGGCCACGATCGCGGAGTTGGAATGGTACGCCGACGACGACCCGCGCAGCAGCACGGCGTTGCCGCTCTTCAGGGTGAGCGAGGCGGCGTCGGCGGTGACGTTCGGCCGTCCCTCGTAGATGATGCCCACCACACCGAGCGGAACGCGGACCTGGCGTAGTTCGAGGCCGTTCGGCAGGGTGTAGCCGCGAACGACCTCGCCGACCGGGTCGGGCAGCTCGGCGATCTCCCGCACCGCGTCGGCGATACCTCTGACGCGCGCCTCGTTAAGTCCCAGCCGGTCGATCATCGCCGCGGCCTCGCCGGAGGACCGGGCATGCTCGATGTCCCGGCCGTTCGCCGCGATGATCTCGGCGCTCCGGTCGACGAGGGCGTCGGCCATCGCCCGCAGCGCGGCGTCCTTGGCTGCGCGCGACAACGGCGCCAGCGCGGCGGCCGCCTCCCTGGCCCCCCGCGCGACCTGCCGGACGTGTTCTGCGTCGCCCATCTCGGCTCTTCTCCTCGTGTTCGCGTCATGCCGACGCGCGGTCACGCGCCAGCACAACCAGGTCGTCACGGTGAATCATCTCGCGCTCGTACTCCGGCCCGAGCTCGCGGCTCAGCTCGCGGGTCGACCGCCCGAGGAGCCCCGGCACCTCGGCCGCGTCGTAGTTGACCAGGCCACGGCCCACCACCCGGCCATCCTCGTCACACAGGTCCACCGGGTCACCGGCGACGAACTCGCCCTGCACGCCGACGACGCCTGCCGGCAGCAGCGAGGCGCGACGGTGGACCACCGCGGCCACCGCGCCGGGATCGAGGTGGAGCCGGCCCCGCGCGGTGGTGGCGTGGGCAAGCCAGAGCAACCTGGACGCCGGACGGGATGCGGTGGGCAAGAAGTACGTCCCGACCGGCTCCCCGGCCAGCGCGGCCGAGGCGGCGGCGGCGCCCGCCACCACTGTGGGGATGCCGGCGCCGGTGGCGATCTGCGCCGCCTGCACCTTGGTGATCATCCCGCCGATGCCCACCCGCCTCGGACGCCCGAGCGTGACGGTGGCCAGGTCCCGCTCGTCGCGGACCTCGGCGATGATGCGGGCCCCGGCATGCCGGGGGTCGTTGTCGTAGAGCCCGTCGACGTCGGAGAGCAGCACCAGGGCGTCGGCCCGGATGAGGTGGGCAACCAGCGCGGCGAGCCGGTCGTTGTCCCCGAACCGGATCTCGTCCGTCGCGACCGTGTCGTTCTCGTTGACCACCGGGATGACGTCCATCTCCAGCAGCCGCTGCAGGGTGCGCTGGGCGTTGCGGTAGTGGGACCGGCGCACCATGTCGTCGGACGTGAGCAGCACCTGCCCGACGCCCAGCCCGTACCGGGCGAACGAGGCAGTGTAGCGGGCCACCAGCAGGCCCTGCCCGACGCTCGCCGCGGCCTGCTGGGTGGCCAGATCACGGGGCCGCCGGGGCAGGCCGAGCGGCCCGAGCCCGGCCGCGATCGCGCCTGAGGACACGAAGACCAGCTCGCGGCCGCCGTGCCGGCAGGCGGCCAGCACGCTGACGAGCTCGTCGACTCGGTGGGCGTCGATCGCCCCGTCCGGGGTGGTGAGCGACGACGATCCCACCTTCACGACGACGCGGCGGGCATGGGTGATCAACGTGCGCACGCTTACCGTCCTTCGAGCCTCGAGTCGGTGCCCCGCGGGCCGTGCCTGCGCCCAACCCCCGCGGGCGTGCTGGGGTCCCAGTCGAACACCACGGCGTCGTCGCCCTCCCCGATGATCACCTCGGCCCCGGGCCGCGCACCGGCATCGGTGAGGGCGTCCTCCACCCCGAGGCGGGCGAGCCGGTCCGCAAGATAGCCGACCGCCTCGTCGTTGCCGAAGTCGGTCTGCCGAACCCACCGGGTGGGCTTCTCGCCGCGGACGGCGAACCGGTTGTCCCCGGTACGGATCACCTCGAAGCCGGGCTCACGCAGCGGTCGGGGCCTGATTACCGGGCGGCGCGGCTCCGGCTCCGGCGCGACCGCCCGGGCGGCCCGCACCAGCTCGGCCACCGCGAAACTCAGCACGCGAAGACCCTCGCCGGTCGCCGCCGACGTCTCGTGGACCTTGTGGCCGCGCTCCTCGAAGTCCGGCCGGACGAGCTCGGCGAGCTCCCGGCCGTCCGGCACGTCAACCTTGTTGAGGACGACCAGCCGGGGACGGTCCGCCAGCGTTCCGTACGCGGTGAGCTCCGCCTCGATGGCGTCGAAGTCCGACACCGGGTCGCGGCCGGGCTCCGCGGTGGCACAGTCCAACACGTGTACGAGCGTCGAGCAGCGCTCCACATGCCGCAGAAACGTGAAGCCCAACCCTTTGCCCTGGCTCGCGCCGGGAATGAGGCCCGGGACGTCGGCCAGCACGAACTGTTCCTCCCCGGCCTGTACGACGCCGAGGTTGGGCACGAGTGTGGTGAACGGATAGTCGGCGATCTTGGGGCGAGCCGCGGAGAGCGCCGCGATCAGCGAGGACTTTCCGGCGTTGGGGAAACCGACGAGCCCGACGTCGGCCACCACCTTGAGCTCGAGGACGACGTCCAGCTCCTCGCCGGGCTCGCCCTTCAGCGCGAAGCCGGGAGCCTTGCGGCGCGGCGAGGCGAGCGCCGCGTTCCCGAGGCCGCCCTTGCCGCCGCGGGCGAGGACGTGGCGCTCCCCGTGCCCCACCAGGTCGGCGATCGGCTCCCCGCCCACGGTCGTGACCACCGTGCCGCTCGGCACGGGCAGCACCAGGTCGGCACCGACGGCGCCGTGCCTGTCGCCGCCCTGGCCCGCCCGGCCGTTGCCGGCCCGGCGGTGCGGCCGGCGATGGTAGTCGAGGAGCGTCTTCGCGCTGGCGTCGACCTCGAGGACGACGTCGCCGCCGGCCCCGCCGCTGCCCCCATCCGGGCCACCGAGTGGTACAAACTTCTCGCGACGGATGGAGGCGCAGCCGTTGCCGCCGCGGCCGGCCCTGGCGTGCAGGACCACACGGTCGACGAAGTTCGACCCGCCCCCCTGCGCTCTGCGCCCGCCCCCCGCGTCCGGCACGACCCTCACCTCCTTGTCGCTCTTGTCACCTGGAACGTCGCTCACAAAACGACGAGGGCGGACCGGCAGGTCCGCCCTCGTCACACGTCACGCGTCGGCGAACCTACTCCACCGACGGGAGAACGCTCACGCTGCGCCGGCCACGCCGGCTGCCGAACTCGACGGTGCCCTCGATCAGCGCGAACAGCGTGTCGTCGCCGCCGCGGCCGACATTCAGACCGGGGTGGAAGTGCGTGCCACGCTGGCGCACCAGGATCTCGCCCGCGCCGACCAGCTGACCACCGAACCGCTTGACGCCGAGCCGCTTGGCGTTGGAGTCTCGGCCGTTGCGGCTGGACGAGGCGCCCTTCTTGTGTGCCATGCCTAGCTCTTCTCCGCGCTTGTTTGCTCCGCGGCCTTGTCGTCGGCCTTCTTCGTCGTTCGCTTCCGCCCGGTCTCGATGCCGGTGATCTTGACCTGGGTGTGTCGCTGACGGTGGCCCAGCCGCCTGCGGTATCCGCCCTTGCTCTTGTAGATGAGGATGTCGATCTTCGGACCCTTGGTCTCCTCGACGATCTCGGCCGTGACGCGGTAGCGGGCCAGCTTGGCCGGCTCGGCCGTCACCTTCACGTCGTCGACCACCAGCACGGCGGGCAGCTCGACGGTGGACCCGGGGTCGCCGTTCAACCGGTCGACCTCGAGTACGTCACCGACCGCCACCTTGTGCTGCCTACCGCCGGACCGGACGATCGCGTACACCGCGCAACTCACTTCCTACTCGCCGGATAACCGCCGCCAGATCAAGGGCGCCAGCAGACGAGGCGCGTCCTTCACACGGCAGGCCGTAAGCCTACCCGATCACCAGCCGATCGGGCGAACGGACCCCTTTTCTTGTCTTCTTGGCCGGGACTACTCCACCGCGGCGCGGGACCGCCGGCCCCGATGCGGGCCTCGCCGCGGTCCCTCGTCGATCGGCTCGGCCTCGACCGGCTCCAGGGTCGACGCCACCGGCTCGGCGGCGGCCTGGGCGGCCTCCTGGGCGGCCTCGGCGGGCGACTCCTCCGGTCCCTCGGCGGGCGGTTCCGCGGGCCCTTCGGCCGGCTCGGTACGGGACTCGCCGCCCGCCGGTGTGCCCCGCCGGCGGCGGCGGCCGGCACGCTCCGGCTTACCCGAGACGGCGTCCATCGACACACGCACCCCCCTGCCGCCGCAGCACTCGCACGACTCGGAGAACGCCTCCAGCAGGCCCTGGCCGACCCGTTTGCGGGTCATCTGCACCAGCCCCAGCGAGGTGACCTCGGCGACCTGGTGCTTGGTACGGTCCCGGGCCAAGCACTCCAGGAGCCGGCGCAGCACGAGCTCGCGGTTGCTCTCCAGGACCATGTCGATGAAGTCGACGACGATGATCCCGCCGATGTCGCGCAGCCGCAGTTGGCGAACGATCTCCTCGGCGGCCTCGAGGTTGTTCTTGGTCACCGTCTCCTCGAGGTTGCCGCCCTGGCCGGTGAACTTGCCCGTGTTGACGTCGATAACCGTCATCGCCTCGGTGCGCTCGATGACTACCGAGCCGCCGCTGGGCAGCCACACCTTCCGGTCCAGAGCCTTCATGAGCTGCTCGTCCACCCGGTAGGCGGCCAGGACGTCCTGGTTCTTGGTCCACCGGCGTACCCGGGGCTCCAGGTGCGGCGCGACGTAGCGGATGTACTCCTCGACCATGGTCCAGGCGTCCTCGCCGGACACGACGAGCTCGGCGAAGTCCTCGTTGAAGATGTCCCGGACGACGCGGATCGTCAGGTCGGGCTCGCCGTACAGCAGCGTCGGAGGGTTGGCGGTCTTGGCCTTGCGCTGGATGGTCTCCCACTGCGCGGTAAGCCTGGCGACGTCCCGGGACAGCTCGTCCTCGGTGGCTCCCTCGGCGGCGGTCCGGACGATCACCCCGGCGCTGTCCGGCATCGACTGCTTGAGGATCTGCTTGAGCCGGCGGCGCTCCCGGTCCGGAAGCTTGCGGCTGATGCCAGTGGTCGCGCCCTCGGGCACGTACACCAGGAACCGGCCGGGAAGGCTGATCTGGCTGGTCAGCCGGGCGCCCTTGTGTCCGATCGGGTCCTTGGTGACCTGCACCAACAGCGACTGGCCCGACTTCAGCGCGGACTCGATGCGCTTCGGTTGTCCCTCCAGGCCAGTAGCGTCGAAGTTCACCTCGCCGGCGTAGAGGACCGCGTTGCGTCCCTTACCGATGTCGACGAAGGCCGCCTCCATGGACGGCAGGACATTCTGCACCTTGCCCAGGTACACGTTGCCGACGTGCGACTGGTGGTCCACACGATCCACGTAGTGCTCGACCAGGACCCCATCCTCGAGGACGGCGATCTGGGTGCGGTCCTCGGCCTGCCGTACCACCATCACCCGCTCGACCGACTCCCGCCGGGCGAGGAACTCGGACTCGGTGAGGACGGACGGGCGCCGCCGAGCGCCGTCCCGCCCCTCGCGGCGGCGCTGCTTCTTGGCTTCCAGCCGGGTCGAGCCCTTCAGCGCCCGAACCTGCGCATCGTCGCCGGCAGCGTCACCCGCGGCGTCGTCCTTCGTCTTGTCGGACCGCGGTTCACGGATCCGGACGACCGTGTTGGGCGGGTCCTCGGTGCCGAGTTCGGCCGGGTCCTCGGTGCCTCGCCGCCTCCGTCGACGCCGACGTCGTACGCCGGCTGCCGTGGAGCCCTGCGGCTGCTGCTCCCCACCGTCCTGGGCTTCGTCGTCTTCCGGCCGTCCGGCGCCCTCGGCGGGCTCGCCCGCGGCGTCACCCGCGTCGGCGGCCGGGCGATCGGCCCCTTCGGCCGAAGTCTCGTCGGCCCGCCCGGCGCGGCCGTTGTCCTTGTCGGCCTCGGTCTCGGCCTGGGCGCCTTCCTTGGTCCGGCCACGACCGCGTCCGCCGCGGCGGCGCCGGCGGCGGCCGAGCCGGTCGTCGGCGCCGGACTCGTCGTCCGGCCCTTCGTCGCCGGGTGCCTCGTCCTCCTGCCTGCTGCTGTCCCCGATCTTCGGCGGGGGGATGTCCGGCGGCTGGAACACCACCGGCGGCGGCTGGAAGGTCACCGCCGGCACCGCGTACTGCTGGTCCGCCGGCGGTGCTCCAACGCCTGCGGCGGCATCGGCATCCGCCGAGGGCGGGCCGGGCGGTCGGCTGGCGGTTCCTTGATTACCCGCGTCAGCTGTTCGTTCTTCCGTTGTCTGGCCTTCGGCGAAACCTCCGGTATCGCCAGTCGGCTCGTTCTCGAGCATTCGGGTAGTCTCTCCCGTCATGCTCCCGGGCGCGCGCTCTGCGCGCGCCGCACAGGAGCTCGTCTTCGTCTGCGCCGGCACCCACATCGGGGCAGGCACCGACGACAAGTCGGTGGATGCGCGCCTCCGCCCCGACGGCGGGGCCGTCAGCGGGGCGGTAGGGCGCCGACAACGTCCTCGTCCTCCACGGACCCGCCCGACGGTACCCCGCCGCCGAGCGCATCCGACTCCTTGCCACAGTCAAGGGGATCGGCGAGCCCTCCGGTCGTAGCGTCTAGTGGGCCCTGCGCCAGCCGGGTCACCACCGGTGGCGACGTCGGCGCCAGGGATGCCACCTGACGGAGACCGGTCAGCACGTCGTCGGGTCGCACGGCTGGTGTCATGTTCCGTACGACCATACAAAGTATCGCACAAGGTACGCTCCGTGACTGCTCACCACGCCGGTCTACCTCGAGGCGTACTACCGGAGCCCGGGCGTCCAAGCTGCGCCGACCCTTCTTGGTGAGGCGCTCAACCTCGATCCGGTCGGCGGCGAGGAACGCTCGAACGGCGGCCTCGGCGAGGTCCGGCGCTACCCCGTCCAGACGGACCCGCCACAACGACGCCTCGAGGAGGTCCGGGAGACCCGTCCCCGCGGCACCGTTGACGCGGGTGCCATCGGCCAAGGCGACGTCCAGAACGTCGATCCCGGCCGGCAGGGCGGAGTCCAGTGCGTCCCGGACCCAGAGAGGATCGCACGGTCGGGCCACCACGAGCTCGAGGTATTCCGCCTCGCTCGCCACTCCGGTAGGTGCCGCACCGGCGTAGGAGATCTTGGGATGTGGGGTAAACCCGGCAGAGAAGGCCACCGGGAGCTCCGCCCGCCGCAGCGCCCGCTCGATCGCCCGCCCGATGTCGCGGTGGCTGGTGAAGCGCAGCCGGCCGCGCTTGGCATAGCGCACCCGCAGCCGCTGCGTGGTGCCGACCGGCTGCGTGACGCCTGTCTCCCGCTCGGACGGTGAAGGCGCGGTGCCCTCGGAGATACGGGCCAGCGGTCTTCCCTTCCTTCCGCGCAAAGTTCCTTCGCCGAGGCTCCTCCGTCGAGGCTCCTCGCCGATGGCTACTCCCAGGTTACCGTCCGACCGGTCCGATGCCGGTATGGGCCACTCCGGCGGGGCATCCGATCGATGAATGGCCCTTCATCCGGTAGGTCCGTGTGAGGGGGCCATTCATCGCTAGGAGCCTGCTGAATTGGGCCGGTTCCCGGGGCGATAGCAGGTGGGGCTGCTGTCCGGTGGTGTCCGGCCGGCCGGGCCTTTGGCGGGACCGGCTGTGCTGGCCCGCCGGTGCGGTTGCCACCCGCCGGCTGGC
>WHSR01000071.1 GCA_009379995.1 Streptosporangiales bacterium
AGCGCTCGCAGGCGAGCGCCGGCAGGTAGCCGCGGCGGGGTACCTGCACCAGAACCGGCCCCCGACGCAGGGCGTCGCGGGCCGTCTCCCAGGTGAGGGTGGGCAGCCGAGCGCTTCGCGCCGCCTCGTCCCGCACCAGCTCGGCATCGTCCCCGACGCTGCGCACCAGCGGCGCCGAGCGGCGGGCCGTGACGCGGTCGGGAACGAGCGGGCGGGCCCACCCGGCGGCGAGCAGCTGCGTGGTGTCGGTGCTGCGGCTGAATCCGCCGAACAGCACACCGGCACCCGCACGGTGTGCACGCAGCGCCAGCACCTCGCGGGCGTGGGGGTACGGGGCGCGCCGCTCGGCGTGCAGGTCGTCCCCGTCGTCCCAGAGGACCACCAGACCGAGATCGTTCACGGGGGCGAACATCGCGGCGCGGCTGCCCACCACCGCGGGAACCGCGCCGCGGCGCACGGCCAGCCAGCGCCGGTACCGCTCGGCCGGCCCCAGCTCCGCGGTGAGCGCGAGATACTGGTCGCGAGCCAGCGTCCCGGCCAGCGCGGACTCGACGCAGGCCACGTCGCGGCCGTCGGGTACCACCACCACCGCGCCACGGCCGCTCGCCAGGGTCGCCCGCACGGCGCTCGCCACGGCGTCGGCCCAGCGGGTTCCGGGCAGCGCCGTCCACACCGCACGCGGCGCGTCCCCGCGTGCCAGGGCTTTCAGGTAGGCGGGGCCGGCCGGGTACGCCTCCCACGGCCCGGGGTCAGGACGCGGGGGCGGGGCCGCGACCGACTGCCCGCCCTTCTGGGCTTCCGCCTCCACCCTGGCGTGCCGGGGCGGGATCGCCAGGCGCAGCACGTCGGCGAGCGTGCCCGCGAAACGGTCGGCCACCTCCCGGGCGAGCGCGGCGATCTCCGGCGTCAACACCGGCTCGGGTGAGACGACCCGGCTCAGGTACGCCAGCCGGCCCTCGTGCTCGCTGTCCGCGACGCGTTCCAGGAGGTAGCCGTCCACCAGCTGGCCGGCGAAACGGACCCGTACCCGGCACCCCGGCACCGCGTCCCCGTCCTGCTCCGCCGACACCAGGTAGTCGAAGGGCCGATCGAGGTGAGCCAGCGACACGTCCACGGCGACGCGCGCTATCGGCAGCGTTGCCGCGGGCTCACGCGTTGCCGCGGCACCGGATGCCCGCGATGCCCGCCCCCTCGCCTTGGCCATGGCCTTGTCTTACCAGAGCCGTCTCGCCGAAGCGGACGATCGCGCGGCTGCCGGTGATCAGGATCACCACGCGCCCCCGTCGGGAGGGCGGGTGTGCTTCCACGACTGCTCGACAGGTGCCTCGCCCGGGCGGTACCAATTCTTTGACCTGCGGAGCATCCAGATCACGCCCACGGTGCCACCCAGCACGAAGAGTCCGGCCACCGCCAGACTGGCGATCAGCGAGACCGACATCGCGATCACCGCTGAGCCTCAGCCGCCGACGGCGCGGCGCAGCGCCTCCACCCGCCCCGTGGACTCCCAGGAGAAGTCCATCTCGGTGCGGCCGAAGTGGCCGTAGGCGGCGGTCTGCGCGTAGATCGGCCGGAGCAGATCCAGATCGCGGATGATGGCGGCCGGGCGCAGGTCGAAGACCTCGAACAGGGCCTCCTCCAGCTTGTCGACCGGGACCTTCTCCGTGCCGAAGCACTCAACGAAAACACCCACCGGCTGGGCCTTGCCGATGGCGTAGGCCACCTGCACCTCGCACCGGTCGGCGAGGCCGGCCGCGACGACGTTCTTGGCCACCCACCGCATCGCGTAGCACGCGGAGCGGTCGACCTTGGAGGGATCCTTGCCGGAGAACGCGCCACCGCCGTGCCGCGCCATCCCGCCGTAGGTGTCGATGATGATCTTGCGCCCGGTCAGCCCCGCGTCCCCCATCGGCCCGCCGACCTCGAACCGGCCGGTCGGATTGACGAGCAGGCGGTAGTCGTCAACGTCGATGTCGAGCGCCCGCAGCTCCGGCTCGACGACGTGCTCCTTGACGTCGGGCATCAACAACGTCTTGAGGTCGATGTCGGCGGAGTGCTGGCTGGACACGACGACGGTGTCCACTCGGACCGGTCGGTCACCCTCGTACTCGATGGTCACCTGCGTCTTACCGTCCGGACGCAGGTACGGGATGATCCCCTGCTTCCGTACGTCGGCCAGCCGGGCGGCCAGCCGATGCGCGAGGGTAATCGGCAACGGCATCAGCTCGTCCGTCTCCCGGCAGGCGTAGCCGAACATCAGGCCCTGGTCACCGGCGCCCTGCAGGTCGAGCTCGTCGTGGCCCTCGCCCTCACGGTGCTCGTAGGCGTCTTCGACGCCCTGGGCGATGTCGGGCGACTGGGCGCCGATCGACACCGAGACGCCGCACGAGGAGCCGTCGAAACCCTTCTTCGACGAGTCGTAGCCGATCTCCAGGATCTTCTCCCGGACCACGCTCGGGATGTCGACATAGGTCTCGGTGGTCACCTCGCCAGCGACATGCACCTGCCCTGTGGTGATCAGCGTCTCCACGGCGACCCGGCTCTTCGGGTCATCCTTGATCATCGCGTCGAGGATCGCATCGCTGATCTGATCGGCCATCTTGTCCGGATGACCTTCGGTGACCGACTCGGAGGTAAACAAGCGACGGGACACGTGCTCGACTCTCCTATCCGGCGACTGCTTCGCTATCCCGGTGAGTCTAGTTGGTGCCCCGCCGACCGTCCGCTCCCCCCGTGGCCCCCCATCGGTCCGCGACAAGATCCCAGAGGACGTCGGCGAGGTCTTCCTTCGGGCCGAGCGGCACTTCGACGGCCGAGCCGTCGGCGCTCAACACCACCGCGGCGTTGTCGGGTGACTCGAAGGCGAGACCCTCGCCCACCTGGTTGACCACCAGAAGATCGCAGCCTTTGCGGTCCAGCTTGGCCCGCCCCTGTGCGATCACGTCGTGGGTCTCCGCGGCGAAGCCGACGACCACCTGATCCGATCTTCGGCGATGCGCCGACAGCTCGGTCAGCACGTCCGGGTTATGGGTGAGGCGGATCGGCTCGGGCTCCCCGCCGGTCTTCTTGATCTTGATGTCCCGCCGCTCGGCCGGCCGGAAGTCGGCGACCGCCGCGGCCATGACCACGGCGTCGGCGAAGGCCGCGGCGTCGACCACCGCCGCCCGAAGCTCCTCCGCCGAGGTGACCTTGATCACCTTCGCGCCGGCCGGGTCGGGCAGGTCGACGTTGGCGGCGATCACCGTGACCTCGGCGCCGCGGACGGCGGCGGTTCGGGCCAGCGCGTACCCCTGACGCCCCGAGGATCGGTTGCTGATGAAGCGCACCGGGTCGATGTGCTCCCGGGTCCCTCCGGCCGACACCACTACCCGGCGGCCGAGGAGATCAGGCTTCAGTCCCGCCGTGCCCCGCGCCAGGACCCGCCGCGCGACCTCGAAAAGCTCCGCGGGCTCGGGTAGCCGCCCGGTTCCGGTGTCCGACCCGGTGAGACGCCCCTCCGCGGGAGGCACGACCACCGCGCCCCGGGACCGCAGGGTGGCCACGTTGGCCTGCGTCGCGGCGTGTTCCCACATCTCGGTGTGCATGGCCGGGGCGTAGACGACCGGACAGCGCGCGGTGAGCAGTGTCGCGGTCAGCAGGTCGTCGGCCATCCCGTTCGCCGCCCTGGCCATAACGTCGGCGGTCGCCGGAGCCACCATGACGAGGTCGGCGGTCCGCCCGATGCGCACGTGCGGCACCTCGTGGACGTCGTCCCACACCTCGGTCGCGACGGGCTGCCCGGACAGGGCGGCCCAGGTGGCCTCGCCGACGAAGCGCAGTGCCGCGGCGGTGGGAACGACGTGTACCAGGTAACCCGCCTCGGTGCACAGGCGTAGCAACTCACAGGCCTTGTAGGCGGCGATACCCCCGCTCACCCCGAGGATGACGCACTGTCGCTCCGCCCGGTCGAGCCGTCCCATGGACGCCTCCTCGCCGCACCAACGCCCGCTGGTCGCCGAGCCGGGCTTAGGACTGGGGCTCGATCGGCTCCGCGGTCAGCAGCCCCTCCCGGACCTCACGAAGGGCGATGGACAGGGGCTTTTCGTGGACATGGGTCTCCACCAGCGGTCCCACGTACTCCAGCAGCCCCTCGCCGAGCTGCGCATAGTACGCGTTGATCTGCCGCGCCCGCTTGGCAGCCATGATCACCAGGCTGTACTTGCTGTCGACGGCGTCGAGCAGCTCGTCTATTGGCGGGTTGGTGATGCCTTCCGGGGTGGGTGTGCTCCCTGCCACGTCACGCCTTCCGCTCATGCTCACCGGATGGAGACAGCATCAAGGCTACCAGCCGGCTGCAGACGTCCTGCACAGATGTGTTCACCAAGGTGACGTCGAACTCCGGCTCGGCCGCCAGCTCCATCCGGGCTACATCGAGCCGACGTTCGACGACCTCCGGGGATTCGGTACGCCTCCCGGTGAGCCGCCGGACCAGTTCCTCCCACGAGGGAGGCGCCAGGAAGACGAGCAGCGCATCTGGCTTGGCAGCTCGTACCTGGCGCGCACCCTGCAGGTCGATCTCCAGCAGAACCGGGATGCCGGCGGCAAGCCGTTCCTCCACCGGTCGCCTCGGCGTGCCATAGCGGTAGCCAGCGAACTTGGCCCACTCGAGCAGCTCTCCGGCGGCGACGAGACGATCGAACTCGGCGTCGTCGGCGAAGAAGTACTCCACACCGTGGACCTCTCCGGGTCTGGGCGGACGGGTCGTCACCGAGACCGACAGCCACACCTCTGGATGGCTGCGTCGGAGCTCGGCGACGACCGTGCTCTTGCCCACACCGGACGGCCCGGACAGGACGGTGAACAGCGAGCCGTGTCGCGCTTGGTACTCCGGAGCGGTCGTCAGCGATCCCCGCCGCTGCCGAATTCGCGCTCCAGGGCAGAACGCTGGTTGGCGCCAAGCCCGCGCACGCGCCGCGACTCGGCGATCCCGAGCCGCTCCATGATCTGCTTGGCGCGCACCTTGCCGACACCAGGCAGCGATTCGAGCAGAGCCGAGACCTTCATCTTCCCGATGACGTCATCGGTCTGCCCTTCCCTGAGCACATCACCGAGCGAAGTACCCCCGTGCTTGAGTCGGTTCTTGACCTCGGCACGCTCTCGTCTGGCCTTGGCAGCCTTCTCGAGCGCCGCAGCGCGCTGTTCGGGGGTTAGGGGCGGAAGAGCCACGCCGGGTCACCTCGGTTTTCCAGACGACAGTTCGAACGAGAGGGGAACCTAGCGACTCCGAGGCCGTTTAGGCAACGCAGACGCCTGTTTCTCACATCACAAACCGGTTTGTTTCACCTTGCGGGACGGTTAAGACACGCTGAGTGACGCGATTTTATTCGCATTCGTACGGTTTTTGAACCACCTGACGTGTTCGAGGTCAACGGACTACGCCGGCCGTGCGACGCAGGGCCGCGGCGACCGCGGCGGCCGCCGCCCCCGGGTCGGCTGCCCCGGTAATGGGCCGGCCGATGACGAGAAGGTCGGCACCGGCGGCCACCGCCTCCTCGGGCGTGGCGATGCGCGCCTGATCCTCCGCCGAGCTACCGGCCGGACGAACGCCCGGCGTGATAAGCGTGATATCGGGCCCGACCTCCGACCGCACCGCGGAAACCTCGTGTGGGGAGCACACCACCGCCCTGGCGCCGGCCGCAACGGCCAGCAACGCCAGCCGTCGTGTCGCGTCGAGCGCGGGTCCACCGAGACCGACAGCGTCGAGATCCGCGTCGGCGAGCGAGGTGAGGACCGTCACAGCGGCAATCGTGGTGTCGGGCGCGGCCTCGGCCGCGGCGCGGATCATCGACGCCCCGCCCGCCGCGTGTACGGTGAGGTAGGCGGGCCGAAGCCGGGCGACAGCGCGTGCCGCGCCGGCAACCGTGGCCGGGATGTCGTGCAGCTTGAGGTCCAAGAAGACCTGCACCCGGCTGGCTCCCCGCACGCTCGCCACCACGTCGGGCCCGTACCGGAGGTAAAGTTCCAGCCCAACCTTCACCGTGCTCACATGGGGCGTGACGAGGCTTGCCCACCGGGCAGCCGTCTCGATGTCCGGAGCGTCCAACGCCACCGCGATGGGGGCGGGATTGGGTGCCATTACCGCCGATCCTCCTCGAACAGCACATGACGGCGCCCAGGCGAGGAGAGGCCGCCGGGACGACCCGGACCCAGCCCAGTGCTCGTCGGGTGGCCGGACGGCTTGTGCGCCAGGCCGATCACGTCGGCGAGCCGGGCGATGCCACGTTCGCTCAACGCGTCGTCCAGCTCTCTCAGGATGCGCATGCAGGCTCCGGGATCGTTGAAGATGGCGGTACCCACCGAGACGGCCGACGCGCCGGCGAGGATGAGTTCCAGCGCGTCCAGCCCGCTGCCTACCCCGCCAACGCCGATGATGGGAACCTCGGGCATCGCCTCGTGGACCTGCCAGATACACCGGACCGCGACCGGGCGGATCGCCGGTCCGGACAGGCCGCCCGTCATCCCACCGAGCACCGGGCGCATCCGCTCGGTGTCGATCGCCATCCCCAGCAGCGTGTTGATGAGCGAGAGGCCGTCGGCTCCGGCTTCCACGCACGCTCGGGCGATCTCGACGATGTCCGTCACGTCGGGGGAAAGCTTCGCGAAGACGGGCACGTCCGCCCCGCTGGCCTCACGAACGGCGGCCACAACGTCGGACGCGGCCAACGGGTTGCAGGCGAACACCTCACCCCTGTCCTCGACGTTGGGGCAGGAGATATTCACCTCGATAGCGGTGACGCCGGGGGCGCCGTGCAGACGGCGGGCGAGTTCGGCGTACTCGCCGACGCTTCCACCGGCGATGGAGACCACCGCCCGCGCCCGCCGGGACAGCAGCCAGGGCAGGTCACGCCGGAGGAACACATCGATCCCCGGACCCTGCAGCCCGATGGAGTTGAGCATGCCGCTCGGTGTCTCCGCCATCCGCGGGGTCGGCCGCCCGGCCCGCGGAGCGAGCATGATCGATTTTGTCACCACCGCGCCGAGCCGCGCGATGTCGAAGAACTGCGCGATCTCCCTCCCGGACGCGGCGCAGCCCGAGGCCGTGAGGATCGGGTTGGGCAGCTCGATCCAGCCGAGCCGGGTCCGCATGTCGACGCCATCCATCAGGCTGCCCTACCTCCGCCGTCTTGGTCGTGATCTTGCAGAAATTCGAACCGGCCGGTTTCAATTTCTGCAAGATCACGACCAAGAGAGGACGGGATCATGGCTCTCATCGCACCTTCACCCCCGCCGTTGCGCCCAGCGCGTCGGGTGGCACCGTTCCGGCGTCGTTCCACCGCACCCGGTCCCCGCGAAAGACCGGCCCGTCCACGCAGGACCGCACCATCCGGGTGATGTCGTCGTCGCCGATCACCGGCAGCACACAGGTCATGCACACACCGATGCCGCACGCCATGGTCTCCTCGACGGCGACCTGTGCTGGGATGCCGGCCCGGGCGGCGAGGGCGCTCACCGCACGCAGCATCGGCATCGGGCCGCACGCGTACACCACGTCCCCCTGGCTCTCCCGGATCACCGACGGCAGCACGTCGGTCACCACGCCACGGGCCCCGAGCGATCCGTCCTCGGTGGTGATCCTCGCCGTCTCCCCGACCCGGCGGGCGGTGAGCGCGCCGAACACGCGGTCCGCGGTGGCCGCCCCGAGCACGAAATCCACCCGACATCCCCGACCCCGCAGCCGGTCGGCGAGGGTAAACAGCGGCGCGCTGCCGTACCCGCCGCCGACGAGCACGCAATGCGCCGGGTAGCGAGGCAGCGGGAACGGCCGGCCGAGCGGGCCCACGAGATCCAGCACGTCGCGGGGACGGCGGTCGGCGAGCCACGCCGTACCCTTGCCGTGGACGGCGAACACGAACTCCACGGCCCCGCCGTGGTCGGGCTTGACATCGAAGATCGAGAACGCCCGCCTCAACAGCATGGCGGACCCCTCCCCGCCCACCGCGACGGCGACGAACTGGCCGGGGCGGAACTGCTCGGGTATCCCCGGTGCGACCACGGTCAGGGACACGTAGGCACCTGCCTGGCGCCTCGTCAGCACCGGGCCGCGCAGCTGAATCGGGGTCCCGCTCACAGTCACACCGATCCTGCCGTCCCCTGGTCCGCGAGCCCTCCCATGGTTGGCTCCGGCCCGCACCGGAGTCGTTCGGCGTGTTCCTGCAACGAGCGCACGCCCACCTCGCCACGTGCGATCGCCTCGATGCCCTGCACCGCGGCGGACAACCCCTGGATCGTGGTCATGGACGGGACCCGCCGCAGCACGGCGGCGGTGCGGATCTCGTAGCCGTCCAGCCGCGGACCAGACTGCCCAGGACTGCCGAACGGGGTGTTGACGATCAGGTCGACCTCGCCGTCCAGGATGCGCTGCACGATGGTGGGCTCGCCGTTCGCGCCGGGGCCTTCGCTGTGCTTGCGCACCACCCGGGCCACCACGCCGTGCCGGCGCAGCACCTCAGCGGTGCCGCGGGTGGCCAGGATCTCGAAGCCGAGGTCGGCGAGCCGCTTTACCGGGAACACCATGGCCCGCTTGTCGCGGTTGGCGACGGCGACGAACGCGCGCCCCTTGGTCGGCAGCTGACCGTACGCAGCGGCCTGCGACTTGGCGAACGCCGTACCGAACACCTCGTCGATGCCCATGACCTCCCCGGTCGACCGCATCTCCGGGCCGAGCACCGTGTCGACGCCCTGCCCGTCAGGGGTGCGGAACCGGTTGAACGGCAGCACGGCCTCCTTGACAGCGATCGGTGAGTACGTCGGCAACGTACCGCCGTCGCCGGCCGCCGGGAGCAGACCCGCGGCACGCAGCTCGGAAATCGTCGCGCCGAGCATGATCCGGGCGGCGGCCTTGGCGAGCGGGGTCGCCGTCGCCTTCGAGACGAACGGCACCGTACGGGACGCACGGGGGTTCGCCTCGAGCACGTACAGGATGCCGGCGGCGAGCGCGTACTGGACGTTGAGCAGCCCACGGACGCCCACCCCGCGGGCGATCGCCTCGGTGGCCTCGCGGATCCGGTCGACGTCCTCGCGGCCGAGGGTGATCGGCGGGAGCGCGCAGGCCGAGTCGCCGGAGTGGATGCCGGCCTCCTCGATGTGCTCCATGACTCCGCCCAGGTACAGCTCCTCGCCGTCGAACAGGGCGTCCACGTCGATCTCGATCGCGTCGTCCAGAAAGCGGTCGACCAGCACCGGGCGCTCGAATGCCGTCGAACCCTGCTTTTTCAGGTAGTCGCGGAGCATCGACTCGCCGTACACGATCTCCATGCCGCGGCCGCCGAGAACGTAGGAGGGACGGACGAGGACCGGAAAGCCGACCTCCTCGGCGATCCGGCGGGCCTCCTCGTACGACGTCGCGGTCCCGTG
This sequence comes from Streptosporangiales bacterium, assembly GCA_009379995.1. GTDB lineage: Bacteria > Actinomycetota > Actinomycetes > Streptosporangiales > WHSR01 > WHSR01. Next base: position 9,391 of record WHSR01000071.1, read on the forward strand.
TCTCGGCGCGCGCAGCCCGGCCTCGGCAAGCACCCGGCCGAACGCCCCTCGATCCTCGGCCAGATGGATGCTCTCCGGGCTGGTCCCGACGATGGGTACCCCGGCATCCTTGAGCCCTTGGGCCAAGCCCAGCGGCGTCTGCCCGCCGAGCTGGACGATCACTCCGGCGACCGTGCCGGTGGCCTGCTCGGCGTGCACGATCTCCAGTACGTCCTCGAGGGTCAGCGGCTCGAAGTACAGCCGGTCGCTGGTGTCGTAGTCGGTGGAGACCGTCTCCGGGTTGCAGTTGACCATCACCGTCTCGTAGGCGGCGCCGTCGGGGGCGCCACCCAGCGCGAACGACGCGTGCACGCAGGCGTAGTCGAACTCGATGCCCTGCCCGATCCGGTTGGGACCGCTGCCCAGGATGATGACCTTCGGCCGGTCGCCTCCCGGCACCTCGGTGTCCTCGTCGTAGGAGGAATACAGGTACGGCGTCTGCGCGGCGAACTCCGCCGCGCAGGTGTCCACTGTCAGGTAGACGGGGCGGACGCCCAGCGCGTGCCGGTACGCGCGGAGCTCCGCCTCGGTGCCCCCGCGGATCTCCGCGATCTGGGCGTCGGAGAAGCCGTGCCGCTTGGCCTCCGTCAGCGTGTCGGCGTCCAGCTCACGCACCGCGGCTAGCCGCTCGGCGATCTCGTTCAGACCCGCGATCTGGTCGAGGAACCACGGGTCGATGCCGGTCGCCCGGTGAAGCTCGGCGACCGTGGCCTCGGCCCGGAGCGCCTGCTGGACGGTGCACATCCGGCCGTCGTGCGGCGTCCGGCAGGCCGCCAGAAGCGCGTCCCGGTCGCCCGGCGAGCCTGCCCAGGAGGGCACAGCCCCGGGCTTCTCCAGCGAGCGCAGCGCCTTCTGCAGCGCCTCCGGGAACGACCGGCCGATCGCCATCGCCTCGCCCACCGACTTCATGTGGGTGGTGAGCGTCGGATCCGCGCCGGGGAACTTCTCGAACGCGAAGCGCGGCGCCTTGACCACCACGTAGTCGATGCTGGGCTCGAAGCTCGCCGGCGTCTCCTGGGTGATGTCGTTCGGTATCTCGTCGAGGGTGTAGCCCACCGCGAGCTTCGCTGCGATCTTGGCGATCGGGAAGCCGGTCGCCTTCGAGGCGAGCGCCGAGGAGCGCGACACCCGCGGGTTCATCTCGATGACCACCATGCGCCCGGTCTCTGGGTGCACGGCGAACTGGATGTTGCACCCGCCGGTGTCGACACCGACGGCCCGGATCACCGCGATGGCGACGTCGCGCATCCGCTGGTACTCGCGGTCGGTCAGCGTCAGAACGGGCGCGACGGTCACCGAGTCGCCGGTGTGCACGCCCATCGGGTCGACGTTCTCGATCGAGCAGACCACCACCACGTTGTCGTGGTGGTCGCGCATCAGCTCGAGCTCGTACTCCTTCCAGCCGAGGACCGCCTCCTCCAGCAGGACCTCGGAGATCGGGCTCGCGTCGAGCCCGATGCCGGCGATCCGGCGCAGGTCGTCCTCGCCCATCGCCATACCGGAGCCCGCGCCGCCGAGCGTGAACGACGGCCGGACGACTACCGGGTACCCGAGCTCCTCGACGGCCGCCAGGCACTCCTCGAGCGAGTGGCAGATCGCGCTGCGGGCGCTTTCCGCCCCGATGGAGGAGACGACCTCCTTGAACCGCTCGCGGTCCTCGCCGGCCCGGATCGCGTCGACGCTGGCGCCGATGAGCTCGACCCCGTACTCGGCCAGCACGCCCGACTCGTGCAGCGCGACGGCGGTGTTGAGCGCCGTCTGGCCGCCCAGCGTGGCGAGCAGCGCGTCGGGACGCTCCCGTGCGATCACCTTGGCCACCACCTCGGGCGTGATCGGCTCGACGTAGGTGGCGTCGGCGAACTCCGGGTCCGTCATGATCGTCGCCGGGTTCGAGTTGACGAGGCTGACCCGCAGCCCTTCGGCCTTCAGCACCCGGCAGGCCTGCGTGCCCGAGTAGTCGAACTCGCACGCCTGTCCGATCACGATCGGCCCGGAGCCGATCACCAGAACCGAACGCAGATCCTGACGTCGCGGCATGTGTCCCTACCCTGCGCCAGCGATGGAGGGCCTCCGCTGCTCCATGAGCTCGCAGAAGCGGGTGAACAGCTCGGTCGCGTCGTGCGGGCCGGGCGCCGCCTCCGGATGGTACTGAACACCGAAGGCCGGTACGTCCAGGCAGCGCAGGCCCTCGACCACGCGGTCGTTCAGGCCGACGTGCGTGACCTCCGCACGGCCGTGTGGCGTCTCGAAGGGACCCTCGGTCGGCGCGTCGACCGCGAACCCGTGGTTGTGGCTCGTCACGTGCACGCGCCCGGTGCGCTGGTCCCGCACCGGCTGGTTGACGCCATGGTGGCCGTAGCGCAGCTTGTAGGTGCCGAGGTCAAGGCTCCGGCCGAGGATCTGGTGGCCGAAACAAATCCCGAACAACGGCATGCCGGACGACAGCACGCCTTGCATCGCGGCAACCGCGTAGTCCGCCGTGGCCGGATCGCCCGGCCCGTTGCTGACGAACACCCCGTCGGGCCGCAGGTCGAGGATCTCGTCGGCGGTGCTGGCGGCGGGCAGTACGTGGACCTCGCAGCCGCGCTCGGCCATCCGGCGCGGTGTCATCGCCTTGATGCCCAGATCGACGGCGGCCACCCGGAACCGGGGCCGCTCGCCGCCCGGCGGCCGGACGACGTACGGCTCCGGGGTGCTGACCTCCGGCGCCAGGTCGGCCCCGACCATGGACGGGCTGGCCAGGACCCGTTCCAGCAACGCCTCAGGGTCGGTTTCGACGGTGCTGAGGCCGGCGCGCATCGCCCCTCGCTCCCGGACGTGCCGGGTGAGGGCGCGGGTTCCGGGCGTGGCGATCCCGACGATCCCGTACGCCCGCAGCTCGTCGTCGAGCGAGCGCCGCGAACGCCAGCTCGACGCGACCCGGGCCGGCTCGCGCACCACGTACCCGGCGACCCAGACCCGCCTCGACTCCGGGTCGTCGTCGTTGACCCCGGTGTTGCCGATGTGCGGCGAGGTCATCGCCACGATCTGCCTGTGGTACGAGGGGTCGGTGAGGGTCTCCTGGTAGCCGGTCATGCCGGTGTTGAAGACCATCTCGCCGAACGTCTCGCCCTCGGCGCCGTAGGCAGCACCGCGGAACGCCCGGCCGTCCTCGAGGACGAGCAACGCGGGCTGGCGACCTGTGGTCATACGATCTTCCCGTCCATCACCGTGGGGCTGCCGCGCAGGAATGTCGCGATGACCCGTCCGGGCAGCGTCCTTCCCGCGAACGGCGAGTTCCGGCCCTTCGAGGCAAAGGTGGAAGGGTCGACGGTTACCCGCGCGGCCGGGTCGACGAGGGTGATGTTCGCTGCCGCGCCGACCTCGATCGGCCCTCCGTGGCCGTCGGGACCTCCGCCGAGACGCCCGACGCGGGCCGGGCGAACGGACATCCGATCGGCCACGCCCGCCCAGTCGAGCAGACCCGTCTCGACCATCGCCTCCTGTACCACCGACAGCGCGCCTTCCAGTCCGATCATTCCGAACGCCGCCGCCTGCCACTCGGCCTCCTTGTCCTCCAGCGGGTGCGGCGCATGGTCGGTCGCCACCGCGTCGATGGTGCCGTCGGACAGGCCCTGCCGCAGTGCCTCCACGTCGGCGGAGGTCCGCAGCGGCGGGTTGACCTTGTAGACCGGATCGTACGTCTGGGCGGCCTCGTCGATGAGCAACAGGTGGTGCGGCGTCACCTCGGCGGTGACCTGCCATCCCTTGCTCTTGGCCCAGCGGATGATCTCGACCGAGCCGGCCGTCGACACGTGGCAGATGTGCAGCCGGGAATCGACGTGCGCGGCGAGCAGACAGTCACGGGCGATGATCGCCTCCTCGGCGACCGCGGGCCAGCCGCGCAGCCCCAGCCGCGCCGAGACCTCACCCTCGTTCATCTGGGCATCGTCGGTCAGCCGCGGCTCCTGCGCGTGCTGCGCTATGACACCGTCGAACGCCTTGACGTACTCCAGCGCCCGCCGCATGATCACGGGGTCGGCGACGCACTTGCCGTCGTCGGAGAACACCCGGACCCGGGCCGCCGAGTCGGCCATCGCGCCCAGCTCGGCGAGCTGGGCACCGGCGAGAGCGACGGTCGCCGCGCCGACCGGCCGCACGTCGCAGTGGCCGGCCTCGCGACCGAGCCGCCACACCTGCTCGACCACGCCGGCGGTGTCGGCCACCGGGTCGGTGTTGGCCATCGCGTGAACCGCCGTGTACCCGCCGAGGGCCGCCGCCTGCGTACCCGTCTCCACGGTCTCCGCGTCCTCCCGGCCGGGTTCCCGCAGGTGGGTGTGCAGGTCGACAAGGCCGGGCAGGGCGACGAGGCCGTCCCCTTCGAAGGTCCGTGCGCCAGATCCGGTGAGCCCTTCGCCGACCTCCGCGACGACGCCGTCACGGATGCGCACGTCTCGCGGTCCTCCGCCGAGTATGCGGACACCGCGAAGGAGCCATTCGCTCATGCCTTCGCACCCCCGAGGAGCAGGTACAGAACCGCCATCCGGACCGTCACCCCGTTCGCCACCTGCTCGACGATCGTCGACCGCGCCGAATCGGCGACCTCGGCGGCGATCTCCACGCCCCTGTTCATCGGGCCGGGATGCATCACGATGGCGTCGTCGGGGAGTTGGGCCATCCGCGCCGCGTCGAGCCGGTAGCGCCGGCTGTACTCGCGCACCGTCGGGAAGTACGAAGCGTTCATCCGCTCGGCCTGTACCCGCAGCATCATGACCACGTCGGTCTTCGGCAGGACGCTGTCCAGGTCGTACGACACCGCGCACGGCCAGGTCTCCACGGCCACCGGCAGCAGGGTCGGCGGAGCGACGAGTGTCGTCTCGGCGGCGAGCGTGGACAGTAGCAACACGTTGGAGCGGGCCACCCGGCTGTGCAGGACGTCGCCGACGATGGTGACCCGCAGTCCCTCCAGCCGGCCCAGGTGGCGGCGCATGGTGAAGGCATCCAGAAGCGCTTGGGTGGGGTGCTCGTGCGCGCCGTCGCCCGCGTTGATGACGCTTCCCCGCACCCAGGTCGCGAGCCGGTGCGGCGCGCCCGAAGCGCTGTGCCGGATGACGACGCCGTCTGCGCCCATGGCCTCCAGGGTCAGCGCGGTGTCCTTGAGGCTCTCCCCCTTGGACACGCTCGACCCCTTCGCGGAGAAGTTGAGCACGTCCGCCGAGAGGCGTTTGGCCGCCGCCTCGAAGGAGATGCGGGTCCGTGTCGAGTCCTCGAAGAAGAGGTTGACGACGGTGCGTCCGCGCAGCGTGGGTAGCTTCTTGATCGGCCGTTCGGTGAGGCCGGCGAGCTCCTCGGCGGTGTCCAGGATGAGCACGGCCTCGTCGCGGCTGAGCTCGCCCGCGGACAGCAGGTCTCGTTTCATGCCCCCTCCTCCGACTCGTCCGAGGAGATGCGATGAGTGTGGCGTGGGTCGGCGCCGGCCTGGCCGAGCAGCACGGCGTCGCGCCCGTCCACCTCCGTCACCAGTACCTTGACGACCTCGCGCAGTGAGGTCGGGATGTTCTTGCCGACGTAGTCGGCGCGGATGGGCAGATCGCGGTGGCCGCGGTCGATGAGGACCGCGAGCTGCACGGCGCGCGGGCGACCCAGGTCGCCGAGGGCATCGAGGGCCGCGCGCACCGTCCGACCGGAGAACAGCACGTCGTCCACCAGCACCACGACGCGACCGTCGATCCCCTCGCGGGGAACCTCGGTGCGACCGAGGGCACGGGCCGGCCGCAGCCGCAGGTCGTCGCGGTACATCGTGACGTCGAGCGACCCAACGGGGATCGGACGGTCCTCGACCTCGGTGAGGCGCGCGGCCAGACGCTGGGCCAGGTTGACCCCACGGGTAGGAATACCTAGTACGACGACGTCGTGACCGCCCTTGGTCCGCTCCAGGATCTCGTGCGCGATCCGGGTGAGTGCGCGGCGGATATCGGCGGCGTCGAGGATGGTGCGGGCCGATGTGGCCGGGGCGTCTCGCCCCTCACTGGCCACCGGCCGCGAGGCAGCCGTCAAGGATGCGACCTCCTTTCCCGCCTCACGGGACGGGCCTTAAAGGACGTCTGGCGTTTTCACGGTATCAGCCGATCAGCAGCCGTGATGGTCGAGACGCGCCGGTCCGTCCCGATTTTTGGGCAATCACTTGACCTGGTGCCCGGCCCCGACCTACCGTTACTGAGCGTAATCAATACCAGTGGGGGCCGAAAGATGCCGTCGGAGTATGCCAAGGCGCTTGGCGCAAGGCTGCGCGCCATCCGCACCCAGCAGGGGCTGTCCCTGCACGGGGTCGAAGAGAAGTCCCGCGGACGATGGAAGGCCGTCGTCGTGGGGTCGTACGAGCGCGGCGACCGCGCCGTCACCGTGCAGAAGCTCGCCGAACTCGCCGACTTCTACGGCGTGCCGGTGAGCGAGCTGTTGCCCGGCGATGTGTCACCGAGCCCGCTGGGACCCACGCCCCGTCTCGTCATCGACCTGGAGCGGCTGCAGCAGATGCCGAAGGATCAGGCCGGGCCGCTCCAGCGGTACCTCGCCACGATCCAAAGCCAGCGCGGAGACTACAACGGAAGGGTCCTGTCGATCCGGCAGGAGGATCTGCGGTCGCTGTCGGCGATCTACGACAAGTCACCCGGCGTCCTCACCGAGGAACTCATCGGCTGGGGCGTGTTGGATCCGGAGGCGCGCCGCGCCGTCGAGTCGTTCTAGTCCTCCCTTAGCCCACTCGTTGGTTCGGACGTTTCTGCAAGATCACGGCCAAGGGAGAGTCCGAGTACCGTGCGGCCCCGTGGGGACAGCCGGTAGCCGGTGGCCAGGCTTTCGGTGAGGCCCAGCTCCTTGAGCTTGCGTACGTACCGTTTGAAGGTTGGCGTGTCCCAGCCGAGCTGTCCGGCGAGATCCGGAGCCCGGACGGCTGGATGATCACGAATCAGGCACAGCACCTCGTTCGTCCATGCGTCTTTGCCGCTCGTCCGGTCCATCCGCGCCAGCCGCTCGCGCACCTGAACCAGCTCGCCGTGGGTGAGGTTGGCCTGCTCCCGAAGCCGCAGCCGAGGGTCCGGCCCGGCGAGATGGAGCTCGATTCGGTGCACCGCGCCCGTTGACCGTCCGGCCAGGTCGGCCAGCAGCTCCGCGCGGGAGGGATAGCCGGCCCGGCGGGCATCGCCGTCGGTGATGTCGGACTCGTCGACCACTTGAACACCGTCGATCTCCACCACGCCGACCGTCGTGCGTTGCCGACCGCCCGCCCGCACCCGACTGCGCTCCCAACGCCGAAACGCCAACGTCACGGTCCCGGCCGCGATGCCATCCAGGAACTCCCTTGCGGAACAGCAACTCGCCCTCACCCCTACCCGTCAGGAGGACGGACCAAGGTCCCCTCGACCAACCTAAGGAAGGTCTCGGCGTCGCGCACCAGGTCGTCCGCCTCGCGGACGGTGACCGACCGCGGCAGCCCCGCCTCGGCGGCGGCACGCTTGGCGGCTCCCGCGGCGAAAAACTCGGCCCACTCCCCCAATGCCGGCGCGACCTGCGGCAGCAGCTCCCATACGCTGCGCGGACCGCGACGGCCCCGCGGTACGCCCGGTCGGGCGCGGGCGGCCAGGACCGCCGCCGCGGCGCGCAGGGCAGCCAAGTGAGCGGCCGCGTATCGGCCGGCGGCGGAGGTGTCCTCCCTCGCCTCGGTCAGCCCCCGGCGCGCCGACCGAAGCAGCGCCAGCGCGGACGAGGGAACGCGCTGCTGCGGGCGCAGCGGAGGAGCAGGGGTGCCCATCATCGTCATCGTCGTCAGCCTCCCAACCGACCGGCGTTCGGCGGCGCTGGCCGGACCGGGTGCTTCCCCTCACCAGGCCCGGCCAGCCACTGCTCGCCTACGGGACGTGCGGGTCGAGGAACGCGTCCGCGTAGGGAACCCGCCTTCGGCGCGGAACTAACCCTGCACCTGTCTCGAACGTACGTTCGAGACAGGTCTAAGCTACGCCGCACTGGCGGCGAGCGTCAAGCCGGATCCGCTGAACCCTCTCCGACGGCTCCCCGCAGTAGTAGTAGGCAACGATCCAGCCAGGCTTTTCGCGCGTCCCGGGGACGTCGGGGACGGACCATGCGCAGGTCATCGTCGAGGGCTTCGACCCCGCAACCGGCAGGACCCGCTGGTCCTGGGATGCTGGCGCGGTGCCAGGGCTGGCGTTCGACCACGACAGCGTGCGCCGCGTCGACGAGACCACGTCCGCCGTCGACACGCCGTCCGGCACGGTGCTCCTCGACCTCGATTCCGGCGAGCGGCGTCCCGCCGGCCGCACGGTCGGTTGGTGCGTCGAGGACGGCGAGCACACCCCGGCTCAGAAGATCAAGGACAGAAACGTGGACTACCTGCGCGTCAACCAGTGGACGCCGTGCGGCCCGGGTGGCAAGCCCGCCGGCCGGCCAGGCACCGCCCCGGACTTCGCCGGGGCCGCTCGGGAGACGTCTTCGCCTGGGTGTCGCCGGACGGCCTGACCGCGGTGAGCCTCGAATGATGGTTCCGTTACTGGTCACGGCCGCGCGTCAACGACTGCCGGCAACGCGTCGAGCGCGGGAACCAGCGCGAGCACCGGCTCCCAGGCCCACCACGGGCTCGTCCGCGGGTCGGCGAGCCGCCACAGCGCCGGCCCCCACAACGGCCATCACAGCGGCTGCCAGATCAGCCCGAGGAAGCCGTACCCGACCAGCGTGGCGGGCGACCTGCGACCCTGGGTCCCGAATCCCCTAGTCCCGTACGTAAAACCGCTCGTGACGCTTTACCAGATCGGGGAAGATCTCGGCGGTGTGCATCGGAATCCGTACGCATCCGTGCGAGGCCGGGTAGGTGGGCACGGACGGGGAACCCTGCACCGCGATCCCGCCGTTGAAGTAGATCGGGTTGTACAGGACCCCCAGCGGCGAGCGGTCCCAGCCGCTCACCCGCCGGTAGGCACGGAAATTGCCGGCCGGGGTGGTGGCGTACCGGCAGCGGCCCTCCGAGCAGTAGTACTCCCCCGACCCCGAAGAGATCGTACTGATCAGGCGCAGCTCGCCGTCCTGGTAGAGGCGCAGCACCTGGTGGTCGAGGTCGATCTCCACGCGCTCGTCCGGGCCCTTGGGCACCAGCGGCTTTGGGACCTCCGGGTCACGCAGCGCGCGGCGCGTCTTCGGCCCGATCACCCCGTCCGGGCTCAGCTCGTTGACCTTCTGGAACCCCACCACCGCATGCTGGGTCGCCGGCCCGAACCGCGCGTCCACCCGGCCGGGGTCGTAGTGCAGCTCGGCCAGTCGTTTCTGCAGGGTACGTACCGCACGGCCGCGATCACCGGGTCGCAGGGGCCGAGGCTTGCGCCTCGGCTTCTCGACGGCCTCGGTGGACGACGCCGCGGCGGACCGCGGCGAAGCGGACGACGACGGGCGACCGGCCGCGTCCACCTGGCCCAGCGACGCGGCGGCCCGGGGCGACGGCGAGGGCACGACGCTACGCCGATCCTCGCTCGCTTGGCTGGCCGTCTCGGACTGCCCGGACCCGCATCCGGTAAGCACGATCGCGGCGCAGGCGGTCGCCGCACAGGCGTTTCGCACTGATGGCATCCTTAACTGCATCACCACCAAGCTATCGGTATTCCGCCGGGAACGCGCCGCCCCGGCCGGTAAGCTCGGCGGCGTGACCGAACCCGAGCTGCGCCAGCTCGACGAATCCGAGTTCCGCCGCTACCTCGACGCCGCGATGGCGGTGTACACGGCGGCCATGCGACCGCCGGTGGACCAGCTGTCGGGCCGGAGGGCGATCCTCGAACGGCACACCACGCATCCCGGGTTCAGCGCCTTACTGGCCCTGGTCGACGAACGGCTGGTCGGCTTCTGCTACGGGTTCCCCGGCAGGCCGGGCCAGTGGTGGCACGATGTGGTGTCCAACGGGCTCGCCACATCCATGCCGGACGAGGCCGACAACTGGCTCGGCGACTCCTTCGAGCTCGCCGAGATCCATGTGCTGCCCGAGTACCAGGGCCGCGGTATCGGGCGGGAGCTCATGACGTCGCTGTGCGAGGGGCGAACCGAGCAGACGGTGGTCCTGTCCACCGCCGACGTCGAGTCGCCGGCGCGCCGGCTCTACCGCTCCCTCGGGTTCGTCGACCTGATCACCGCCTTCCGCTTTCCCGGCGGCATCGAGGACTACGCGGTCATGGGTTCCCGGCTGCCGCTGAAGCCGCGCTGACCCAATCCCAGCTGCTGGTAGATCTCGCGGGTCGCGGTGGACCTGTTGAGGGTGTAGAAATGCAGCCCCGGTACGCCCTCGGCGAGCAGGAGCTCACACAGCCTGCTGGCATAGTCCACCCCGATCGCCCGTACCGCCGCGGGGTCGTCCTCGACGGCGTACAGACGCTCGGCGAGGTCCACCGGAAACTGTGCGCCGGACAGCTGGGCGAACTTCTGGATCTGCCGGACGTTGGTGACCGGCATGATCCCGGCAACGATCGGGATGTGACACCCGCGGGCGGCAACCCGGTCCCGTAGCCGCAGGTAGTCCTCGGCATGGAAGAAGAACTGGGTGATCGCGAAGTCCGCGCCGGCCCGGGCCTTCTGTATCAGGAACCGTACGTCGGTGTCGTGGTCCCGGGCGCGTGGGTGTTTCTCCGGGAACGCGGCCACCCCCACGGAGAAGTCGCCGCAGGACTTCACCAGACGCGCCAGCTCCTCGGCGTAGGAAAAGCCCTCGGGGTGCGGTACCCATTCGCCCTGGGGGTCGCCGGGCGGGTCCCCACGGAGCGCGAGGATGTTGCGGATGCCGGCATCGGCGTACTGACCGATGACGTGGCGCAGTTCCGCCACCGAGTGGTTGACGAGGGTTAGGTGACCCATCGGGGTAAGCGTGGTGTTCGCCGCGATCCCCTCGGTCACCCGGACCGTGCGGTCACGCGAATGGCCGCCGGCCCCGTAGGTCACGGAGACGAAGGTGGGGCTCAGCGGCTCCAGTTCCCGTATCGCCTGCCAAAGGTTCCGCTCGCCCTCGTCGGTCTTGGGCGGGAAGAACTCGAACGAGAAGGACTGTCCGCCCTCGGCCAGCAGGTCCCGGATCATCGGAGGTCGGTCTGGTCGAAGACTCGGATACGCGGCCATGCATGCCAGGTTAGTGGCTGAACCCAAAAAAGGGAGTACTGCTATTGTGCTGTAGCATGGAGACGCCGCGCGAACTCCGCCGCCGCGCGCCCCGGATCCCCTGCCTCGGTGATGGCCCGGACCACGACGGCGCGTCGCGCGCCCCGGTCCAGCACGCCGTCGAGGCTGTCCAGGTCGATGCCGCCGATCGCGAACCACGGTCGGCCGGACCCGGCGGCACACACCGACGCGGCGTAGGCCAGCAGCTCGGGCCCGGGTGCCGGGCGTCCCGGCTTCGTCGGCGTCGGCCAGGTGGGGCCGACGCAGAAGTAGTCGACGCCCTCGGCGACCGCTGCCTCGTCCACCTCGGCCCGCGCATGCGTGGACCGCCCGATCAGGATGTCCTCGCCCAAGATCTCCCGGGCGACAGCCACCGGCAGGTCGTCCTGACCCAGGTGGAGGATGTCGGGCCGAACCACGTACGCGAGGTCGGCCCTGTCGTTGACCGCGAACAGTGCCCCATGCCGTTCGCTGGCGGCCCGAAAGGTCGAGAGGTATTCGATCTCCTGCCTGGCCTCGAGGCCCTTCTGCCGCAGCTGCACGATGTCGACCCCGTTCGCCAGTACGGTGTCGAGGAAGTCCTCGAGATCTCCCTGGCGCTCCCGGGCGTCGGTACACAGGTACAGGCGGGCATCGGCAAGGCGCGCCTGCCGCTTGGCCCGTTCAGAACCCGAGGACCTCGGCACGGCGATTCACCTCGGTAGAGCGGTTCTCAGCCAGCGCCTGGACGGGCGTGCCGGGCAGCGAGTCGTCGGCGGTGAACAGCCACCGCAGCGACTCCACCTCGTTGTACCCGGAGTCCGCGAGCAGCGTAAGCGTCCCGTGCAGGCCCTTGAGGACGTGGTCACCGCGCAGGAACGCGGCAGGTACGTGCATCTGGCTGCCGGGCTCGCGCTGGACACCGATGAGCTTGCGCTGGCGCAGCAGCTGCTTCACCTGGCCGACGCTGATTCCCAGCCGTTCGGCCACCTCGGGCAGGGTCAGCCAGTCGCCCACCAGCACGTCGGTTTCGTGGTCAATCTCACTCACGTGTCAAAGCCTGCCATCGCAACGGCCGAGCGCGGGAGCCCCAGAGCGCGGCGCGTCGCTCGCCTCCGCCCTCCCTTGGTCGTGATCTTGCAGAAATTCGAACTGGTCACGACCAAGGGGGCACTAGCGCGCGGCGTCGCGGACCGGGATCGAGGGGTCGGCGAGACGATCTCGGTCCACCGGGCCCCCGGCGCCGATCAGCCGGCGTCCCTGCAGCAGGTCGCGCGGACGGTCCACGGTGAGTATCCCCACCAGGACGCCCTCCCGAAGCCAGCACGCGGTCCACTGGTCGCCGTCCGGGTCGCCGCGCCAGATCAGCTCCTCTCCGACCGAATGGTAGCCGGCGTACTGCAGCATCCGCCCGTGCTGCTCCGACCAGAAGTACGGAACGGGGTCGTAGGCGTCGTCGGCCCCGAGCAGCGTCGCGGCCGCGGTCTCCGGTGAGTTCAGCGCGGTGTCCCAGTGCTCGACCCGGAGCCGGCACCCGAAGCGGGGCGACCACCAGGCGGCACAGTCCCCGACCGCCACCACGCCGGGCCGGGCCGCCAGCTTCTCGTCGACCACCACGCCGTCGTCCAAGGCGAGGCCGGACCCGGCGAGCCATCCCACCTCGGGCCGCACCCCCACGGCGACAAGTACCTCGTCGGCCGGCAGGGGGTCGCCGTCGGACAGGGTGAGGCCGCCAGGCTCGATCGCCTCGACGCCGACGTTCAGGCGCAGGTCGATGCCGGACTCCCGGTACCACCGGACGGTTCGGGCACCCACCTCCGGCCCGACGGCGGTGGCCAGCGGCGCCGGCGCGGCCTCGACGACGGTAACCGCGCAGCCGGCGGCGGCAGCGGCGGTCGCCGCCTCGGCGCCGATCCAGCCCGCCCCGACTATCGCCAACCGCAAACCAGGCCGCAGCACGGCGCGGAGCGCAAGGGCGTCGTCGATGGTTCGCAGCACCCGGTACGGCCCTCCGGTGAGCCGCACCGGGCTCGCGCCGGTCGCGATCACCAGCCCGTCGAGGTCGAGCGATCCCGCGTCGGTCTCCACGACACCGTCCCGCAGACCGATGACGCGCCGGCCGAGCAGCAGCTCCACATCCGGTTCGTCCCAGTCGGCCTCGAGCGTGGTGTCGTCCACCTTGCCGCTCAGCACCGCCTTGGACAGCGGCGGCCGGTCGTACGGGAGATGCCGCTCCGCACCGATGACCGTGACGCGGCCGGTATACCCGCGCCTGCGCAACGCCTCCACGCTGCGTAGCCCGCCCAGCCCCGCGCCGGCGACGACGATCCTCTCCATACTCCTCACGAGATCTATGGTGGAGGGCACCTGCCGGTCCCTGGCTCCCCCACACCATAAATCTTGCGCGAGCGGGCATACTGGACGAGGGGAGACTTATGACAGGCGCGGGAGTCCGGTACGACCGGGCTGAGAGGGTGGCTGAACGGGCCATCGACCGCTGAACCTGATCCGGATCATGCCGGCGAAGGGAGACGGCCCATGACAACAGATGCCGGGTACGACGTTGCGATCATCGGGGGCGGCGTCATCGGGCTCGCGACCGCATGGCGGGCCGCCCAGCGAGGCCTGACCGTCACGGTCATCGACCCCGAACCCGCGGGCGGTGCGTCGTACGCGTCGGCCGGCATGCTCGCGCCGGCCACCGAGGCGGCGTACGGCGAGGAACGACTGCTGCAGCTCGAGCTGGCCTCAAAGGAACGCTACCCGGCGTTCGTCGCCGAACTGGAGGAGCTGACCGAGACCGGCGCCGGCTACCGCGACCAGGGCACGCTGGAGGTGGCCTTCGACGCGGACGATCTCGCCGTGCTCAACGACCGGTACCGCTTCCAGCAGAGCCTGGGCATCCGGCTAGAGCGGCTCACCGGGCGGGAGTGCCGCAAGCTGGAGCCGATGCTCGCGCCCTCGGTGCGTGGAGGGCTGTTCGCCCCCGAGGACCACTCCATCGACCCGCGGCTGCTCACCCGCGCGCTGCTCGTCGCGGCGGAGCGGAGTGGGGTGCGCCTGCTCCGGGCCCGGGCCGAGCGGCTGCTGGCCGCCGACGATCGTACGGTCGGGGTGCGGGTGGACGGCGTCGAGATAGCCGCTCCGCACGTGGTGCTGGCAGCCGGCTGCTGGTCCGGGGAGATCGACGGCGTGCCGTCGGACGCGTCCCCGCCGGTTCGCCCGGTCAAGGGCCAGATCCTGCGGCTGCGTACCCCGGTGCCGTTCCTCACCTACACGGTTCGCGGCGTGGTGCAGGGCTCGGCGGTCTACGTCGTACCGCGCGCCGACGGCGAGGTGGTCGTCGGCGCCACCCAGGAGGAGATGGGCTACGACACCCGGGTCACCGCCGGGGGCGTGTACGGGCTGCTCAGGGATGCCTCTGCGGTGCTGCCGGGGATCACCGAGCTGGAGCTCACCGAGACGCGGGTCGGGCTGCGTCCGGGGTCACCGGACAACGCACCGGTGATCGGAGCGACCACGCTGCCGGGGCTTTACGTGGCGACCGGGCACCACCGCAGCGGCGTCCTGCTCACCCCGGTGACCGCTGACGCGATGGCGGAGATCATCGTCACCGGACGCCCGCCCAGGGAGGTCGCGGACTTCTCACCTCGCCGTTTCGAACGTTTCGAGGGAGCACGTGCATGAAGGTCGTGGTCAACGGGACACCGCACGAGTTCGACGAGGACGCCACGGTCGCCACGGTGGTCCGGTCGTTCACCCACGCGCCGAGCGGCGTCGCCGTCGCCGTGAACGACGCCGTGGTCTCCCGCGGGGACTGGGAGACCACCGCCCTTCACGACGACGACCGGATCGAGGTGCTGACAGCGGTGCAGGGAGGCTAGCCAAGGATGGATGTCAAGGATCCGCTCGTCATCGCGGGAGAGTCCTTCACTTCCCGCCTCATCATGGGTACCGGCGGGGCCACCAGCCTGGAGGCGCTCGACGAGGCCCTGGCCGCCTCGGGCACAGAGATCACCACCGTGGCGTTGCGCAGGGTCGACCCCTCGGCCCGCGGCTCGATCGTCGACCTCCTGCTCCGCCGCGACATCCGGGTACTGCCCAACACGGCCGGGTGCTTCACGGCCGGCGAGGCCATGCTCACCGCGCGGCTGGCCCGCGAGGCCCTGGACACCAACTGGGTGAAGCTTGAAGTGATCGCCGACGAACGCACCCTGCTCCCCGACCCCGTCGAGCTCCTCGACGCGGCCGAGCGGCTCGTCGACGAGGGCTTCGTCGTACTCCCCTACACCAACGACGACCCCGTGCTGGCCCGCCGCCTCGAACAGGTCGGCTGTGCGGCGGTCATGCCGCTCGGGTCGCCCATCGGCTCGGGGCTGGGCATCCGCAACCCGCACAACATCGAGCTCATGGTGGAGCAGGCGTCCGTACCGGTCATCCTGGACGCCGGGATCGGCACCGCCAGCGACGCCGCCCTCGCCATGGAGCTCGGCTGCGAGGCGGCGCTGCTCGCCTCGGCGGTCACCCGGGCCCATTCGCCCGCACTGATGGCCGAGGCGATGCGCAAGGCGGTGGAGGCGGGCCGGATGGCTCGCCTAGCGGGCCGGATCCCCCGCCGCCGCTACGCGGAGGCGTCTTCGCCCACGCTCGGCCGCGCCGAGATACCCGTCTGACCCTCGCCCCCGTCCCGCCTTTCCCGGGCGTCTTGAGCGAGCGCGGATCCTAATTCAGGTTTGCCTTACCTAAATTCTGATCCGGGAGGCATGGCACGGTGGCTGAGTTCGTCGATTGGGCCGACTGGCCGCTGCTCGAGGTACGGACCGGAGACCTGTCGGCCCACGAGGCACGGACCGTCGTCGCGCAGGCGCTGCGCCAGGCGCTGGATCGCGGTGAGCCGTTCGCTGCGGTGGTGGAGATACCCCAGGTCCCGGTGCGCCGGCCACGGATGCGCGGCACCGTCGAGCACGTCCGCCTGGTGAAGGAATTGCGTCCCGGGCTCGCCGAACGCTGCCGCGGCCTGGTTGTGGTGATGCCCGCCCACGCGCTGCACGACAACACCAAGACGATCAGGGCCGGCGCGAAGATCTGGGGTTGCCCCACCTTCGCCGTCGACGACCTGGCGCGGGCACGCGCCTGGGCCCGCGACCAGCTCTCCGCGAGCGCATCTGTCCCGCCTCGGGCGGCGTCACGCAGAATACATGGATAGCCCGAGCCCATATCCGGCAGGCGAAGAAGGACTCCCGTGACCGATGACGCTTCCCCCGGCTCCGCCGGCGAGAAGGTGCCGCCGGGGGTTGACCCGAACGTGGCGCATGTGGCCCGGATCTGGAACTACTGGCTGGGCGACAAGGACAACTACGAGGTCGACCGGCAGGTCGGCGACCAGATCCTCGCGATGCTGCCGGACGTGGCCCGGCTGGTGCGCGCGCACGCCCGCGTGCTGCTCACCAGCACCCTAGAGGGCGTCACCGACTACATCGAGGCCGACCTGCGGGACCCGGACACGATCCTGCGGGAGGCGGCGCGGACGCTGGACTTCGACCAACCCATCGCGCTGATGCTGATGGGCATCGTGGAGTTCATCACCGACAACGACGAGGCGTACGCAATCGTCCGGCGGCTGCTCGACGCCCCGCCGTCCGGCAGCTACCTGGCCTTCTACGATGGCACCAACGTCGTCCACCGCGAGGCCTCCGACCGGATCGCCCAGGTGTGGAACGAATCCGGCAACACCCCGGTGGCGACCCGAACCCAACCCTTCGACAGCCTCGACGAGGTCGACGCGTTCTGCGCGGTCGGCCGCAAGCCCTGAACGTGCGGGTCAACACACGTTGAGGCTGCTGTTGACGAGGGTGTTGTTACGAATGGTGATGTTCTCGCCGCAGGGGTTCTCGTTGATGGCAGAGTTCGTAACCGTGAGGTTCTGAATCGTGACTTCGGAATTGTTGGGGAACTCGGACCGTGCGGCGAGCCGGACGTCCCCGGGGCCGGTCACGCTGCCGCTCTGGACCGCGATGGTCACGTTGTAGCAGTTCTCGATCAGCATGGCGTTGCTGCCGGTGTCCGCGATATCTACGCGGTCGATGACCAGACCGCCGCTTTCCGGGACGCAGAAGACGCCGCGCCCACCGCCTCGCGCGATCACCTGCCCCACGTGGATGTTCGTGGGGTAGCTGTCGCCGATTCGGCCGTTTCGGTTCGCCGTCCGGAATGCCGCGTAGCCGGTGCCCGTGCCGGCTCCGTCCGCGTCGACCGTACCCACCTCGGCGTTGATGGTGTCGTTCAGCAGCAACCCGGAGTACCCCGTGTTGCGGGCCACCACGGTGCCGACCGTCAGCCCGTCGACCCCGTATGTCTCGACGCCGTGACTGCTGGTCCCGGAGACATAGACGTTGTCGATCCGGACGTTGCGGGTGCGGACGCCGCGGTCCCCGTGGTTGTCGATGCGGATCCCGAGGCCGCCGGAGAGGCGCATGTCTATCTGCCCGAGCGTGATGTTGGTGCCGTTCCGTACGAAGATCCCGTACAGCGGAGCGCCGGTGACGTTCAGGTGCTGGACCTCGACGTCTGTCACGCCGCGGGCGTAGACGACCGCCTGGTCGCCGGAGCCCGAGCCGGTCACGTTGATGGTGCCGCAGACGTCCAACACGGTGTAGCTCGGCAGGGAGAGCCGTGACCCGGCGCTCATCGAACCCGAATCCCGGACGACCACCCGCTCCTTCGAGGTACGACCCGGGGTGAGGCTGCCAACGGTTGCGCTCATCGCCTCCAGCTACACACCGCAGGGCGAAAGCGGCTTCGCCGACGACGAACTCGACAACGCCGCGCAGCACGAGGCCGGCTGGCTCGGCGGGGTCGCCGAGCTCAAGCGCATGCACGAACTCGGCCCGAACTGGCGTCCCCTTACCTCCGAACTGCCCGCGGAGCAAGAGGTCGGGCCCGGAGTCGCCTGACCCCTTGTAAGCAGGCTGCCACAGAACGTGTCGTTGCCGCTTCCTCCGGAACGATCGCGGCTTTCACCCTTACACTCTGGCCCGTGGGCACGATCCTCTCGGACCCGCTCGTCGGGCATGTGCTTGACGGGCGCTACCGAGTTGAATCGCGTCTCGCCCGCGGCGGGATGGGCACCGTCTACCTAGCCCTCGACACCCGGCTCGACCGCACGGTCGCGCTCAAGGTCATGAACCCGACGCTGGCGGACGACGAAGAGTTCGTGCACCGGTTCATCGGCGAGGCCAAGTCCGCGGCTCGACTGTCTCACCCCAACGTCGTCGGCGTCTACGACCAGGGCCGGGATGGCAGTCACCTGTTTCTGGCCATGGAGTTCGTGCCCGGGCGCACGCTGCGGGACCTGCTCAACGAGCGCGGACCGCTCGGCCCGCACCGGGCGCTACCCATCATCGAGGCGGTGCTCGCCGCGCTGGGCGCGGCCCACCGCGCGGACCTGGTGCACCGGGACGTGAAGCCGGAGAACGTGCTCCTCGCCGACGACGGGCAGGTGAAGGTCACCGACTTCGGGCTCGCCCGGGCCGTGGTCTCCTCGAACCATACGAAGACCTCGGGTCTGCTCATCGGCACCGTCGGCTACCTGTCTCCCGAGCAGGTCGAGCACGGGGTCGCCGACCAGCGTTCGGACGTGTACGCGGCCGGCGTGATGCTGTTCGAGCTGCTCACCGGGCGCCGGCCGTTCGACGGGGAGACGCCTCTGGCGGTGGCCTACAAGCACGTCAACAACTCCGTCCCCCCGCCCTCCAGCCTCATGCCGGGGCTGCCGCCCGCCCTGGACGACCTGGTGGTCCGGGCGACGGGCCGCGAGCCGGCGCAACGCCCCGCCGACGCCAACGAGCTGCTCGGCGTCGCGATCGCCGCCCGCCGGACGCTTCCGCCTCCTCCGCCCGCGCCGGAGAACGCCGACCACCTCGCCATAGCCGGCGGCGAGATGCCGACCGAGGTGATCCGCCGCGACGTACACGACACGCTGGTGGTGCCGGGTACGCCGACGTACACCCCGCCGCTCGGCGGCCCACCCGGCGGACCAAGGGCTCCGGTCCGCGCGGGTGCTCCCGGCCCGCCTCCGCCCGCCCGGAGCCGGCGGATCCCGCGGAACGCCCTGCTCGCCGGCGTGCTCGCCCTCGTGGTGCTGGCCGGAACGGCGCTGCTGGGCTTCTTGATGTTGATGACCGAGGTGCCGAACGGGCTCACCGGTATCACCATGCAGGCCGCTACTGCCAAGGCCGAGCAGATGGGGCTGCGCGTCGAGGTCGGGCCGGCGCGGAACAGCGACGAGGTGCCGAAGAACCACGTGATGGCGACCGACCCCGCCGCCGGGGACATGATGCGCCGGGGCGGCACGATCACGTTGATCCCCTCCAAGGGACCTCGGATGATCCCGGTGCCCGATGTACGCGGGGAAGAGCTCAAGGACGCCAAGAGTCTGATCCGGGAGGCCGGCCTGACGCCGGGGAAGGTGCGCCGCGCGTCCTCCATAAGCGTCCCCAAGGGCGAGGTCATCCGTACCTCACCCGCGGCGGGCGAGAAGATCCGGCACGACTCCACCGTCCGCATTGTCGTCAGCCGGGGTGTCCCGATCCCGGACGTACGGGGCACGCTCCTCGAGGAGGCGGAGAAGGCCCTGAAGGAGCGGGGCTTCGACATCGACGTCACCGAAAAGTACAGCGAGGCCTACCCAAAAGGCCGAGTGGTCGCTCAGGACCCGGCCCGGGGTGGGGCGGCGAAGGGGAGCACGATTAGCCTGACCGTGTCCAAGGGGCCGCCGATGGTCACGGTGCCGGATGTGCTCGGCATGCCGATCGACGAGGCAACGGAACGCCTCGAAGACGCGGGATTCCAGGTCAAGGAGCATCAGTTCGGCGGTGACCGGGTACGGCTTCAACGCCCCACGGGACGGGTGCCGAAGGGCTCGACCATCACCATCGTCGCCCTCTGACGGGCGTCCGCGACCGTGCCCCAGCGTGTCAACCAGCCCATCGGGGCCCACGTGCCGGTGGTCTCCGGTCTGGCCACCGGCGGCCTCCGCTACGCCGAGCAGGTCGGGGCGGAGGCGGTGCAGGTCTTCGTCGGCAACCCACGGGGCTGGGCGCTGTCCCCGGGGCTGCCCCGGGAGGACCGGACGCTGCGCGGGCACGTGGAGCGGACCCGGCTCCCGGTCTTCGTTCACGCGCCGTACCTGGTGAACGTGGGATCACCGGACCGGGAGACGCGGCGCCGGTCCGTTGCGGCGCTCCGGCACGCCCTTCGGCGCGGGTACGAGATCGGCGCCCGCGGCGTCGTCGTGCACACCGGATCGGCGGTGCTGCCGGACCGGTATCGCCTGGCCATGCGCCAGGTCAGGGACAGCCTCCTCCCCCTCCTGGACGGCATTCCGGACGACGGCCCCGACCTGCTGCTGGAGCCGATGGCCGGCCAGGGGCAGATGCTGTGCGCGAGGGTGCAGGATTTGGGTCCGTACCTGGAGGTCCTCGACCGCCACCCACGGGTCGGCGTGTGCCTCGACACCTGCCACGCCTTTGCCGCGGGCCACGACCTCACCGCGCCGGGCGGCGTACGAGCCGTCCTGGAGACCCTGGAGGACTGGGTCGGCGCCGGACGCCTCAAGCTCGTCCACGCCAACGACTCGGGGGACGTGTGCGGATCGTGCCGCGACAGGCACACGAACATCGGTCGGGGTCACATCGGCGAACGGCCGTTTGCCGAGCTGTTCGGCCACCCCGTGACGGAGGGCGTCCCGGTGATCGTCGAGACACCGGGCAAGGCCGGGCCGCACCGCCGGGACATCGAGCTGCTCAAGTGTCTTCGCCGGTGAGCTCCTGGTAGGCGTACCGCTGCTCGCGCCAGGGGTCGGCGATCTTGTGGTAGCCGCGCTCCTCCCAGAAGCCGCGGGGCTCGCCGACCGCGTACTCGACCCCCCGCGCCCATTTGACGCTCTTCCATGCGTACAGGTGCGGCACCACCAGCCGGACGGGATAGCCGTGCTCGGGCGCCAGGCGTTCGCCGTTGCGGTGTATCGCGAACAGGGTGTGGTCGGCCGCGAAGTCACTCAGCCGCATGTTGGCGCTGTAGCCGTACTCGGCCCACACCATGACGTGGGTGACCCCCGGTTCGGGCGGGGCGAGCTCGAGGAGAACCGAGGCCGGTACCCCCTCCCACTCGTTGTCGAGCACGGAGAACTTGGTGACGCAGTGAAGATCGGCGACGAGGACCCGGCGCCGCAGCGCCGAGAAGTCCTCCCACCCCCAGCGGTGCTCCTGGCCGGAGGCGGTGGCCCCGAAGACCTGGAGGTCCCAGGTGTCCGGATCGAACTTGGGTACCGGACCGTAGTGCAGGACCGGCCACTCGTGGGAGACGTACTGACCCGGCGGCAGTCGCTTCTGAGGCAACCTCTCTCTCCCCGCAGCCTCGGACGTCCGGTTCCCTGCCATCCTGCCATCCGCCGCGTACTCGATTGTTCGGGGGCCCACCGTTGCCCCCTCCCCCGTGATCTTGCAGAAATTCAAACCGGGGCCGGTTTGAATTTCTGCAAGATCACGGGCAAGAAGAGAGGGTGCGGGGCTAAGCCCAAGGCCGTGTAGTTAAAGATTCGGATGCGGCCGTCAAGCCGGCTGAGACAGGCAACGGAGTCCCTGCTAGAACTGCGTCGACCAAGATCGCTGTCTGGCGAGGGACTCCGTTGGGCATCCAGTCTGTCATTACGCGC
>WHSR01000052.1 GCA_009379995.1 Streptosporangiales bacterium
ACGACTTCGCCCGGCGCGACCAGCGCAGCAGCGTCTCCCGCTCCTCCCCCGACAACACCAGCGGCTCTTTCGGGCGGCCACGTCCAGGCATGACAGAGACCGTACATTATCTCGTCGAACTTCAGGCGCAGGACACTAGCGGGGGGTCAGCCCATCCTCGTATCACGGGCAGAAGGGGGAGCTCAGCCGCGGTCCAGCGCCGTGTCCAGCAGCCCGAGCGGCGGGGAGCCCAGGTCCAGCAGTGCCGTGTGGAACCGCAGGTGGCTGTACGTCGTGCCCCAGCGCGCCCGGGCCCGTTCCCGCAGCTCGCGGAGCACCAGCTTGCCCCAGGTGTAGCGGCCGTACGTGGGGTCGAACGTCGCGCGCCGAGCCTCGGAGAGCGCCGCCGGGCCGCTCAGGTTGGTGTCTTCGCTGAACCGCCTCGCCGCCTCGTTGACGGTCATCGCGCCGGTGTGGATCCCGATGGCGCAGGCCAGTCGGGTCACCCGGACCAGCGCCTCCAGGTAGACGCCGAACGCGAACCGGGGGTCGTCGGCAAGGAAGCCCTCCTCGACGCAGAGTTCCTCCCCGTAGTGCGCCCAGCCTTCGCCGAACGTGCTCGAATGCAGGATGCGGCGTACCTGGGTGGACGCGCGCCGCAGCGCCCTTCCGTGCGCGAAGTGCCCGGGTGCGACCTCGTGCACGGTGATGGCGGGCAACGTCGTCGCGCTGAAGACCTCCAGCCATTCTTCGACGTCGTCGGTCGGCCAGGACGGGTCCGGCGGGGTGATGTGGTACCAGGAGGGCGCGTCCCGCTCCTCGGGTGCCGCCCAGGTCATCATGGCCATCGCCCAGCGTCGCGACTCCGGAGCCAGCCCGACCCGGCAGTCTCCGTCGATGTGGGGCACCAGGTTGCGCGTCCTGGTGAACGTGATGGCCTCCTGGGTGCAGCGGCGAGCCTCGTCGAGAACCCCGTCGATGTCGGGATGGTCGAGCACCAGGTAGCGGGCCAGGTCGAGCGGCGGACGCTCCGGATCGATCCGGCGCGCGGCCTCCTCCAGCATGGCCACGAGGCGGTTCCGCTCCTGGTCCGCCTGCTCGGCGACCCGGGCCAGATCCAGTTGCATGGCCTCGCTGCTGCCCATCAGCCGGGCCAGCCCGTGCGCTCCCAGCGC
The DNA here is from genome assembly GCA_009379995.1 of Streptosporangiales bacterium. Taxonomy (GTDB): domain Bacteria; phylum Actinomycetota; class Actinomycetes; order Streptosporangiales; family WHSR01; genus WHSR01. Next base: position 1,155 of record WHSR01000052.1, read on the forward strand.
CGCGTCCGGCTCGCCGCGTTCGGCGGCCCGCTCCAGGTGGGCGACCAGCCGCCGGTGTGCCGTGACGGCAGGTTCGCGCAGCTCGCCGGCGTCCGCGGGGATGCCTTCGGCGAGCCCTTCCACGGCGGGCAGCAGCGCCTCGGCGACCGGTGCGCTCAGCGCGTCGAGCGACGCGATGGCGTTCGCCACCGCATCCGGCCACAGGGCAAGGTGCCGGCGCTTCGCCTCCGCCCGCCGCCGTGCCGGCGCGTACTCGCGGTCGTAGCAGGCGAGGTCCAGGGCTTCGAGGTGCAGGAGCGGGCTGCGCCGGTGCAGCTCCAGTTCCCCGTACAGCACGCGGAGGTAATCCTCGAACGCCGCGAGGTGTGCCTCGTCGTGCGGATCGGGTAGGCGCTCGCCCTGCCGGGTTAACTCCTCGACCCGGCCAAGCCCGCGCTGCACGCCCTCCGGCGATAGATCCTGGATCTGGCCGTCGTACTCGTGTAGCCCGGCTTCTTCCCGGACGCCCGCGACCATCAGGTCGCAGACAGCGCGAAGGCGAGAATCCATGGGTGGCGACGCTACCTCATGGCGCTACCGTGTTGTTTATATGGACGCGGGGGCGCAGAGCGAAATGAGGCAGCGGCTGGGCCCGTACCGGCTGCTGGACCGCATCGGCGAGGGCGGCATGGGTGTCGTCCACCGCGCGAGTGATCCGGAGGGACGGGTCGTCGCGATCAAAGTGCTGCGCCCGCACATCGCCGGCGATGCGGTCGCGCGGCGCCGGCTGGTCCGCGAGGTCGAGACCATGCGCCGCGTCCGTAGCCCGCACGTCGCCGGGGTGCTGGACGCCGACGTCACCGGCGAGGTCCCGTACGTGGTAACACAGTACGTGCCCGGCCGTCCGCTGGACGAGGTGGTGGACCGGGAGGGGCCGCTGCGTGGGCGCGCGCTGAGCCGCCTCGCCGTCGGCCTGGCGAACGCGTTGTCGGCCATACACGCGGCCGCGGTCGTCCACCGTGACCTCAAGCCCGGCAACGTGATGCTCGTCGACGGCGAGCCCGTGATCATCGACTTCGGGATCGCCCAGGCCGTCGACACCACCCGCCTCACCCAGACCGGCATGTTCATCGGCACCCCCGGGTACCTCGCGCCGGAGGTGATCGAGGGAGAGGATTCCGGGCCGGCCTCGGACGTGCACTCCTGGGCGGCGACCATCGCCTACGCCGCCACCGGGCGGCCGCCGTTCGGCTCCGGTCCGTACGAGGCAGTCTTCTTCCGGATCACCCAGGGCCAGTACGACCTGGCCGGAGTGACCGGAGAGCTGCTGCCGTTTCTGCATGCGGCCCTCTCCCGCGACCCCAGGGCGCGTCCGACCGCCGGCTGGCTCGGCGATCAGGTGTTGCGGCTGGACCGCGGTGCGCCCTCCGGGTTGTCGTCGGGGGTAGGTCCCACCGTCGTCGCGCCGACGCAGGCACACCCGCAGCAGGCGGGGGTCCCGTCCCCGCCTGCGGGTCCTCCCCGGCCGGCGGGTCCGTCCCAGGTGGTTGCCCCCTCCCCGCCGGGTGCCCGGCCAACCGACAGCTTTTCCGACATCCTCCCGCCCGTCGCGTACGGTGAGCCGGCGTCGGCTCCACCCGCCGCACCGACCCCGCCTCCCGCGCCCCGCCGGCCGCAGCCGGCGGCGGGCCCCGGTCACCACCCGTTCCTCACCCTTGCCCTGCTGGCGATCGCGGTCGGGCTCGCCGCGATGCTGCCGATGCTCGGGACGCTCGCCGTGGTGGGCGCGCTGATCGTGCTGCGGGCCGCCGATCGGGCGGAGCGGACGCTGGCGATGCGGCGATCGCTACGCGGGCCGAGCTCTCGTGACGTCGCCTTGATGGTCCTCGGCATTCCGTGGGGGCTGGTCCGGGGCGCGGTCACCACCCTGCTGCTGATACCCCTGGCGGCCACGCTGGCGGTGGTGCTAGGCGTCCTGCTGGCGTACCCGCTTCGCGGGATGACCCTCAACACCGTCGGGGCCTACGCGGCGGCCGGATTCGTCGGAGTGCTGTGCGCGGGTCCCGGATCGCGGGCGGTGCGGAGGCAGGCGAACCGGCTCGTCGGCGCGGTCGCACAGGAGCCGCGGGAGACGCTCTTCGCCGGGGTGACCCTGGGGTTCCTCGCCTTCCTCGCGATCGTCGGCGGGCTCTCGCAGGCGCCGGTGTGGTGGCCGCTGCCGCCGCCGGAGCAGATGTTCGACGGCCTGGCCTCGAACGCCCACGAGAGTTTCCTGCAGTGGTTGACGGACCGGTGGTGATCCGGTAGGGACCCCAGCATGATCGCTGTGCGATGCTAGATTGGCGATGGGTTCTACTCGCGGGTAACATCCGGCCGGTGGGCCCCGCCGATCGTTTGGCACGGCTCATTTGGCAGGCTTGACTATGGAGACGAGACAAGGACGCGTGCAGCCGCGCGCCACGGACGGGAGGTCGGCCGCCGGCCATGAACATCGTCGTCTGCGTGAAGCAGGTCCCGGACACGTGGGCCGAACGCAAGCTGAGGTCTGAGGACAAGACGCTGGACCGCGAGTCGGTGGACGGCGTGATCAACGAGTTGGACGAGTACGCCATCGAGGAGTCGTTGCGGATCAAGGAGGCGCACGACGGCGAGGTCACCGTGCTCACCATGGGTCCGGAGAAGGCAGCGGAGTCGATCCGCAAGGCGCTGTCGATGGGTGCCGACAAGGCCGTGCACCTGGTGGACGACGCCCTGCACGGGTCGGACGTGCTCCAGACCTCGTACGCGATGGCGCAGGTGCTGCGCAAGATCGGCTTCGATGTGGTGATCTTGGGGTCGGAGTCGACGGACGCGCGCATGGGGGCGCTGGCCGCGATGCTCGCCGAGCGCCTCGGCGTCGCCCAGCTCTCGTTGGCGAACAAGGTGGAGATCGACGGAGGGACCATCCGAACGCAGCGGGTGGCCGACTACGGGTTCGACCGGGTCGAAGCGTCGCTGCCCGCGGTGGTCAGCGTGGTCGAGAAGATCAACGAGCCGCGGTACCCCTCGTTCAAGGGGATCATGGCGGCGAAGAAGAAGCCCGTCGACAAGCTGGGCGTGGCCGACGCCGACATCGATGCGGCCAAGGTGGGCCTGACCGGCGCGGCGACCGAGGTCGTCGACTTCGTCGCGGCACCGCCGAGGGAGAAGGGCACGATCGTCAAGGACGAGGGCGACGGCGGTCAGAAGGTGGCCGAGTTCCTCGCGTCCAAGAAGTTCATCTGAGCCGTGAGCGACGCACGCGAGGCATCGGTGAGAAACCGGATGAATGAGAACCCGCCGAGCGGGCGGAGAAGCGAACAAGAGAGCAGGGTCGGTAGGCATGGCTGAGGTTCTCGTCCTGGTCGATCAGCAGGATGGCACCGTCAAGAAGGTCACCTGCGAACTGTTGACGTTGGCGCGCCGATTCGGTGAGCCGGCGGCGGTGTGGGTCGGCTCCGGTTACGGCGACGCGGGCAAGGAGAAGCTGGCCGAGTTCGGCGCGACCAAGGTGTACGTGGCCGCCGACCCCGATCTCGATTCGTACGTGGTGGCCCCCAAGACCGAGGTGTTGGCCAAGCTGGTCGCGGACGCCTCCCCGGCCGCGGTGCTGGTCTCCTCCTCGTTGGACGGCAAGGAGGTGGCCGCCCGGCTGGCGGTGAAGACCGACTCCGGGCTGATCACCGACGCGGTCGACGTGGCCGACGGCTTCGTGGTCGAGCAGCAGATCTTCGGCGGGTCGATCATCGTGCACTCCAAGGTGCGGTCCGGCACGCCGATCATCGCGGTACGGCCGAACTCGGCGGCGGCCGAGCCGGCCCCGGCCCAGGCCGCGGAGGAGCAGGTGAGCATCGAGCTGCCCGAGGCCGCGAAGGCCGCCCGGGTGGTCGAACGCGTCGTCCAGGAGACGAGCGAACGGCCGGAGCTGGCCGAGGCGGCGATAGTCGTCTCCGGCGGACGCGGCGTCGGCGGTGCGGAGAACTTCTCGATCATCGAGAACCTGGCCGACACGCTCGGCGCGGCGGTCGGCGCGTCGCGGGCCGCCACCGATGCTGGCTGGTATCCACACCAGTTCCAGGTCGGGCAGACCGGCAAGACGGTGTCCCCGCAGCTGTACATCGCGGTGGGTATCTCCGGGGCGATCCAGCACCGGGCCGGCATGCAGACCTCCAAGACCATCGTCGCCATCAACAAGGACCCTGAGGCCCCCATCTTCGAGCTGGCCGACTACGGCATCGTCGGCGACCTGTTCGACGTCGCGCCGCAGCTCGCCGAGGAGATCAAGAAACGCAAGTAAGTGCGCGAGGGGGAAGCAGGTCTACTGGACGCTGCTCCGGGAGTGCGTGCCTGCCAGTGACGGAGATCGAGCGATTCCTCTACGCGGAGAGTCTCTGAGCTGCTGGTAGCTGTGGATATCTCCGGGTCGATCCGGCACCGGGCCGGTACGGTTGGTGATCTATTCGACGTGGTTTCCCAGCTCACCGTAGAGATCAACAAGCGCAAGCAATTGAGTAATGGAGCTGGGCTCGGTATGCGTATATTAGGCGTATGCCCAGGGTGCAGGTGTATCTCCCCGAGAACCTCTACCGAGAGCTGAAGGAGCGCGGTATGTCTGCGTCTGAGCTGTTGCAGAAGGCGATCCGCGACGAGCTGGGCTACCAGGAGAAACTCGACGCCGCCGAACGATACTTCGCCGCCATGGCCGAGCGGATCGGCGAGCCCACGCCCGAGGAGATGGCCGAGGCCGAGGCCTGGGCCGACCGGTACTTCGGCCCGGAGGAGGACAAGGAGGACTGACACATGGCGGTGCTCGACTCCACTGCGGTGACGGCCTTGGGCACCGACGTTCGGTCCGTCATGGCTCGGTATCGGACCCTGAAGCGGCGGGGCCAATGGCGCGCTCCGGTCGTCCCCTCGGTGGTGCTCGTCGAGTGCCTGCGTGGTCATCCCGGTCGGGACGCCCAGGTGAACCAGTTGCTGGTGGCGTGTGACGTCGTCGAGTCTTTGCCGAAGGCGCTGGCCCGGCGCGCGGCGCAGCTGCGCGCCGCGGCCCGGCGGGGTTCGGCCGTGGACGCACTCGTCGTCGCGTACGCCGAGCTGCGCGACGCGAAGGTCATCACCGGGGACCTGGAGGATCTCCGGACACTGGCCGAACACGCAAACGGGGTCACGGTGGTGCCGATTGGGTCCGCGGACGCTGGATCCTGAACCCGGAATGCGCGCCGTCGCGGGTTGTTTAGGCTGAGAGAGCCATGCCGTACCTCGATCACGCAGCCACGACGCCCATGCTCCCGGAGGCGATCGACGCCATGACCGCGGAGCTCGGGGGCGCTGGCAACCCATCGTCGCTGCACGCCTCCGGCCGACGCGCCCGGCGTGCCGTGGAAGAAGCCCGGGAGCAGATCGCCGAGGCGCTCGGCGCCCGGCCCAGCGAGGTCGTCTTCACCAGCGGCGGTACCGAGGCCGACAACCTCGCGGTCAAGGGCATCTACTGGGGGCGGCGCGCGGCCGACCCGGCCCGCCGGCGGATTCTCGCGAGCGCAGTCGAGCACCATGCGGTGCTCGACTCGGTGCTCTGGCTCGCCGAGCACGAGGGTGCTGAGGTCGAGTGGATAGCCGTCGACGGGTTCGGCCGGGTGCACCCCGAGACGCTGCGGGCCGCCATCGAGTCCGACCCCGGCGCCGTGGCTTTGGTGACGGTCATGTGGGCCAACAACGAGGTCGGCACCATCCAGCCGATCGCCGAGCTCGCGGCGACCGCGCACGAGTACGGCATCCCGTTCCACACCGACGCGGTGCAGGCCGTCGGCCAGGTGCCGGTGGACTTCGCCGGCAGCGGCGTGGACGCGATGACGATCACCGGACACAAGCTAGGCGGGCCGATCGGAGCCGGCGCGCTGCTGCTGGCCAAGGGCCTCGACCCGGTGCCCGTGCTGCACGGTGGGGGGCAGGAGCGGGACGTACGGTCCGGCACGCTCGACTCTCCGGGAATCGTGGGCCTGGCGACCGCCGTACACCTCGCCGCGGACCGCCAGTCCGAGCACGCCGAATACCTCGCCGGCCTGCGCGACGACCTCATCAGCCGGCTGCGCGAGGTGGTTCCCGACGCGGTGCTGAACGGCGACGCCGGGCCGGACCCCACGCACCGGCTTCCCGGCAACGCCCACTTCTCGTTCCCCGGCTGCGAGGGCGACGCGCTGCTGATGCTCCTCGACGCCAAGGGCGTCGAGTGCTCCACCGGTTCGGCGTGCTCCGCGGGCGTCGCGCGGCCGAGCCACGTCCTGCTTGCGATGGGGGCCGACGTCGAGCGCGCCCGCTCCTCGCTGCGCTTCTCCTTCGGCCGCACGTCGACAAAGGCCGACGTCGACGCGCTGATCGACGTCATCGGTCCGGCGGTCGAGCGCGCGAAGCGGGCCGGCGTCGCGGCCGAACGGGGGAGTGACTGACGTGCGGGTTCTTGCCGCCATGTCCGGTGGTGTCGACTCGGCTGTGGCCGCGGCCCGTGCCGTCGAGGCCGGGCACGACGTGGTCGGGGTGCACCTGGCACTGTCCACCAACCCGAAGTCGTACCGCACCGGTGCCCGCGGCTGCTGCACGCTCGAGGACGCCCGGGATGCCCGACGCGCCGCCGACGTCATCGGCATCCCGTTCTACGTGTGGGACCTCGCCGAGCGCTTCGACCGCGACGTGGTACAGGACTTCGTTGCCGAGTACGCCGCCGGCCGTACGCCCAACCCGTGCCTGCGCTGCAACGAGAAGATCAAGTTCGCGGCGGTGCTAGATCGGGCGCTGGCGCTCGGGTTCGACGCCGTGTGTACCGGCCACCACGCGCGGCTGGAGCGCGGTCTGCTGCGCCGCAGCGTGGACGCGGCCAAGGACCAGTCGTACGTCCTCGCCGTTGTCACCAGCGAACAGCTCGCCCACGCGATGTTCCCGCTCGGCGATTCCACGAAGGAGGAGGTCCGAATGGAGGCCGCGCGCCGTGGGCTTGCCGTGGCCGACAAGCCGGACAGCCACGACGTGTGCTTCGTCGCCGACGGCGACACGGCTGGTTTCCTTGCCGAACGCCTGGGCCGGGCACCGGGGAGCGTCGTGGACACCGAGGGCTCCGTCGTGGGTGAGCACGAGGGTGCGTACGCGTTCACCATCGGTCAGCGGCGGGGGCTGGGGCTCGGCCGGCCGTCGCCCGACGGGCGGCCCCGGTACGTCCTCGACATCAAGCCGGCGGCCAACACCGTCACCGTCGGTCCCGAGGCCGCGCTCGATGTCGACGAGATCGTGGGGGAGCGTCCGGTGTGGAGCGGCTGTGCGCCCCCTGCCGGCGCCATCGACTGCGCCGTTCAGCTCCGGGCGCACGGAGAGACGTTCGGCGCTACGGCATGGCCCGATGGCGACCGGATCCGGCTGCGGCTGCACCGCCCGGCCCGGGCGGTGGCCAAGGGGCAAGCCGCCGTCCTCTACGACGGCGACGTGGTGCTCGGCTCCGCGACCATCGCGGCGACGACCCGTTCCGCCGCGGTGTGAGCAGGAGGTCTCATGGAGATCGGCGTGTGCACCTTCGTGACCGATGAGAGCATCGGGCCGGCGGAGCTCGGGCGGGCGCTGGAGGAGCGCGGGTTCGAGTCGCTGATGGTCGCCGAGCACTCACACTTCCCGGTGAAGCGCGAGACGCCGCGTGTCGCCGACCTGCCGCGCCACTACTTCCGTACCCTCGACCCGCTCGTGACGCTCACCGCGGCGGCCTCGGTGACCCGGCGTCTCTCGGTCGGCACCGCCATCGCCCTGGTGATCGAGCGCGACCCGATCCACCTCGCCAAGGAGATGGCGAGCCTCGACCAGATCTCGGGCGGCCGGGCGGTCTTCGGCGTCGGCGCCGGGTGGGTCCGCGAGGAGATGCGGAACCACGGCACGGACGCGCGGACCCGCACGGCCCTGCTCCGCGAGCGCGTCCTGGCGATACGGGCGATCTGGACCCAGGACGAGGCGGAGTACCACGGCAGGTACGTCGACTTCCACCCGATCCAGCAGTGGCCCAAGCCGGTCCAGCGGCCGCACCCGCCGATCCTGGTCGGCGGCGAGGGTCCGAGGATGATGGAGCAGGCGGTCGAGTACGGCGACGGCTGGATGCCCCGGGCCATGCTCGGACTGGATGTGCTGAGCGAGAAGCTCGCCGAGGTACGGCGACGCGCCGAGGAACGGGGCCGGCGGCCGCCCTCGGTGACCGTGTTCGGCGCCGCTCCCGAGCGCGCCGATCTGGACCGCTTCGCCGAGGAAGGCGTCGACCGGGTACTCCTTCTGCTGCCCACCCTTCCCCGCGACGAGACGCTGCGTACGCTCGACGACTTCGCGGCGCTGCTGCCCTAGCGTCGCCTCTGGCTACGCTCGGGCACGTGATTCCCTTGCCATGGCCGCCGGGAAGCGCGACCGGCGTCGGCTCCCACCCCGGTGGGGACGTTGCCGAGGCGTTGCGGGTGGTCCTCGGTGAGCTGCCCGACCTGCCGTACCTGCCCGAGCTGCCTGGCCGCGGCCCGGGCGCCGACCTGCTGGGCCGGGGCGCCGCGCTGCTCGTCGAGATGGCGGTCGAGCTGCAGCCCAGTGGCTGGCGGTTGGTCGACCGGCCGGGTCGGGATCTTCGCCGGGCACGGGGGCATCTCACCGGCGACCTGGACGCGCTGGAGGAGCACGCCCTGGGCTTCACCGGGCCGCTCAAGATCCAGGCGGCGGGGCCGTGGACGCTCGCGGCCGGAGTCGAGCTGACGTATGGCGACAAGGTGCTCGCCGACCCCGGCGCGGTACGTGACCTCATCGCGTCGCTGGCCGAGGGACTGGTCGGGTACGTCGCCGAGGTGCGCCGCAGGGTTCCGGGCGCGAGGATCCTGATCCAGCTCGACGAGCCGAGCCTGCCTGCGGTGCTCGCCGGAACGGTGCCGATCGCGAGCGGCTTCGGCAACCTGCCGGCCGTGGAGGAGGTAGTGGTGGAGGGCGGGCTGCGCACTGTGGTCGACGCGGTCTCCTCGGAGTCCTCGGACGCCTTCCCGCTCGTGCACTGCTGCGCCCCCCGGGCGCCGGTCGCGCTGCTGCGAGCCGCGGGTGCGAAGGCGATCTCATTGGACGTCGGCCTGCTCGCCCGGCCGGGCGTCGATCCGGGCGGCGAGCGATCCGCCGCGCAGCTCGCCGAGGCGATCGAGGCCGGCGTCGGGCTGTTCGCCGGGGTCGTGCCGACAAGCGACGCGCACGTCGGTGGGCGGGAACCGTCCGACCCGCGCGCTACTGTCGAACCCATGCGTGAGCTGTGGAATCGTCTCGGGTTCGGGAAGGATCGGCTCGGTTCGGTGGTCCTGACGCCCACCTGTGGGCTGGCTGGCGCCTCGGAGTCGTACGCGCGGGCCGCGCTGGCCCGCTGCCGTACGGCGGCGCGGCTCCTTGCCGAGGAGGGGTACGAGTGAGTAATCCGCAGGTCGAGGGCGTTCCCGCGGAGGTGCGGAAGCGCCACGGCGAGCTGTGCCAGGAGATCGACGAACACAACTACCGCTACTACGTGTTGGACTCGCCGAGCATCAGCGACGCCGAGTGGGACCAGCTCATGCGGGAGCTCCGGGGGATCGAGGAGCGGTACCCGGACCTGCGCACCCCGGATTCGCCCACCCAGAAGGTCGGGTCCCAGATCAGCACGCAGTTCACCCCGGTCGACCACCTGGAGCGGATGCAGAGCCTGGACAACGCGTTCACCGACCCGGAGCTCGACGCGTGGGTGAATCGGGTGGAGCGTGAGGTTGGCACGGTCGCGGCGTACCTGTGTGAGCCGAAGATCGACGGGCTCGCGGTCGCCCTCGTCTACGAGAACGGCCGGCTGGTCCGGGGTGCGACGCGAGGCGACGGGCGCATCGGCGAGGACATCACGCCCAACATCAGGACGATCGACGAGGTGCCGGTGCGCCTTTCCGAGGGCGATGCCTCCCTCCCCGAGCTCCTCGAGGTCCGAGGTGAGGTCTACTTTCCGATCCACGCGTTCGAGGAGCTCAACGCCGGGCTGGTCGCTGAGGACAAGCCACCCTTCGCCAATCCCCGCAACGCGGCCGCCGGCTCCCTGCGGCAGAAGGACCCGCGTGTCACCGCCAGGCGCGCGCTGCGCCTGTTCATTCACGGGGTCGGTGCCCGCCGCGGGTTCGACCCGAAGACCCAGTCGGAGTCCTACGAGCGCCTGCGCGGCTGGGGGCTTCCGGTAAGCGCGCGTTACCGGGTCTGCGAGGGCCTCGACGAGGTACGGGCGTACATCGCGCATTACGGCGAGGTCCGACACGAGGTCGAGTTCGAGATCGACGGCGTGGTGATCAAGGTCGACCAGATCTCCCTGCAGCGCCGGCTCGGCTCGACGAGCCGGGCGCCGCGGTGGGCGATCGCGTTCAAGTACCCACCGGAGGAGGTCACCACCAAGCTCCTGGACATCCGGGTGAACGTGGGCCGTACCGGCAGGGTGACACCGTTCGGCGTGATGGAGCCGGTGCGGGTGAGCGGCTCGACGGTGAGCCAGGCCACCCTGCACAACGAGGACGAACTCGCCCGCAAGGGGGTGTTGATCGGCGACACGGTCGTCCTGCGCAAGGCCGGCGACGTCATACCCGAGATCCTCGGGCCGGTCGCCGACCTGCGCGACGGCAGCGAACGGAAGTTCGTCTTCCCCACGGAGTGTCCGGAATGCGGAACCAGGCTGCTGCGGGGGGACGGCGAGGTCGACTGGCGCTGCCCCAACACCCGCTCCTGCCCCGCACAGCTACGGGAGCGGCTCTTCCACGTGGCGAGCCGCGGTGCCCTGGACATCGAGGTTCTCGGGTACGAGGCGGGGGTGGCCCTGCTCGACTCCGGATTGCTGCGGGACGAGGGCGACCTGTTCTCGCTGACCGAGGAGAAGCTGCTGCAGTGCCCGTTCTTCGTGAAGAAGGACGGGGGCCTTACCGCCAACGGCGGCAAGCTGCTGCGCAACCTCGAGGAGGTGAAGGAGCGGCCGCTGTGGCGGATCCTCGTCGCCCTGTCGATCCGCCACGTCGGGCCGACCGCGGCGCAGGCGCTGGCCCGGGAGTTCCGGTCGCTGGATGCCATCGCCGAGGCCTCGGAGGAGCGGCTCGCGGTCGTCGACGGCGTGGGCCCGACGATCGCCGAGTCCCTGCGGGATTGGTTCTCCGTCGATTGGCACCGGGACGTTGTGGAGAAATGGCGCCGGTCGGGCGTCCGGATGGCCGAGGAGGCGCTCGAGGGGTCACGTCCGCTGGAGGGCATCACTGTCGTCGTCACCGGCTCGCTCGAGCGGTACGGGCGGGACGAGGCAACCGAGGCGGTGCAGGAGCGCGGCGGCCGGGTGACCGGGTCGGTCTCGAAGAACACCGACTTCGTGGTCGTCGGCGAGAGCCCCGGATCGAAGTACGAGAAGGCCGTCAAGCTCGGTGTGCCGGTTCTCGACGAGACGGGTTTCCAGATCCTGCTGGAAAGCGGTACGCAGGCCGCGGCGGAGGCAGCGCAACGGGAGGAGTGAGACCTCGCGTCCCCGTCTGCCCGCGTGACCTCTAACGTTTGGGCTGCAGTTCGTCACGGTGGGTGTCTGTTTGGTTTCCCCAAGTTGCCCCGAGGTCGTAGCCTCCCCTCATGGCAGAGGGCATCAAGAACCGGGACACCGAGCCACGGCCAGGATCGCCACTGTGGATTTACCTCGCCGTCGTGACGATCCTGGGGGCCGCCGTCCTCGCCCTGGCGATGTCCCGGCTGACCCCGGCGGACATTCAGCTCCTCGCGTCCAGTCCAGCCTTCTGGATCGTGGCCGGGCTCATCTGCTTCGGCGAACTGCGCCCCATCGTGACGCCGGGCTCGACCGAGGAGGACGGCGGCACCACCTCGACGATCTTCACGTTCGCCCTGCTGCTGCACGTCGGGCTGCCGGTGGCGGCGCTGCTGCAGGCCGCCGCCACGGTGCTCGCCGGCGTACTGACCCGTAAGGCGCCGTTTCGCACCGCGTTCAACGTCGCCCAATATTGCCTGAGCCTCGGGGCCGCCGCGCTGATCCTCCGCCTGTTCGAGGTTTCCCCGAGCCCTGCCGACCCGTGGGTGGTGGACGGCGCGCACCTGCTGATGGTCGGCCTGGCCGCGGCGGCCTACTTCGTCGCCAACGACGGTCTGGTCGGCACCGCGGTGGCACTGCACGAGAGGGAGCCGATCGCCCGCACCCTGCGGTCGGACCTGGCCTACCAGGCGCTGGTAAACGTCGCGCTGCTCAGCATGTCGCCGATCGTCGTCGTGATCATGAATCGTGCCCCGGCGCTCCTCTCGCTGCTCGTGCTGCCACTCGTCGCGGTCTACACGAACGCCTCGATCTCGCTCAAGCGCGAACACCAGGCCCACCACGACGGGCTGACCGGCCTCCCGAACCGCAAGCTGCTGATCACCCGCGCCGCGGAGGCGCTGTCCGACGCGCATCGGTACGAACGCAGGGTCGGGCTGTTGCTGCTGGACCTGGACCGATTCAAGGAGGTCAACGACACCCTGGGGCATCCGACCGGCGACCGGCTGCTCCAGTTGGTCGCCTACCGGCTGCGGCACGGCGTGCGCCCCGGCGACATCGTCGCGCGGCTGGGTGGCGACGAGTTCGCGGTGCTGCTGCCCAGCGTGCGGGACACCTCGGCCGCCCGCGAGGTGGCGGCGCGGGTGCGCGCGGCGCTCGCCGAGCCTTTCCGGCTCGACGGGATGTTCTTCCACCTGGAGGCGAGCATCGGCGTCGCGCTCTGCCCCGACCACGCCCCCGATTGCCAGCTGCTGCTGCAGCGTGCCGACGTGGCCATGTACGTGGCGAAGGAGCGCCGCCTCGGCGTGGCGATCTACGACGCCGCCAAGGACCGCAACTCACCCGCCAGGCTCGGCCTGCTCGGCGAGCTGCGCCGGGCCATCGACCGCGGCGAGCTCGACCTGCACTACCAGCCGAAGGTGTCGGTCGCGGACGGCGAGGTCCTCGGCATGGAGGCGCTGGTCCGGTGGCACCATCCCGCCCGCGGGCTGATCTTGCCCGAGGAGTTCGTTCCGCTCGCCGAACAGTCGTACCTGATGCGAAGCCTCACCAGCTACGTCGTGGAGAGGGCGCTCGCGCAGGCGGCCGAGTGGTGGGCCGACGGCCTGCGGGTTCAGATCGCCGTCAACATCTCCGCGCGCGACCTGCTCGACTCCAACCTCGTCGACGTCGTGTCGGCCGGACTGCTGCGCCATGACATTCCCCCGACCGCCGTGCAGATGGAGATCACCGAGCGGGTGTTCATGAACGAACCGGGCCATGCCATGGAGACCATAGAGGCGCTTGCCGGATCCGGGATCGCACTGGCGCTCGACGACTTCGGCACCGGGTACTCGTCGCTGGTCCGCTTGCGCCGGCTGCCGGTACGGGAGATCAAGATCGATGCCTCGTTCGTGCGGCGTCTCGCCAATGGCGGGGACGACGCGGTGATCGTAGCCTCGATCATCGACCTGGCCCGGGCGCTGGGGATCAGTTCGGTGGCCGAGGGCGTAGAAAGCGAGGCAACGCTGGCGGCCCTTCGGGGGATGGACTGCGACGCGGCGCAGGGATGGCATCTCGGCCGGCCCATGGAAGCCGGCAGGGCCACCGCCTGGCTGGCCGAGCGGGTGCCGCGGCAACCCCTGCAGGCGGAGGATCCGTTCCTCCCCGCCCCGTAGACCTGCCCGCGGGCAAAATAGGGGCGAGCGTGCCTCTAGGATGACGTAGGACCCGGCAGAGGCCGGCTGAACCACCCAACAAATCCCGCCGATCCGAGATAGCGGTTCGTTTCCATGGCCATTACCCGTGACGAGGTCGCCCACCTCGCCCGACTTTCCCGGCTGGCGTTGGGCGACGACGAGCTCGACCACCTCGCCCCCCAGCTCGACGTGATCATCAGCTCGGTGGCCCGGGTGCAGGAGGTCGCGGCCGAGGACATCCCGCCGACGTCGCACTCGGTGCCGCTGACCAATGTGTTCCGGCCCGACGAGCGGCAGCCCTGCCTGGCGCCCGACGAGGCCCTCGCGGGCGCCCCCGCCGTCGAGGACGGGCGGTTCCGTGTCCCGCGGATCCTGGAGGAGGAGTAGCGGTGGGCACCGATCTCATCCGCCTCACCGCTGCGGAGATGGCCGCCGTCATCGCCTCCGGCGAGACCTCCGCGGTCGAGGTCACCCGCGCCCACCTCGACCGGATCGCCGCGGTCGACGCCCGGGTCCACGCGTTCCTCCAGGTCGACACCGAGGGTGCGCTCGCCGCGGCCCGTTCGGTGGACGAGCGGCGGGCCGCCGGCGAGCTGCTCGGTCCGCTGGCCGGCGTGCCGATAGCCGTCAAGGACGTGTTCACCACCAAAGGGCTCCCGACCACCTGCGGCTCGCGGATTCTCGAGGGCTGGCGGCCGCCGTACGACGCCACGGTTGTACGCAGGCTGCGGGACGCCGGGATGGTGATCCTCGGCAAGACCAACATGGACGAGTTCGCGATGGGCTCGTCCACCGAGAACTCCGCGTACGGCCCCACCCGCAACCCGTGGAACCTCGACCGGATACCCGGCGGATCCTCGGGCGGGTCGTCGGCCGCGGTGGCCTCCTACCAGGCCCCACTCGGGATCGGCACCGACACCGGTGGCTCGATCCGCCAGCCCGCCGCGGTATGCGGGATCGTCGGCGGCAAGCCGACCTACGGCGGCGTCTCCCGGTACGGTCTCGTCGCGTTCGCCTCCTCCCTCGACCAGGCGGGCCCGTTCGCCCGCACCGTGCTGGACGCCGCCCTGCTGCACGCGGCCATCGCCGGCCACGACCCGGCCGACACGACCTCGATCGACGCGCCGGTCCCGTCGGTCGTCGAGGCGGCGCGGGGGGCCGACGTCGCCGGCCTGCGGGTCGGCGTGGTCAAGGAGCTCGGCGGCGAGGGCTACCAGCCCGGCGTCCTGCGGCGGTTCGCTGAGGCGATCGAGCTGCTGGACTCGCTCGGCGCCAAGGTGACCGAGGTCTCCTGCCCGCACTTCGGCTACGCGCTCCCGGCCTACTACCTGATCGCGCCGAGCGAGTGCTCGTCGAACCTCGCCCGGTTCGACGCCATGCGGTACGGCCTGCGGACCGGCGACGACGGGACGAGCAGCGCCGAGGAGGTCATGGCGGTCACCCGGGCGGCCGGTTTCGGCGCCGAGGTGAAGCGGCGCATCATGCTCGGCACGTACGCGCTGTCCAGCGGCTACTACGACGCCTACTACGGCTCCGCGCAGAAGGTCCGCACGCTCATCTCGCGGGATTTTCAGGCGGCCTTCGAGCAGGTCGACGTGCTCGTCTCGCCGACGACCCCGACCACGGCGTTCCCGATCGGCGAGCGGGTCGACGACCCGATGGCGATGTACCTGGCCGACCTGTGCACGATCCCGTCCAACCTCGCGGGCAACGCCGCGCTGTCCCTGCCCTGCGGGCTCGCGCCCGAGGACAACCTTCCGGTCGGCCTCCAGGTCATGGCGCCGGTGCTGGGCGACGACAGGCCCTACCGGGTGGCGGCCGCGCTGGAGGCCGGCTATGCCGACCGCTGGGGGCACCCGCTGCTGGAGGAGGCACCCGCGCTATGACTACCTCTTCGGCCGCCGAGGCGACGTCCAGGAAACCGCGGATGACGCGGATGACGCCGTACGACGAGGCGATGGGCCGCTACGAGCCGGTGCTCGGCCTGGAGACGCACGTCGAGCTGGGCACGGCGACGAAGATGTTCTGCGGCTGTCCGACGACGTTCGGCGCGCCGCCGAACACCCATGTCTGCCCGGTCTGCCTGGGACTGCCCGGCTCGTTGCCGACGACGAACCGGGCGGCGATCGAGTTCACCACGATGATCGGGCTCGCGCTGAACTGCCGGATCGCCGAGTGGTGCCGGTTTGCCCGGAAGAACTACTTCTACCCGGACATGCCGAAGAACTTCCAGATCTCGCAGTACGACGAGCCGCTGTGCACCGACGGCTGGATGGACCTGGCGGCGGACGGAAAGACGTTCCGGATCGGCATCGAGCGGGTGCATCTGGAGGAGGACACCGGCAAGTCCCTGCATGTCGGGTCGACCGGTCGCATCCACGGCGCCGACTACTCGCTGGTCGACTACAACCGGGCGGGCATCCCGCTCGTCGAGATCGTGACCAAGCCGATCGAAGCCACCGGCGCGCTGGCCCCGCAGGTGGCGCGGGCGTACGTCACCGAGCTGCGTGAGCTGATGCGGACACTGGGCGTGTCCGACGTCCGCATGGAGGAGGGGTCGCTGCGCTGCGACGTCAACGTCTCCCTCATGCCGCGCGGTGCCTCCGAGTGGGGCACCCGAAGCGAGACCAAGAACGTCAACTCGCTGCGGTCGGTCGAACGGGCCGTGCGGCACGAGATCGAGCGCCAGGCCGGGGTGCTGGACGCTGGCGGCACCGTCGTGCAGGAGACCCGGCACTTCCACGAGGACACCGGCACCACGACGGCCGGCCGGAGCAAGGAGTACGCCCAGGACTACCGGTACTTTCCGGAGCCGGACCTGGTGCCGCTCGCGCCGTCCCCGGAATGGGTGGAGCAGCTGCGCGTATCCCTGCCCGAGCTGCCGTCCGCGCGGCGGGAGCGGCTGCAGAAGGAGTGGGGCCTTTCCGACTCCGAGATGGACGCCCTCCGCAACGCTGACGCGCTCGATGTGGTGGAAGCCACGGTCGCCGCGGGCGCGCCGCCGGCCCAGGCCTACAAGTGGTGGCTCAACGAGCTGTCCCGCCGGGCGACCGAGCAGGGAGTCGAGCTGGCCACGCTGCCGATCACGCCGGTACAGGTGGCGCGGGTCGCGGAGCTCGTCGCCGCGGGCACGCTCAACGACAAGCTGGCCCGGCAGGTGATCGAGGGCGTGCTGGCCGGCGAGGGCGACCCCGACGAGGTCGTACGGCGCCGCAACCTCGCGATCGTGAGCGACGAGGGGGAGTTGGCGGCACTCGTGGACGCGGCCATCGCCGACAACCCCGACGTCGCCGAGAAGGTCCGCGGCGGGAAGGTGCAGGCCGCGGGCGCCCTGCTGGGCGCGGTAATGAAGGCCAGCAGTGGTCAGGCCGACGCACAGCGGGCCCGCGAGCTCATCCTGGAGAAGCTCGGCGTCCCGTCCTAGCCCGGGTCCTAGCCCGCTTCACAGACCCGGTGACCCGTGAAACCGACATTTCGGGTGCTGTTTTGGTCACCGGCCCTGTGATGCACGAAGTGGGATGACGAGGATCTTGTCGTCGCCATCCCGAGGGCTGCCGCGGCCGTCCTGGTTGCTCGTGGTCAGCCACAGCTGCCCGGAGGGCGCGACTACGACGGTGCGCAGCCGGCCGTACTCGCCGTCGTACAGCGCCCGAGGCTGGCTGAGTTTGCCATCCCGGCCGAGCGGGACCTGCCACAGCCGCTCGCCGCGCAGGGCGGCGACCCACAGGCTCCCGCCGGCGATCGCGGCGCCGCTCGGTGACGCCTCCGCGGTGGTCCAGGTGAGCAGCGGGTTCGTGTACCTACCGCCGTCGGTGTCGCCCATTCCCTCGACCTCGGGCCAGCCGTAGTTGCGGCCCGGGCGGATGCGGTTGATCTCGTCGAAGCGGTTCTGGCCGAACTCGGTGGCGTACAGCCGGTCCTCGGCGTCGAAGGCGAGCCCTTGCACGTTGCGGTGGCCGTAACTCCACACCAGGGAGCCGAACGGGTTGTCCGGCGCAGGCTCGCCGTCCGGGGTCATTCGCAGGATCTTGCCGCCGAGCGAGTCCCGGTCCTGCGCCGGGTCGAGGAGACCGGCCTCGCCGGTCGCCGCGTACAGCATCCCGTCCGGGCCGAACGCGAGCCGCCCACCGTTGTGGATCGGAGCATGCGGGATGCCGTCGACGAGCACCTGCTGCGGCCCCAGCGGGCCGTCTGGCCGGTACCGGAAGCGGACGATCCGATTGTCCGACGACGAGGTGTAGTACGCGTACACCCACCGGTCCCGGGCGAAGCTCGGCGACACCGCGACGCCGAGCAGCCCGCCCTCGCCCTGGGGCTCGGCGCCCCGCACCTGGCCGACCTCGCTGACCTCACCGGACGGGGTGACCCGCAGCAGCCGGGTGCTGTCCCGCTCGGTCACCAGCGCGTCGCCGTCCGGCATGAAGGCGACGCCCCACGGCACCTCGAGGTCGCGGGCCAGCACCCGCGGCTCACCGGCCTCGGCTCGGCCCTGCGAGGCGTTGGTGGGTAACGGCGACGGGGTGTACGAGGTGCCCTTGGGCTGAGCGGTACCGGGCACGCCTGTGCAGCCCGCGGCGAGCCCCGCCGCCAGCACGAGCAAAGCGGAGATCCTAAGCATCGTTCCCGAGCGTATCCGGGTGAGCTCAGGCGACGCGGTAGACGCGGGAATCGACGTGGCGGTGGCGGTGGCGGGGGTCACGTTTCGTCCCCTCGCCGATCGGCGAGGAGGGCGTCGATGAGCCGGCCCGCGGCCTGCCCCATTTCCCGCCTGGCGGCCCGTGCGGCCCGCGCGTCCGGCACACCGGCGATGACCATGCCGGCCTGCACCAGCGCGCCGTAGACGAGGTGGGTGAGCGGCTCGGCCGGCTGCCGGCGCAGCGCGCCCACGGCCATGGCGTCCTCGAGCCCGATCCGGAGGAGGGTGCGAGCGCATCGGTCGTCCTGCACGCGATGCCATCGATCCCAGCCGAGCGCCGAGGGCCCCTCGCGCAGCATGACGCGCTGCACGGCGGGCTCGAGGCAGGCGTCGAGGAACGCCTCGGTCCCGGCGCGCAGCCGTCCCACCGGGTCGTCCACCCCGGCCGCGGCGGCCGCGACCCGGTCGGCGATGTCCTCCTCCAGCGACTCGAAGACCGCGCGAAACAGGTCGTCCTTGCCGGAGAAGTGGTGGTAGAGAGCCCCGCGTGTGACGTCCGCGCGCCGCACGACCTCCTCGGTCGCGGCCTCCACGAAGCCCTTTTCCGCGAAGATCTCGGTCGCGGCGCGGACGAGCGCCGCGCGGGTCGTCTCGCCCTGCTCGGCCTTCCGCCCGCGCCAGGGGCGGCCTACGGAGTCGCTGCCCGGCATGCGCTTGGCGTTCCTTCGCTAGGGACGGTAGATGTTGACGCTCTCGTCCAGGCCGAACTCGGCGGGATCGGCCCGGCCGGTGCCGACGAGCAGGAACCGGAGCGGGTCCCCGCGTAGCACCGGCCCGCCGTCGCCGACGTCGAGCTCCGGCATCCCGTCGAGCGCGAGGCGCGCAGGGCCCCAGCCGCCGCGGAGGAGTAGGTCTCGCAGGTGGACGACGCTCGCCCGGAGAGCCTCGCCGCGGTCGGACGGGAGCCCCAGCGCGGCGTGAATGTCGTCGGCGTGCACGTAGGTGTCGAACCAGAGGGCGCGGACGCCCTGGTCGATCGTCACGTCCGGTACGCCACTGGGGCCGGCCCACGCGCCATCGTCGAGGGCGCCGAGGAGCTCGCCGAACCCGGCCGCCGCGCCGCGCAGCCGATCGGCGAGCGTCGCCGGGTCCTGGTACCGGAGTTGCTCCGCCTGCTCGTCGGGCGTTCGCCCGCCGACCGTCCCGGCGAGGACGTCGTCGAGCTGCCCGACCACGTGACCGGCCACGTCCCGGGCCTCCCAACCGGTGCACCGCGTCCGCGTGCGCCACCCTTCCGGGGTCAGCCCGCCGATCAGCCGGGCGAACGACTCGTACCCGCCGAGCAGCCCGTTTGTGACGTCGGTCCTGGACAGTTCCACGTTCCTCGCCTCCTCCAGGCAAGCCGTGCTTGGCGCGATACATACAAACGGTCTGTACGTACAGACTGTATGTATGTACGTCGATCGTCAACCCTGCGGGCGGATGGGGAACCGGACAGCTAGATTCGCTGTCCGTGGCAGAGCGCACAGCGGACCTCGTGCTCGAGGGCGGCGGGGTCAAAGGCATCGGACTGGTGGGCGCGGTCTCCCGGCTGGCCGAGGAGGGCTACCGGTTCCGCCGCATCGGCGGAACGTCGGCGGGCGCGATGGTAGGCGCGTTCGTGGCCGCGCTAGAGGCGACTGAACAACCGCTATCCCGCCTGGTCGACATCGAGCGCACGGTCGACTACGCGGCGTTCCCGGACCGGGGGCCGATCGGACGGTACGCGGGCCCGCTGCGGCCGCTCGTCGACGCCGGCAACCTGATGCTGGAGAACGGCATCTACGAGGGTGACTACCTGCGCGACTGGGTGTATCGGTCGCTGGCCGACCTCGGCGTGCGTACGTTCGGCGATCTTCGGCTGCCGCCGGATCCGGAGAGCGGTCTCGCCGAGGAGCACCGCTACCGGCTCGTGGTCACCGCCGCCGACGTGTCGCAGCAGCGCTTCCTCAGGCTGCCGTGGGACTACGCGGACTACGGCCTCGATCCGGACGAGCAGCGGGTCGCCGACGCCGTCCGCATGTCGGCCTCGATCCCGTTCTTCTTCGAGCCCACTACCCTGCGCGGCGCGGGCCGCAGCGCGTCCACGGTTGTGGACGGTGCGCTGTTCTCCAGCTACCCGATCACCATCTTCGACCGCACCGACGGGAAGCCGCCCAGGTGGCCGACGTTCGGCGTCCGGCTGTCGCCGACGCCGGAGCCGCGGGTGACCAGCAGGCCGGTCGACGGGGTTGTGTCGCTCGCCATCGCGCTTGTCGAGTCGATGTACGGGGCCTGGGACGCCATGCGCATCGACGACCCCTGCAACATGACCCGTACCATCTTCGTGGACACCGCCGGGGTGTCCGGGATGGACTTCGAGCTGCCCGAGGAGCAACAGCGAGAGCTGTTCGCCGCGGGCCGGAAGGGGGTCGAGGAGTTCTTGCGCGACTGGGACTTCGACGAGTACCTGCGAGACTGCCGAGGTGTGCGGCAGTGAGGGTGTGGGTGCCGGAACAGGTGCTGGCCGAGGAGCTCGCCGAGCTTCCGGACGTGCAGGTCGATCTCTACGGCGGCGGACCCGAGGCGCCGTCCGGCGTCGACGAGGTCGAGTTCTACGTGCCGCCGTTCTTCCCCGACCGGGACAGCGCCGAGATCGCGGGGGCGATGCCCAAGCTGCGGGTCGTGCAGACGTTGACGGCTGGCGTCGAGAAGCTGCGGCCCTACGTCCCGGGCAGCG
The DNA here is from genome assembly GCA_009379995.1 of Streptosporangiales bacterium. Taxonomy (GTDB): domain Bacteria; phylum Actinomycetota; class Actinomycetes; order Streptosporangiales; family WHSR01; genus WHSR01. The sequence continues at coordinate 22,271 of WHSR01000052.1, forward strand.
TGGCGCTGTGCAACGCCCGCGGCGCGCACGACGCGAGTACTGCCGAGTGGACCGTCGGCGCGATCCTCGCGGCACTGCACGACTTTCCCCGCTTCGCGCACGCCCAACAGGAGCGAACCTGGGCCTACCAGCACACCGACTCCCTCGCCGAGAAGACAGTGCTGATCGTGGGGTACGGAGCGATCGGCGCCGCGGTGGAGCGCCGACTCGCCGGCTTCGAGGTTGAGGTGCTGCGGGTCGCGCGGTCACCCCGGGAGGGCACCGCCAGCCCCGTCGCCGCGGCCGACGAGCTGCCCGGGCTGTTGCCCCGCGCCGACGTCGTGGTGCTGCTCGTACCGGTCACGCCGGACACCCGCGGTATGGTCGACGCCGACTTTCTCGCCCGGATGAAGGACGGTGCGTTGCTGGTCAACTCGGCACGCGGAGTCGTGGTCGATACCGACGCCCTGCTCGCCGAGGCGCGACGCGGACGGGTGCGGGCCGCCCTCGACGTCACCGACCCCGAGCCGCTGCCGTCCGATCACCCGTTGTGGCGTACACCCGGCGTGTTCATCACCCCGCACGTCGCCGGATCGACCCCGGTCTCCGCCCGCCGGTCCCGGCGCCTCGTACGCGACCAGCTGCAGCGGTACGTGACCGGCGAGCCCCTTCACAACGTCGTCTCCGGCCCGTATTGATCCGATGCACGGGCCCTTCATACGGACCTAGCGGGTGAAGGGCCCATGCATCGGGTCCCCTCGATCTCGGGGTGTGTACGGAACGTAGACCGAGCCGTTACCTTCGCCGCCTAGAGTAGACGGACCGCAGTTCCGCACATCGCGTGCCTGGCTGTCGGCGATCCCGGCTCAGGGCGCAGTACCTCCCCTTTTCACCGGAGTCCCGGCCGATGAGCGAGAAGCGAAGCACAAGACAGCGCAGCCACGAGGTAACCGAGGGTTACCAGCGGGCGGGTCATCGCGCCATGCTGCGCGCCGTCGGCATGGCCGACGAGGACTTTGCCAAGGCGCAGATCGGGGTGGCCTCCTCATGGAACGAGATCACTCCCTGTAACCTCTCGCTCGATCGCTTGGCGAAACGCGCCAAGGAGGGCGTTCGGCAGGCAGGCGGGTATCCGCTGGAGTTTGGAACGATCTCGGTTTCCGACGCGATCTCCATGGGCCACGAGGGCATGCGCGCCTCGCTGGTGTCGCGGGAGATCATCGCCGACTCGGTGGAGTGCGTGGTGCACGCGGAGCGGTTCGACGGCTGCGTACTCCTCGCCGGCTGCGACAAGTCGGAGCCGGGGATGCTGATGGCGGCCGCGCGCCTCGACCTGCCGGCCGTCTACGTGTACGCGGGGTCGATCATGCCCGGCCGCCTCGGCGATCGGGAGATCACCCTCCAGGAGGTGTTCGAGGGCGTCGGGGCGTGCGCACTCGGCCGGATCACCGAGCAGGAGCTCGGGGAGCTGGAGCGGCACGCCTGTCCGGGCGAGGGCGCGTGCGGCGGCATGTACACCGCCAACACCATGGCCGCGGCGGCCGAGGCCCTGGGCATGTCCCTGCCCGGCAGCGCGTCACCGCCGGCGCCGGACCGGCGGCGCGACGTCTACGCCCTGCGCTCCGGCGAGGCAGTGATGCGGCTGATGGACCAGGGCATCACCGCACGTCAGATCCTCACCCGGGAGGCTTTCGAGAACGCCATCGCCATGGTGATGGCCCTGGGCGGCTCCACCAACGCCGTACTGCACCTGATGGCCATCGCCCACGAGGCACGCGTCGAGCTGACCCTGGACGACTTCAACCGGATCGGTGACCGGGTACCGCACCTAGCCGACGTCAAGCCGTTCGGCCGCTACGTGATGACCGACGTCGACCGCGTCGGCGGTGTACCGGTGGTCATGAAGGCGCTCTACGACGCCGGCCTGCTGCACGGGAACACGCTCACCGTGACCGGGCGGACGATGGCGGAGAACCTCGCCGAGCTCGACCCGCCGCCCCTGGACCGCAAGGTTATCCACACCTTGGACGACCCCATCCATCCCACCGGCGGTCTCACGATCCTGCGGGGTTCGCTGGCTCCGGACGGGGCGGTGGTCAAGTCGGCCGGCTTCGAGGGGACCGTTCTGGACGGCACCGCCAAGGTGTTCGACGACGAGGAGGACGCCATGGAGGCCGTCACCGAAGGACGGGTCGTTCCGGGCGACTGTGTGGTGATTCGGTACGAGGGTCCCCAGGGCGGCCCCGGCATGCGGGAGATGCTGGCCGTGACCGCGGCCATCAAGGGCGCCGGGCTGGGCAGCGACGTCCTGCTGGTCACCGACGGACGGTTCTCCGGCGCCACCCACGGGCCGTGCATCGGCCATGTGGCGCCGGAGGCATCCAAGGGTGGCCCGATCGGGCTGGTGCGTGACGACGACCTGGTCCGGCTCGACATGGAAGCGCGCCGGCTCGACCTTCTCGTCGATCCCGAGGAGCTGGACCGTCGGCGCGCCGGCTGGAAGCCCCGCTCCCCCCGGTACGACACCGGAGTCCTCGCCAAGTACGCGAAGCTGGTCGGCTCGCCCGCCCATGGTGCGGTGTGTGGATGACGAGTCTTATGGACGGCTTGACGCGTCGCCTCCGCGAACCCCGCGTATCGCTGGGGTTGGTGGCCCTGCTCGGCGTCCTGTACGGGCTGGCCGCCCTCTTCGACTGGGGCGGAGACTCGGCCACGGCCGGCGTGGCCGGGTGGGGCGCCATCCTAGCCTCGGGGACGGCCGCGGTCTCCCTGCTGTACGCGGCGCGGAGGGCGCGCAGACAGGGGGACGAGCGACGGGGCCGGGCGTGGTTCAGCTTCGGGCTGGCCGCGACGGCCTGGTGGGTGGGTGAGCTCGTCCACGGAGTGCTCTTGCTCTTCATGGGCAGGGAGGGGTTCCCGCTCACCCTCGCCGACATGTTCTCGTTGGTGGCTCTGCCCCCGCTGGTGGCCGGCTTCGCGCTGCTGGCGAGGCTTCCGCGTGACACCCGGTCCTGGCTCCGTGGCGGGCTGGACGTCTGGGTCTGCGCCGCGTCGGTATTCGCGGTGGCCTGGGTGGTGCTGTTCGCGCCGCTGTACAGGGCCTTAGGGCAATCTCCGGGCGGATTCCTCGTCGACCTGACGTACCCGATCGTCGACGTCATCACCGTCTGCCTGGCCGGCGCGTTCCTGCTCGCCGTGTCTCCGCGGGACCGCAGGTCGGCGGCCGTGGCGTACCTCGCCGTGGTGGGAGTGGCGGCCGCCGACTTCGCCTACACGGTGCTGCGGCTGCGGGGGGCCTTCCTGTCCGGCGGGCCCGTCGACATCGTCTGGTTCGTCTCCTACCTGCTCCTTGCCGCCGTGCCGTGGCTGGTCGCCGGCACCGCGACGTCCCGCGCCGCGGACGCGGAGCCGGCACGGGATCCGGCCTACCGCCGATGGGTGACGCTGGTGCCGCCCGCGGTCTCGGTAGCCGTGATCGTGATCCTGGTGGTGGCCGCGCTGGCGGCACCGCGTGCCGCCGACCCCGTGCTCTCCCTGCTCGCCGGCTCGGTCGGCGTCGCGCTGCTGGTACGGCTCGCCGGGGTCCGTACCGAGAACTTCGCGCTGCGCAGTTCGCTGGCCTCCGAGGAGCATCGCTTCCAGTCGCTCGCGGAGAGCATCGGCGACGCGGTGATGGTCTGCGACCTCGAAGGACGGGTGCGCTACCTCAGCCAGGCGGTGGAGCAGATGTACGGCTGCCCGCCGGGGCAGCTCATCGGCCGCACGCTCGACGACTACGTGCACCCCGAGGACCTCCCGCGGGTGCGCACGACCGTACGGGGCTTCCTCGCCGAGGGTCCCGCCGACGACTCGGTTCGCGTACGCTGCCGCGTCCGGGGATCGGATGGCACCTGGCGGCACATCGAGGCCATGGTCACCCGACACGTCGGGCCCGACGGGACCCATGGGCTTCTCTTCGCCGCTCGGGACGTGACGGAGCAGGTCGCGTTGCAGGACCAGCTCACCCATCTGACCTTCCACGACGGGCTCACCGGACTGCCGAACCGGGCGTACTTCGAGGAGCGCACCCGCGAGGTGCTCGCACGTCCGCGGCGGGGTGCCGCGGACGTCGCCGTGCTGTTCCTCGACCTTGATGGGTTCACCGCCGTGAACGACTCGGTGGGCCACGCGGGCGGCGACCTTCTGCTGGCCCAGGCAGCCCGGCGGCTCCGCGTTGGGGTGCAGGCGGACGACACCGTGGCCCGCTTCGGCGCCGACGAGTTCGCCGTCCTGGTGGAGCGGCGGGGTGAGGCCCAGGCCGTCGTCGATTTGGCTGAACGGCTGGTCGGTACCCTGTCCGACGAGCCGTACCACGTCGCGGGCCGGGAGATCGTGTTGACCGCCAGCGTCGGTGTGGCGTTCGCCGAGGAGAACCTGGGCGCCACCGATCTGCTGCGCAACGCCGACCTGGCCAGGGCCACGGCCAAGGATCTGGGTGGCGGTCGGCTGGAGATCTTCGCGAGGCACATGCACGCCGAGGTCGTACACCGGCTGGAGCTGCGCACCGACCTGCGCCGGGCACTGGAGGAAAAGCAGTTCGCTGTCGAGTACCAACCGGTCGTCGACCTGCATACCTCGAGGGTGACCGGCGTCGAGGCGCTGGTGCGGTGGTGGCGAGGCAGCGTGCTCGTACCGCCCGAGGACTTCATCGCACCCGCCGAGGAGCTCGGGCTCATGGTCCCGCTGGGGCAGTGGGTGCTGGGAGAGGCGTGCCGCCAGGTGGCGCACTGGCGGGCGTCGTCCTGGGAGATCGGTCTGTCGGTGAACCTGTCGGTCAAGCAGATCATCGCACCCCACTTCATCGAGTCGGTGGCCGAGGCGTTGGACGGGAGTGGGCTGCCGCCCAGCGCCCTTACCCTCGAGGTCACCGAGGAGGTGCTGGTCGACGACGTGGGCAACACCATCGAGCGGCTGTCCGAGCTGCGCAAGCTCGGCGTACGGCTCGCCATCGACGACTTCGGCACCGGCTACGCCTCGCTTGCCTACCTGCGCCAGCTTCCCGTCGACATCATCAAGATCGACCCGTCGTTCGTCTCCGGCGTCGGCCGGGACGAGAACCTCACCCTGCTCACCCGGACGATCGTGCAGCTGGGACGGCAGCTCGGCCTCACCGTCGTCGCCGAGGGCATCGAGCGGCCGGAGCAGCTCGAGCTGCTGCGGGAGATGGGTTGCGCGCGGGGACAGGGGTACCTGGTGGCCCGGCCGATGGCGGCCCGGGGTGTGGAGTCGGTGTTGCGGACGAGCGTGTCTCCGCCGGCCGGCTTCACCCTTCCGCTGTCCGGGTGAGGGGTTTAGACCCCTGGTGGTTCTCATTTGGTATTGACGGCGGTTCGTGTCATGTCAAGACTGTGGGGGCACGTGCGGTATAGCCACGGGGGTTGGTGCTATGGCCAGCGACGTGCCCATCTTTGACCGCGATCCGGATTCTGGGGGATCGCGTTGAGCTGGGGTTTCGACGTCGACCTCGGATTCGTAACGGATACGGCGGGTCAGCTGGGTGAGGCGGTGACGCTGGCGCGGGAGATGCGGCAGCGGGCGGATGCGTTAGAGGGCCAGGTGGCTGCGGCCGGATCGCCCGCGGTGCAGCAGGCGGCAACCACGTTTCTGCAACGGTGGGGGTACGGCGTCCGGCTGATTGACGACGACACGAGCTGGGCGGCGGACGGGTTGCGGGCGTGCGCCGAGGTGTACGCCGATGTTGAGCAGGGCGTCGTCACGTCGATGGACACCGTAGCCGCCGCCGTCAGCGACGGAGCGGAGGCGGCCGGTGAAGCGGTCAGCGACGGGGCCAAGGCTGTGGGCGACGCGGTGGGCGATACCGTGCGCGGCGGTGTCGACGCGATCGGGGACGTGCTGGGATGATCGGCCTGGCGAGCGCGTTACCACGCGATCTGATCCCCGGTGATCCAGCGGCGGCGGAGGATCTGGCCGGCGTGTTGCGACAGTACGCGGCCGGGGCGGCCGAAAATGCGCAGCAGCTCCGCGGCCTGGGCGACGGCCGGTGGACGGGTGATGCCGCCGACGCGTTCCGCGCCAGGCTGGCCGAGTTGCCGGACAAGCTGGAACGCGGCGTGGACGCGTTCCTGTCCGCATCCACTGCGCTGCAGAGTTATGCCGACGCGCTGCGCGGCGGGCAGGCCCAGGCCGAACACGCCATCGAGCTCGCGCGGCAGGCCGAACGCGAGCACGCCCTCTGGCTGCGGCAGGTCGACGCCTACAACCAGGCGGTGCGAGCCGGCGGTGATCCGGGTGCCCGTCCGCCCGAGGTCAGCCCCGGCGCGCCGACGATGGCCGAGGCAGAAGCGCTGGCGGAGCGGGCGCAGGCGTCGGTGGACGACGTCGCCGGCAAGACCGCCGCCGTGCTGAATGAGGAAGCTGCGGCTGCTCCGGATACCCGCAGCTTCGTTGGGGACAACATCCGTGCCTACTGGGAGGGCACCAAACGGTACTGGAGCGGGTTCGCCGAGGCCTCCGCCGAGCTCGGCGAGTTCGGGTTCAAACTCACGCCCACGTACGCGCTGATCGACCCTGAGGGGTTCGCGACCAACCTGGCCGGCATCGGGCAGGGTCTGGTTTGGGGGGCGCAACACCCCGTCGCGTTCGCCAAAGCGGCGGTGGATTGGCAGACCTGGGCCACCGACCCCGCTCGCGCATTTGGGCGCCTCGGCCCTGACGCGTTGCTGACCGCCGCCACCGCCGGAACTGGCGCCGCCGGCGCCGGCGCTGTCCGCGGCGCCACCGCCGCCCGCCACGCGGCCAAGGCCGCCGACGACGCCGCCGAGATCGCCGACGACGCCAAGGACGCCGCCCGCACTGCCGAGCGCCTCAGCCCTGATCAATCGCCGCGTCTTCTCGATCGCCCGGAAGCTCCTCCGCCGCATACGGCCGCAGACGGCCCGGATTTCCGTGCGATATCTCGGGATCCAGAATTTGATGGCGAGACGGAGGGGCTAAGCCGTGAACTGCCACCCGGTCATCGCGTCGAGTATCTCGACGAGGCCGCCCGCGAGGAGTACCGGCTCTTCGTGCACGACGGCCGCCTGTACGGAGTTGACGGCCGGCCATTCGACACGAGCGAGGGTAAGTCGATCTTCGGCCGCGGCGATCGACGGGCGATTTTCGTGATGGATCGGTACGGCAACATCTACGCGTCGAACAATCACCAGCTCGGCCGCTTTCATCACTCCAGCTTCCTTGCCGGTGAGCCGGTCGCCGGCGCGGGGGAGATGAGAGTGGTCAACGGCCGACTTGAATACATCTCCGACCGGAGCGGACACTACAAGCCCACGCCGGAGTACCTGGAGCAGGTCGTTGAAAGACTCAGAAGGGACGGTATCAACTTCGATGATGTCGAGTTCGGATCCTGGGACTGAGGTACTGTCCGAGCCTGCGCGGGTGGTGGTCGGAACTCTCCTCTACGCCGTCAAGTTCGAAAGGCGTGATGACGCGCTGGTGGATCGCATGGCTCGCGGCCTCGTCGAGGAGCCGCTGCGCGAGCTCACATTGGAGGATGAGTACCAGGCCATTGTGGAGGCGCTGGCCTCGAGTGCCACGCTGAGCGATGTGATCGGGATGCCCGACTGGGTTCGAACTGCCCCTGGCGAGGAGGAGTTTCGTGACTTCCTGCGACGCCTGCGGGATCGCCTGGATGCCATGCGTCCCTGGCCGACACCGCCGCACCGAGAGCTGGACGAGTCCCGTTGGCCGGCGGAGTATGCCCACGCCCGTGTTGTCGGACGAATCAAGATGCGCTACGTGGACGCCCAGGGAAAAGTCAACTACGTCTTCTTCAGCGTTCAGGACGGCGATCTGAAGCGCTGGGTTCTGATCCTCCGACTGCGATCAGGGGATGAGGTGGCCCTGGTTGCTCCCTGGTGGCCGGACAGCAAGCACGTCGCCGTCTTGTCGCGTGACCCGGACCGTCCTCCGTCGGAGGTGCTGGCGGCACTATTTGACGGCACCCGATTCACATCCGAGGACGTCGAGCCGGTGCCACCGAACGACGTCACGAATCCCCGGGGAGCGTGACCGGCAGTGGTGGTTGCGCTTCCTCCCGGTTACTGCGTCGAGTATCTCGACGCCGAAGAACGCGAGAGGTTCCGCCTCTTCGTGTTTCACGGCTTGTTGTACAGCGTCACGGGTCGGCCGTTTGACACCAGCGATGCCACCTCGTACTGGGGGAACGGTGATCGGCGGGGGATCTTCGCGATGGACAGGTATGGCAACATCTATGCGTCCAGCAAGCACGAGGTGGGCCGGTTCCATCACTCCAGCTTTCTCGCCGGTGAGCCGGTAGGAGGCGCGGGAGAGCTGGAAGTGATCAATGGTCGGCTGATCTTTCTGTCGGACCGGAGCGGGCATTATATGCCGGAACCAGAATTCCTGGAGCAGGTCGTGCGCAGGCTCACCGAGGACGGCATCGACTTCCGCGGCGTCGAGATCCGGCACTGGTGGGAGCCGAGATGTTGACACAACCGGCCCGTGTAGTGATCGGGACGCTGCTCTACACCGTCAAGTTCGAGGATCTCGACGACACTCTGGTGGACCGCAGGGCTCGCGCCCTCATCGAGGAGCCGTTGGTCGACCTGACCGCGGCGGACGAGTACCAGGCGATCGTCGAGGCGCTGCAGTCGAGCGCGACGCTGACGGACGTCATCAAGCTTCCCGACCCTTGTCGTGACCGGCACAGCGAGCAGGGATTTCGCGACTTCCTGAGCCGGCTGCTGGCCCGGATGGACACGCTGCGGCCGTGGCCGGAGGCGCCGCACCGGCCGCTTGATGGCTCCCCCTGGGAAAGTGCCAAGTCGTTGTGGGTGATAGGCCGGATCTCGATGGACTATGTGGACGCGCAGCGTCGGCTCAACTACGTCTTCCGAGCGGGCACGCAGGGTGATCGCAAGGTCCACCTGGTCATCCTGAAACTGAGATCGGGGGATGAGCTCGCGCTGGTTGCCCCGTGGTGGCCGGACAGCGACCATGTCGCCGTCCTGTCTCGCGAACGTCCATGGCGGCCGCGCGAGTTGTTGGCCGCGTTGATCGACGGCACCCGGTTCAGATCGGACGAGGTCGAGCTATGGTCGAACTGAGTGGACGCGCACGCCGGGGGTGCAACCGGGCCCGCCCGCCGTCCTTGGCTCGTGGACGGTCAATGTGTCTCGAAAAGTGAGACAGTTTCCCGGTCGAGTTGACGACCGTGTCCTGGTTCGGCCAACCTTGATCCCGTGCACCACACTCTGATTCTGGTACTTGGTCGGCGCGCAGGCCGCTGACCGAGTACGACCTGCGCGCTCCCCTCGACCGCCGAACGGCGCGAGGGGTTTTTTGTTGCTACACCCGAGCCCGACCACCCACAAGCCCGCGAGGAACGCAGAACCATGACCGAGCAGATGACCGGAGCGCAGTCGCTTATCCGGGCCTTGGAGCATATGGGGGTCGATACCGTCTTCGGGATCCCGGGCGGCGCGGTCCTGCCTGCCTATGATCCGTTGCTCGACTCGACCGAGGTGCGGCACGTGCTCGTCCGGCATGAGCAGGGCGCGGGCCACGCCGCCGAGGGGTATGCCCAGGCCACCGGGAAGGTGGGCGTGTGCATGGCGACGAGCGGCCCCGGAGCCACCAACCTGGTCACGGCCCTCGCCGATGCGTACATGGACTCGGTGCCGATGGTGGCGATCACCGGCCAGGTGCCGAGCTCGTCGATCGGCACCGACGCCTTCCAGGAGGCGGATATCTGCGGCATCACGCTGCCGATTACCAAGCACAACTACTTGGTCAGGGACCCCGACGAGATCCCGCGTGCGATCGCCGAGGCGTTCCACATCGCGGCGACCGGCCGGCCGGGGCCCGTCCTGGTCGACGTGCCGAAGGACGTCCTTCAGGCGACGACCACGTTCTCGTGGCCGCAGCCGCTGGACCTGCCCGGCTACCGTCCGGTCACCCGGCCTCATTCCAAGCAGGTCCGGGAGACTGCCCGGTTGATCATGGACGCCAAGCAGCCGGTGCTGTACGTCGGAGGCGGGGTGCTCAAGGCCCGGGCCACCAAGGAGCTGCGGGTGCTCGCCGAGCTGACCGGCATGCCGCTGATCACCACGCTGATGGCGCGCGGCGCCTTCCCGGACAGCCACCCCCAGCACCTGGGCATGCCCGGGATGCACGGCACTGTCGCCGCCGTCGGTGCGCTGCAAAAGTCCGACCTGCTCATCTCGTTGGGCGCCCGCTTCGACGACCGGGTGACCGGCAAGCTCGACACGTTCGCCCCGAACGCCACGGTGGTGCACGCCGATATCGATCCCGCGGAGATCTCCAAGAACCGGCACGCCGACGTCCCGATCGTCGGCGACTGCCGCGAGGTGATCGCCGACCTGATCGCGGCGGTGCAGGCGGAGCACGACGCGGGCCGTGAGGCCGACTACGCCGGGTGGTGGGCGCAGGTCGAGAGGTGGCGCAGCACGTACCCGCTGGGCTACGAGCACCCTGCCGACGGCTCCCTGTCCCCGCAGTACGTCATCGAGCGGATCGGCAAGCTCGTCGGCCCGGAGGGCATCTACGTGGCCGGCGTCGGCCAGCACCAGATGTGGGCAGCCCAGTTCATCACCTACGAGCACCCCCACACCTGGCTGAACTCCGGCGGGCTCGGCACGATGGGGTACGCGGTACCGGCCGCGATGGGCGCCAAGATCGGTCGGCCCGAGGCCGCGGTGTGGGCGATCGACGGGGACGGCTGCTTCCAGATGACCAACCAGGAGCTGGCCACCTGCGCCATCGAGGGCGTGCCGGTCAAGATCGCGGTCATCAACAACGGCAACCTCGGCATGGTCCGCCAGTGGCAGACCCTCTTCTACAACGAGCGGTACAGCAACACCGACCTGCACTCCAAGCGCATCCCGGACTTCGCCAAGCTGTCCGAGGCCTACGGATGCATCGGGCTGCGCTGCGAGAAGGCCGACGACGTCGACGCGGTCATCGAGAAGGCGATGGCGATCAACGACGCGCCAGTGGTGATCGACTTCGTCGTCCACCACGACGCCATGGTGTGGCCGATGGTGGCGGCCGGCACCAGCAACGACGACATCCAGGTGGCGCGGAACATGGCGCCCGAATGGGACACCGAGGAATAGCGGACAAGAGTAGAGGAACTCCGCATGAGCAAACACACGCTGTCCGTGCTCGTCGAGAACAAACCCGGCGTGCTCGCCCGTATCGCCGGGCTGTTCTCCCGGCGCGGCTTCAACATCGACGCGCTCGCCGTCGGACCCACCGAACACCACGACATCTCCCGCATGACGATCGTCGTCAACTGCGACGAGCATCCGCTCGAACAGGTCACCAAACAACTCAACAAACTCGTCAACGTCATCAAAATCGTCGAGCTGGAGCCCGAGACCTCGGTTCAGCGCGAGCTCGTCCTCATCAAGGTGCGTGCCGACCTCGAGACCCGTTCGCACGTCCTGGAGACCGTGCAGCTCTTCCGGGGCAAGGTAGTCGACGTCGCGCCGGAGTCGGTGACCGTGGAGGCGACCGGGACCGTCGACAAGCTGGAGGCGCTCATCCGCGTTCTGCAGCCGTTCGGTATCAAGGAACTCGTACAGTCGGGCATGGTCGCGGTGGGCCGCGGCCCGCGCTCGATCACCGACCGAACGCTGCGGTCCGTGGAGCGTACCGCCTGACCTGGAAGGGATATTCGTGGCAAAGATCTACTACGACGACGACGCTGACCTCTCGATCGTCCAGAACCGGCATGTGGCGGTCCTCGGGTACGGCAGTCAGGGTCACGCGCACGCACTCTCGCTGCGCGACTCCGGCGTGGACGTTCGGGTGGGCCTCAACGAGGGATCGGCGAGCCGGCAGAAGGCCGAGAACGAGGGCCTGCGGGTGGTGACGCCGACCGAGGCCTGCGAGGAAGCGGACCTGATCATGGTCCTCGTGCCGGACACCGTACAGCGGCAGCTGTACGCCGAGGCGATCGCGCCCAACCTCGTCGACGGCGACGCGCTGTTCTTCGGCCACGGCTTCAACATCCGGTTCGGGCTGGTCCAGCCCCCGGCCGGGGTCGACGTCTGCATGGTCGCGCCGAAGGGACCGGGCCACCTGGTGCGCCGGCAGTTCGCCGACGGCCGGGGTGTGCCCGTGCTGGTAGCGGTCGAGCAGGACGCCACCGGCCGTGCCTGGCCGCTGACGCTGTCCTACGCCAAGGGGATCGGCGGCGCCCGGGCCGGCGCACTCGAGACCACGTTCGCCGAGGAGACAGAGACCGACCTGTTCGGCGAGCAGACGGTGCTGTGCGGTGGCGTCTCCGAGCTCATCAAGGCCGGTTTCGAGACGCTGGTCGAGGCCGGCTACCAGCCGGAGGTCGCCTACTTCGAGTGCCTGCACGAGATGAAGCTCATCGTCGACCTCATGTACGAGGGCGGCCTCACCAGGATGCGCTGGTCGGTGTCGGATACCGCGGAGCACGGCGACTACACCCGCGGCCACCGCATCGTCACCGAGCGGACCCGTGAGGAGATGCGGCAGATCCTCGGCGAGATCAAGGACGGGACCTACGCCCGCGAGCTCGTCGACGAGTTCGACGCCGGCCGGCCGAACTTCCTGAAGAAGCGGGAAGAGGAGCAGTCGAGCCAGATCGAGCAGGTCGGCGCCCGGCTGCGTCCGCTGATGAGCTGGTTGCAGGCCGACTAAAGGGCCCGGGGGGGCGCGTACGCTCGAAAACGCCAACGCTTCTTGGGGGAATGGTGACGGATTTCCTTCACGCCGCCACCTCGGGGTCTACCTTGAGGTCGATGCACGAACTGTCTTCGTCCTTGACCGAGGTGGCGCTGGATGCCGCCGCGGCCGGGGAACGCGCGATCCAGGAGGCGGTGGGTACTCCGCTGGAGGTGAGTACCAAGGCGTCTCCCCGCGATCTCGTCACCGCTGCCGACCATGCCGCCGAGCGTGCGATCATCGCGTACCTTCGGGAGCAGCGTCCCGACGACGCGATCCTCGCCGAGGAGAGCGGAGAGCACCCCGGCACCTCCCCGGTCCGCTGGGTAATCGACCCGCTGGACGGGACCACCAACTTCGTGCACGGCCGGCCGGATTTCGCGGTAGCGGTCGCCGCGGAGATGGACGAGGAGTACGTCACCGGTGCCATCCGGCGTCCCGCGTTCGGCGACTGGATCGCCGGCGGCGAGGTGGGCATCTGGGCCAGTGAGGGTTCGCCGGGGGTCTCCGAGCCGAGGCGCCTGGACGACGCGCTTATCTCGGTCGGCATCTCGCTGCTGCCGGAGCGGCGGGCGACGAGCTTCGCGTTGCTCGGTGAGCTGCTGCCGGCGGTGCGCGACTTCCGGCGCACCGGTTCGGCGTCCTGCGACCTGTTCGCCGTGGCGACCGGGGCGCTCGACGCGTACGTGACCCTCGACGTCAGGCCGTGGGACATCGGCCCCGGATGGGCCGTCGCGCGCGCCGCGGGTGGGCGCTGCCTGCGAATACCCACCGTTGCCGGGCGCTCGGCGTTCCTCGTGGGCAACCCCACGGTGGTGGATCAGCTGCTCCCGCTGGTCGAAAGCCACGACGGATAGCACCCGGAGGGGCATCCCGCGGTTGCCGGCTGTGCGGCCGCGGCCCCTCCGGTAGCGTCCGGCGTCATGGAACGGTCCGACTTCCCCGAGGGCTTCCTCTTCGGCAGCTCGACAGCTGCCCACCAGGTCGAGGGCGGCAACGTGGGCAACGACTGGTGGGCATGGGAGCACCGACCCGGCACCCCCGCCCGGGAGCCGTCCGGCGACGCCATCGACCACTACCACCGCTACCGCGACGACTTCGCGCTGCTGGCCGCGTTGGGGCAGAACGCCCACCGGCTCTCGTTGGAGTGGTCACGCATCGAGCCCGCGCCGGGGGAGTGGAGCCAGGCCGCGCTCGACCACTACAAGCGCGTGCTGACCGCGCTGGGGGACAACGGCCTCACCGGCCTGGTGACCCTGATGCACTTCACGGTGCCGCAGTGGTTCGCCGACCGTGGCTCCTGGCTGGCCTCGGACGCCGTCGACCGCTTCGCGGAGTACGTCCACAAGGTCGCCGACGAGCTCGGCGACCTCATGCCGTACGCGTGCACCGTCAACGAGCCGCAGATCGTCGCGCTGAATGGATATCTGGTCGGACGCTTTCCCCCCGGCCACCGGGACCTGGAGGAGTGCCGGCGGGTGAACCAGGTGCTGTGCGATGCCCATCGGGCGGCCGTGCAGGCGCTTCGGGCCGGTCGCGGCGCTCCGAAGAGCGGCATCTGCCTTCAGCTCCCGGCGGTACGGCCGGCACGGGCCGGCGACGAGGCGTGCGAGGCCGCGTGTCGGGAGGCACGGGCGTTGCTCTGCGACCCGTACCTCGACGAACTGCGCCTGCACCCCGACACCGCCGGCGACTTCGTGGGCGTGCAGTACTACACCCGGATGCGCATCGATCCGAGACTCCCCGACGGTTTCGCGCCGCCCCCCGAGGGCGTCCGGCGGACCCAGATGGGGTGGGAGTGGTACCCGGACGGCCTGCCGGAGGCGCTGCACACCGCGTCGGAGGCCGGGCTTCCGCTGATCGTCACCGAGAACGGCATCGCCGCGGCCGACGACGCCGAGCGGATCGAGTACTTCGACCTCCATCTGCGCGCCGTGCTGCGGGCGATCGATGAGGGCTGCGACGTACGCGGCTACGTGTACTGGTCCTCGTTCGACAACTTCGAGTGGAACGAGGGGTTCCGGCCGACGTTCGGCCTCGTCGGGATCGACTACGCCAACGGCCTGCGCCGGGTGGTTCGGCCCAGCGCCCTGGCGTTCGGTGCGGTGGCGCGGACCCGTCGGCTTGCCGGGGCTTCGTGAATGGATTCACAAATAGACGGCGGGTGCCACTATGCTCGGAAGCTCGAGGGCCGTCCCGTGGTTGTAGCGGGCGGCAGACCCGTCAGCGACCGGAGAAGGATCAGTTCGTGACCAGCCCCGTCGTTCCTGTCGTCCTTGTCGCCGAAGAGCTTTCCCCCGCCGGCCTGGCCTTGCTCGCCGAGGAGTTCGAGGTCCGGCAGGTCGACGGCACCGACCGCGAGCGGCTGCTGCCCGCGCTCGCCGACGCCGAGGCGCTGATCGTGCGCAGCGGCACCCAGGTGGATGCCGAGGTGTTCGCCAACGCACCGACGCTTCGCGTCGTCGCCCGCGCCGGGGTAGGTCTCGACAACATCGACGTCGAGGCGGCGACCAAGGCGGGGGTGATGGTGGTCAACGCGCCGACCTCCAACATCGTCAGCGCGGCGGAGCACGCCGTGGCGCTGCTGCTCGCTTGCGCCCGCAACGTCCCGCAGGCGACCGGCGCGCTCAAGGGCGGTGAGTGGAAGCGCTCCAAGTACGCAGGGGTCGAGCTGCAGGACAAGGTCGTCGGCGTTCTGGGGCTCGGCCGGATCGGGGTGCTCGTGGCGCAGCGGCTGGCCGGTTTCGGGGTACGGCTGATCGCCTACGACCCGTACATCCAGGCCGCCCGGGCGGCGCAGATAGGCGTGCGGCTGGTGGGCCTGGAACAGCTGCTGCGGGAGAGCGACTTCGTCACGGTCCACCTGCCCAAGAGCCCGGAGACCGTCGGGATAATCGGCGAGCGGGAGCTTGCCTTGGTCAAGCCGACGATGCGCATCATCAACGCCGCCCGCGGCGGCATCGTCGACGAGGATGCGCTCGCCGTCGCGATCAAGGAAGGGCGGGTCGCCGGCGCGGCCATCGACGTCTTCGCCAACGAGCCGTGCACGCAAAGCCCACTCTTCGAGTTCGACAACGTGGTGGTGACCCCGCATCTCGGGGCGAGCACGAACGAGGCGCAGGAAAAGGCCGGCACTGCTGTCGCCCGCTCGGTCCGGCTGGCGCTCGGCGGCGAGTTCGTGCCCGACGCCGTCAACGTCCAGGGTGGTGCGGTGGCCGAGGACGTCCGGCCCGGCCTCCCGCTCGCCGAGATGCTCGGCCGGGTCTTCACGGCTCTCGCCGGCCACCTCGCCGTCCGCCTCGACATCGAGGTACGCGGGGAGATCACCGAGCACGACGTCACAGTGCTCGAGCTCGCCGCGCTCAAGGGCGTCTTCACCGATGTTGTCGAGGAGTCGGTGACCTACGTCAACGCCCCGTTGCTCGCCGGCGAGCGGGGGGTCGAGGTCAACCTGACGACGAACGAGGAGAGCCCCGACTGGCGCAACCTCGTCACCGTGCGCGGGACCCTCCCGGACGGCGGGGTCGTGTCGGTGTCCGGCACCCTCACCGGGCCCCGGCACATCGCCAGGCTCGTCGAGGTCGACGGCTTCGAGATGGAGCTACAGCCGACGGAGCACATGGCGTTCCTGACCTACGTCGACCGGCCGGGAGTGGTCGGCGCGGTCGGCCGCATCCTCGGCGAGCACGAGATCAACATCGCCGGCATGCAGGTGAGCCGAAACGAACGGGGCGGTCGGGCGTTGATCGCGTTGACCGTCGACTCCGCCATACCGCCCGTCGTGCTGGACGAGATCATCGAGGCGGTCGGCGCGTTCGGCGGCCGGGTGGTGAATCTCACTTAATGTACGCGGGTCTCACTTTGTGAGACCATCCTCGCCCGGGCGCGACAATCGGGGTACGGCCGGGTAACTTTGATGGTAATGCGTCGGGTACCGATCCTTACCTGACGCGGCGGGGTCTGATTCCGCAGGCCGCCCGCCACCCGTAGGTCGCCGCGCCGGCCACAAGCCCTCCTTCTCGCGGCCGCAACGACCCTGACAAAACTCCGGAGAACCGAACATGTCCAGCGCGTACCCCTGGGGCCCGTCCGGCGAGGTCGAGGACGAGGCCACCCAGGCCGTCCAGACGGCCCTGGACCGCCGCGACAACGGCGGCCCGTCGAGCAAGTAGGCCCAAGCAGACCATCGCCCCTCTCGGACCGTTAGGCTCCCGCCTATGTCTTCCCGCAACGTCAGGCTGGCCGTGATCCCGGGCGACGGGATCGGCCCCGAGGTGGTCGGCGACCCGAGTTGTGACACGTTAGTGCGCGCTTGAATGCCCGTGGATGCGGTCGAGGACGTCGCGGAGGTCGTCGGGCAGTGGGTCGGCGGCGGTGATGGTGTGGGGTCCGGCCTGGATCTCGATGGTGCGGTAGCGGCGGG
>WHSR01000102.1 GCA_009379995.1 Streptosporangiales bacterium
AGCTCAGCCCAGCGAGCCACTGACCAAAGCGAACCCCAACCCCTAGATACACGCCGTCACAACAGCCAACGGCACGTTCCCGCACGTCAACCCGCGAACTCGCGGACTATCCCACTACATCAGCTGCGGAACCCCGGTGGTGGGGGGCGAGGGTGACGGCGGCTTGGCGGATTCCGATGTGGGTGTAGGGGATGTCGAGGCCGAGTTCTTCGCGGAGTTCGCGGACGCCGTCTTCGATGGCTTCTCCGGCGTGGTAGTGGCCGCCGACGGTGAGGTCGGCGTAGTCGGGCCGGTCGAAGCTGTAGCGGCCGGGGGTCTTTTTTTGCAGCAGCACGGTGCGGGTGGTGGGGTTGATCGCGAGGCAGGAGAAGGTGCGGTGCCACAGCCCTCGGGTGTGGGCGGTCTTTTTGTCGTCGGTGCCGATGTGGTCGTAGCGGTCGGTGAAGATGTCGATCAGCACGGCGATGTTCTCCCGGTGGGGTTGGTGGCGGGTGGGGTGGGTTGCGGGCCTGGGGCGGGCTCGTTGGTGTCGTGGTGGTGCCAGTAGCGGGTGAGGGCGTCGTAGTAGCGGCGGGGGTCGCCGACGGTGATCCACTGTGCCGCGAGCCGGTGGACCCGTACGTCGAAGCTGTGGGCGTGTTCGCTGACGGCGGCGCCGAGGTCGACCTCGCCTCGGGCTTCGGGGCGGGGGGTGAGCAGGTTGAGGATGGGTGGGCGCAGCACGAGACGGGACACGACGGCCAGCGGTTCGGTGACGGTAGCGGGGTGGGGTCGTTGCCGGATGCCCGCCACGCGGTCGTGGCTGTGGTCGTGCAGGTCGACGGCGCCGAAGGAGGCGATGTCGGCCTTGTCGATGACTTGCGCGGCGATGACGGCGTCGGCGCCTGCGTTGGCGAGGGTGAGCATCGTGGTGAGGTCGGCGCCTGGGTGGGGGCCGCCGAGGAGGACGTCGTCGCCGAAGGCGACGAGGAAACGCTCGCAGCGGGCGAGCCGGTCGGCCAGGGTGAGCAGCGGGGCGGCGTTGCCGTAGCCGTGGGAGAGGTCTTCGGTGACGGCGTGGACGGGCGCGCCGCCGGCGTGGAGGTACTGGACGTAGGTGGGGACGGTGGGGTCGCCGGGGCGGGTGACGACGTAAACCGGGTGGGCGCCGGCCGCGAGGCATTCACCGATCACATGTCCGAGGGCTGGACTGTCGCCGAGCGGCAGGATCTCTTTGGGGACGATGGCGCTGAACGGCCGGAAGCGTGTCCCGTGCCCGGCGGCGGTGACTACGGCCGGGCAGCGGCGACCACGGCTCATGGCTGTCCTCCAGTCATGTTGGGGGTCAGGTCAGCGAGCGCGGTGCCGAGCAGCCTGTCCAGGTGGTCGAGGGGGTTGCGGACTCCGAACCGGACCCGGATGCAGGGGACGGTGGCGGCGATGCGGGCGCAGGTGTGGGCGGCGGACTCGGCTAGGACGGCGTCCGAGTGGTGGCGGGGTAGGAGCCAGGGGCGCCAGAACTCGTCTCGTGGGGTGAAGCACGCCTGCGCCAGGGCGGCGCGGGCCTGCTCGCGGCCCAGGCGGCGGGCATGTGCGGGCCGCGCGTCGTCGGTGAAGGAGCAGACGAGCACGGCGGCCAGCCGCGCCCCGGGCGACAGGTCGGCCCCGAACGCGGCGGCGTAGCGGCGGGCCGGGAAGGCGGCCTTGATCTGGGTGCCGAACTCCGGGGGCAGGTCGGCGAGGTTCACCGGCGTGGCCGCGGCATGTAGCTCGGGGAAGGCGTCGATGGTGCCGCGGGCGGCCCGCACCGGCAGCGGGACCGCCACGATCCGGTCGGTGCCGTGGACGGTGAGCCGGTCGTTGGACAGCAGGGCGCCGTTGGACCCGGCGCGGCGGAGGATCGCGGTCATTGTGGTGGTCTTGCCGGCCCCGCCGGTTCCGCAGATCATCACGGCGTCGCCGCCGAGGTCGACGCCGGCGGCGTGGAAGATGACACCTCCGGCGTTTTCGTAGCTGCGCATCATGACTTCCCGGATGATGCGCAGCGCATACCGGGGCGCGGTCTGTGGCTGGCGGCAGGACAGGTCGATGACGCGGCCCTGGATAGCCGCCGTCCATGCGCCGGGCGCGTTCTCCACGGCGTCGTGGGTGAGCGTGTAGCGGCGCCACCCGGCCGGGGTGGTGTGCTGCAGGAGCACGACGCCGGGAATCGGCTCGATCGGTGTGGCCGCGCCGCTGGTGAGGTGGGTGCCGGCGGCGGGGGACGGGGTGGTCTCGGTTCGTATGTCGAGCTGGTAGTTGGGGAGATCGAGTTCGCCGGGCGGGCCGGTGAGGTAGTCGTCGAAGTAGCTGGCCAGCGCCGGGGCGTCTTCGGGTGCGCTGGTGACGGTGAAGTGCACGTCGCCGGCGTGGCGGGTCTGCCTGGTTCGGGCGGGCCTGGTCATGGCAGCCCCAGGCGGGTGGCGAGGGTGTGGGCGGCGGCCACGCGTGCCTGCCGTTCGGGTTCGGCGGCGTCCCGCAACGCCAGGACGGAGGTGCTGGCGAACAGGGCCAGCGCCTGGTCGCGGGGCATCGTCCCGGCAAGCGCCCGGGCGGCGGCGACGGTGCGGGCATGAAACCACCACACGCCGAGCCCTCCCCCGGGGCCGTGGCCGGGGCACAGGCCGGCAACAACGGCCGCGGCGCGACCCGTCAGCCACCCCGCTGGCCCGTGAGCGAGGTCGGGACCGCCGGTGAGGAGGGCGCGTCCGGCGTAGCCGGCCAGGGCGCACAACGTCACCGGAGTGTCGAAACACAGCGCGTCGAACAGCACCTCCCGGCAGTTGCGCGGCGTGGGGCGAAGGCTGGTCAGTAGCGGCGGCAACACATCCACGGTGACCAGCCGTCCGTCGTCGCAGACCACGAAGTTGGCCAGGTTGGTGTCCAGGCGAGCGTCGGTGTCGTCCAGGTCACGCGCCCAGGCGGCGACCTGGACGACCGCGGCCAGGAACGGCTCCGGGTCGGCGGCCAGGTCCAGCAACGGGATACCGCTCACCCACGGATGGCCGACCGCGACCTCACCGTTGGTGTCGTGGACCACCTCGAGTGCGTCGGGGAGGTGCACGCCCGCGGCGCGCAGGAGAGTGACGTAGCGGCGCACCGTACCTGCCCCGCCGCGCATCATCGCCTCGACCAGGTAGGTCTCGGCGGGGTGGTGCGGCTGCGGCTTCTTGGTCACCTGGCCGCGGCGCTGCAGCAGTGTGGTCACCGGTGCGCCTCCCCCGCTGGGGTGGCCGATTCAGCCCCGGGCTGGTCGAGGAAACGGTGGGCGTCGGCGGTCATCGCGTCGAACACCTCAGGCAGGTTCAGGTCGAGCTGGTCGGCAAGCCGATCGGCTGCGGCCACGGCGGTGGCGCAGGCGTCGGCGACGGGCGGCAGTTGGCCGGTGGGCCGGTGCCGGTAGCCGCAGGCGACCATGGCGGCCTCGGCCAGCTGCCCGGCGGCCACGAGCATCACCAGCAGGCTGGCGGTTTCGTCGTCTCCGCCATCGGCCCGTGCCCCTATCTGGTCCACGGCCGGGGCTGGTGAGGGTGGGGTGTCGGCGAGCACGGCGACGCTGAGGGCGGCCAAGGCGACGTCGGCGAGTTCGTCGCCGGGGTCGGTGATGGGCCGGTCCGGGTCCTCGAAGCCGGTGACGTTCACGCCGCGGCGGCGGGCCAGACACAACGCGAGGTGGCCGAGTTGGACGGCGAGCTCAGCGGCGGCGGTGACGGCGTCCCACGGCATCACCGCGGTGGGGGCGAATCGGCGACGCAGCCGCCGGGTCTCGGCGACCATCCTTGCCAGCGCTTGATCGTCGATCACGGCACGTCTCCCTCGGCATCGTCGATGACCAGGGGTCGGGCGCCGCAGGTGCCGCTGCTCCAGTACGCGTCGTCGCCTTGCCCGGTCACCCGCACCCGGACTCCGAGGTCCTGGGTGAGGGCGGAGACGGTCCGATTGGCCACGGCGGCGTGCACGACCAGCTCACGGCCGTCTGCCTGGCGGGTGAAGGCAACGCCGGGCAGACCCCGGCGGGTCAGCGCTGCGGCGACGGCCTCCTCGCTCGGGGTCGGCCGGGCGGCATCGGCGGCGCAGCGGGCCCGCTGCGCGGGCGGGCAATGGTTGCGGAGCCGGCAGACCGGGCCGCCGAACACGCCGAACCGGTCGGGTTCGGCGAGCACGTACGCCAGGGCGCACGAGTTGGTGTGGAACACCGGATAGTCCGGATGCCGGTGGGCGGTGTGGTGGATGAAGTCCCAAAACGCCGCCGGGTACACCCCTTCCGCCTCGGTCACCCCGGGGTGGGTGGCCAGCGCGGGCCACAGCTGGGCCAACCTCGCCACCGCGTCGGCTTCGACCTTGAGCCCGGCCGCCATCGTGCAGCGGGCGTACCGGGCCGCCAGGTCCAGCACCGCCGTCATCGTCTCTGTGGTGGCGCTGCGCGGGAACGCTGGACGCCAGTAATGCACGATCGGGATACCCGCCTCGGCCAGCACACGGAAGTTGCCGACGGTGTGCTCGTGCCGAATCCCCCGCTCCACCTCCTCATCCAAGCCGGAATAGCTCAGGTAGACGATGGCACGAAGCCCCCCGTTGCGGGCGGCGGTGATCTGCTCGATCGTGTCAGGCGGGATGCGGCATTTGGTGATCAGCACCACCGGGTTCGGCAGCTTGGTGGCGGTGAGCTCGGCCAGCAGCTCGGCCAGGTAGGCGCGGGAGCCGGCGACGGCCATTACGTCGGTCCAGGTGAACAACGCCACAGCCCGCCCGGGTGCGTACCACGGCGAGGTGAGCAGCATCCGCGCCGTCTCCGCGGGTGTGGTCAGCTCCTCGGGCCGTACCCGGGTCTGTCCCCGCTCGTTCAGGAAGCAGTACAGGCATCCCTTCGGGCAGCCCTGGATCGGGTTGACCGCGATCCAGGACGCGTGCTGGTCGACCACCGGCGCACGCACCCGCGACCACGACCAAAGGCTCGCATCAGAACTCAACCGGAGACACCTCCTGGCAGCGGGTGGGTCAGGCAACCGATCCGTTCCACGCGACGACCGCGCCTGCCAACGGCTGCCGGGCCGTCGCGACCGCGTCACGCGGGTCGCTGGGACTCCCGGCGCCGCGCTGTGGGTCGCCGCCGTCCCCGTCCCACAGCTCGCCCCGCAGCCCGTCCCGGACCCGCCGAAGCACGTCGAGGTCGTCCATCACCTCAAGCGGCCGGGTGATCCGGCCGGCGGCGACACGGCGCGGCAGCGGCGGTCGGGGCGTGTCCTCGGGCGTCACCTGAGGGGCGGGATCGGCGCCGACGTCGAGTTCGGCCCACACGACCTTGCCGCCCGCGTGTGCGTCGGAGGGGTAGTGACCCCATGCCTTGGCGACGGCGGCGACCACCGATAGGCCCCGCCCGCCCTCGTCGCAGTCACCAGGGTCGACGGGGACGGGTGGATGCGGGTCGGCATCCCACACTTCCAACACCAGGCTCGCGGATGTGCGCCGCAGCCGCATCACCACCGTGGCGAGAGGCAGGTCGTGCAGCTCCGCGTAGCTTCGCGGCATCTTCACAGCTCCGGTCGCCTGGACGGCGTTGGTGACCAACTCGGATACCGCCAGCGTGGCGCCGTCAATGAGTTCGGCCAGCTCCCAGTGCCGCAGTTGGGTCGCGGTGAAGCGGCGGGCGCACCCCACGGCGGTCGGCAACGCGGCCAGCCGCAGCTCCGGCGAGGTGCGCTCCGGGCGGGGACGAAACGGCGAAGGTGCCGGGGTTCAAGGATTCGGTCGGAAGACCGGCCATATCGGCTCCTCCAGGTCGACCAGGGGCACGCCAGGTGGATGCTTTCCAGCGGGGATAGACGGATGGCCGCGCCATCCGGCGGGCTCGGCGTTCCAGTACAGGTGGTGGGGTGGCCGCGCCGACGCGCAGGTGGTCATCGCTAGTCGCATTTCCACGGCGGCCGATGCTTGGCCGCCGGTGATCGGATGACGATGTGTGACAGTCGGCGTGGCCATTGGGCGCCTCTCGGGCACAATGACGGTGGTCGATCCACCGGGTGCGGCCGACGCTAGGGCCGCCGGGCAGCGGAAACCGGGAAAGTTTTTCTGGGGTCGTCGCCGTGAGATCTGAGACAGTGATGCCGTGCGTGGAATGACAGACGACATGACCGTGGGGGAACGCGTCGCGTTCTACCGCGCCCGACGTGGTCTGTCCCAGGAGGTCCTCGCGGGCCTGATCGGCCGAACCCCCGATTGGCTACGCAAGGTCGAACACAACCGCATCCCGCTGGACCGGCTGTCAGTGATCCGCCAGCTCGCCGAGACCCTGGATGTCTCCCTTGGCGATCTGATCGGCGAGCCGAGCCTGATGCAGTGGTCCGCCGAATCGGGCGCCCGCACCGTTCCGGCGTTGCGGGCGGCGCTGATGGATCACCGCCAGTTCCTCCTCACGGGCGTCGACGTCGACGGACCCGTGAGGCTGGACGTGCTGGAAGCCGAGATCGCCGCGGAATGGGACAACTACCAGCAATCCCGATACGGGCGTCTGACGCGGCGCCTGCCGCTGCTGGTCACCGACGCGTTGATGGCGTCCCGGCAGCACCCGACCGGCAGCGATGAAAGCCTACGGGCCCACCGTCTGCTCGCCTCGGTCAATCAGCTCGCGACCGTGTTCTTGACCAAGCTCGGGGAGGCCGACCTCGCCGCCGTCGCCGGCCGTCCGGGGCTTGACCGCCGCCGAGCACTCCGGCAGCGACCTGATGATCGGGTCGCTGCTGCGCATGGTCGGGCACGCGTTGCTGTCCATCGGCGAGTACGAACAGGCCGTCGATCTCATCCGCTCGGCGGTGGATCGCCTGCAACCCGGCCTGGGCAACGCGTCAGCGGAGTTTCTGTCGGTATACGGGATGCTGCACCTGGTCGGCGCCATCGCCTCCTCCCGCCGACAGGTCACCCTCGCCACCCGCGCCGACACCCAAGCATTCCTCGGCGAAGCCGAAGAATCCGCGCGTCGACTCGGCGCAGACGCCAACCACCTGTGGACCGCCTTCGGACCCACCAACGTGGCCATCCACCGCGTCGCCACCGCCATGGAACTCGGTGACGTGCAGATCGCCGTCGACCTCGGCCCCCGCGTCGACACCTCCGGCCTCCCGATCGAACGACAGGTGCGCCACACCATCGAGACCGCCCGCGCCTTCGCCCGCTGGAACCGCATCGACCCCGCACTCGACCTGCTGCTGCAAGCCGAACACCTCGCCCCCGAACAAGTCCGCTACCACCGCCTGTCCCGCATCCTGGTCCGCGACATGCTGCGCCGCCCCCGCCCACCATCCCCGGCGATCAAACTCGCCCAACGCATGGGCGTGCACCACGCCGACCCCGCAGACAGGCCGTGACCCGCCACAAGGGGCGCCCACCGCGCGCAGCGTCGCGAGCCGGCTCGAACCCCCCAAAGGCCACCGAGACGGAAACGACAGGAGACCGTGATCGATGCCCACTGAAACACCCAACCTGCCCGACTCGCTCCGCCCCGACGTCGAAGTCCTGTGGAACTACCACCACATGCAGCACGAGCCGCGCCCCGTCGACGTCGGTGTCGGGCTCGGAAGTCACGACCTCGGGGTCGCCACCTTCACCGCCGAGCTCTACCACCGCCGCATGTTCCCGCTCATCGTGTTCACCGGCGCCAACGCCCCCACCACCATCCAGCGGTTCCCCCGCGGCGAAGCCGTCCACTACCGGGAACACGCCATCGACCTCGGGGTACCGGCCGAGGCGATCCGCGTCGAACCCACCGCCGCCAACACCGGACAGAACATCGAGTTCACCCGCAAACTCCTCGCCGACGAAGGCGCCCAGGTCAACTCGATCATGCTCATCTCCCGGCCCTATCAGCAGCGGCGCGCCTACGCCACCTGCAAGAAGCTGTGGCCCGACGTCGATGTCGTCTGCGCATCCCGCCCACTTCCGCTGGACGACTACATCGCCAGCATCGGCGACGTCGACCGCGTCATCAACATGCTCGTCGGCGACACCCAACGCATCACCGAATACGCCAAACGCGGCTTCGCGATCCAACAAGACCTACCCGCCCACGTGCAGGCAGCATTCCAGCGGCTTGTCGACGCCGGATACACCAGCCGACTGATCTGACCAGAAACCCTTAGAGCGCCGCGCCGGAAATGTCTGTTGCTCTCAGATCTGGTGAGTGACGCTGTCATCGTCGCCACGGCCGAGGGCGGCCAGCCCCGCCTTGGCAACCTCGACCGGAACCACGGCCACCGCGTCATCATCGTCTGGCCCCGTCAGATATACCACCCGGCCCTCACGGGCGGCGGAGATCAGCTCGTCCACCACCATGCCGACCGTGGCCGGCGCGGCGCGCTCGGGCGCGGCGCTCTCAGTGTCGGAGAACAAAGGCACGGAACCCAGCGTACCCCGCCCGGGCTTACCCGCCCCTGTACGACGGAGACTGACCACGTCCTCAATTCCTGGTCACACGCCCGGTGCGGTGTCGCTGACAGGCTCGATTAGGCTGCCGCGCAGCCGCAGCGGCACGACGAGCCGTCCGTGCGGGGCGAGCTGCTCCAGCCATGCCGGGGGCAGGCCGTAGGCGCCGACGGTGGCGATGATCCGGTCGTACGGTGCGCCGCCCGGGTAGCCGAGCGCCGCGTCACCGAGGATGACCCGCACGTTGTCGACGCCGGCCGCTGCCAGGCCCGCTCGGGCGCCGTCCACGATGTCGTCGTCCACGTCGGTCGTGGTGACCTGCCCGTCGTTTCCGACCAGGTGGGCGAGCAGGGTCGCGTTGTACCCTGTGCCGGCACCCAGCTCCAGGACGTGGTGGCCCGGTTCGGCCTGGAGCTGTTCCAGCATCGTCGCGACGATCGTCGGCTGGGACGCGGCGCTGATCGCCGCGCCGGCCCTGTCCCGCTTGGTGTAGACCTGCGCGTCGGCGTACGCCTCCTCGAACGAGACTGCGGGGCCCTGCCGCGTGACAGGCTGCCCTCCCTGACCCCTGCCCGCCCCGGTTTCCCGCGACGGGGATTCCCGGACTCAGCCGGCGGCAGCCAGGAACGGCTCCACGACCTCTCCACCGACACTGAGCCGACCCTGAGCCAGAGCATCAACGCAGGAAAACAACACCAACACCAACGACCTGGTGTCCTCAAACATCGACAGCCCGGCCAGCTCCTCGACGGTGTACCAGACGAATGGATGCGCTGCCGCGCCCACGGGTTCGAGGTTGTCCGCCATGACCAGGTACTGATGGTCGACATGCACGTGCGGCTTAGCGACATGGTTGTCGGCGGGAACGTCCATCTCGGTGATCCACCACGGAGGCGCGACCCGCGCGAGGGGGAAATCAGCCGGCAGCGGGAGAGCTGGCGCCTCCAAGAGGTCTCACCGTCAGGCCAGTCTCCTCCTTAACTTCCCGCAGCACGGCCTGCGCCTGCGACTCGTGGTGCTCCACATGCCCGCCGGGAATCATCCACCGGCCCAGTCTTGGGTGCTCCACCAACCCTAGCCGCCACCCCGTGGGGAAGCGGCCGAAAACGTATGCGCTCGCCGTCGCATGCTTCACAGGCATCTCAGCGTCCCGTCCACATCGCCTATGGGGCCCTCGTTGGCCGCCCCTACTCGGCAGGTCACGACTCTTCCACGACCAGATGGCCATCGAAGATACGGCACGCCGTGACAGCCGCCCTACCAGCTCTCGGCGTGTCGGATGGGGTTCTCGCCGAGCTTCAGTCCAAGCCAACCTCGTCGGGAGCGGTGGCACTGCTGGCTTCCCAGGTGCTATACCGCACGCGCCCATAAACACCGACCCCCAGACTCGACCCGGACCGTGATCCTCCAACTCAGCCTGAGGCACCTTTCGAACGTAGGACTTTGACCAGCGCGCGGGCGCGGTTTGCGCCGATGGCCAACTCGTGGCGCAAGTTGTCTGCGGAGATCGGGCGGCCGTGATGGTCGCGGTGCTGTTGGTCGATTCGGCGAGCGGTTTCGAGGAGTTCGTGGTCCGACCGCGAGGGACGCCGGTCGGACCCTTGTCCATGGGGTCGGATGTTGCCGTTCGGGTGGGTCGGACTCGACGGCGTGAGGAGAGGTTTGGCCTGGTTCACCGAGTCCGACCTAGCGGGCTCGCCGGTGGAGCGGAGGGTGCTGGCGTGGATTTCGCGGAGGAGCACGGGGCCGACCTCGCTCCATCCGAGCAGCAGGATGGGTGCGACGATCTCGAAGGCGGCCTGGCCGTAGGCGCGGCGGGCGAGGGGTTCGGCGATGTTGAGGGCGAGGGTCGCCAGTGCGCAGAACGCCAGCAGGAGGCGGGCCGAGCGCAGTCGACGCAGGTCGACTCCGTGGGTGACCGCGTAGTGGATCGCGGTCAGCAGTCCGATTACGGACAGGTCCACGGCGGGTCCGACTAGCGGTGCGATCCATGGTTGCACGCCTAGCCGCAGTCCGACCGTCCAGGTGTTGCCGAAGCTGAACGCGAAGGTCAGTGCCGCGATCAGCGCCAAGACTGTCGTGATGGCGTGGCGGGTGAACCTCTCACCTGGCGAGTTGGCGACCGCGTTGCTGCTCGGCTGCCGCAATGCGTTTCGTTCGTGCCTGGGCCTACGCTGTTCCATGGGTCCTCGTCCCTCCTAGCCAGGGTTCGGGGATCAAGGCCTCCCTCGGGTGTGTCAGCACCGGGGGAGGCCGCTTTGTTGTTTCGCGGTTCGTTCGCATTGGATACGCAGGATCTCCGCAGACGCTTCCGCGGGACCGCGACGACGGTGCGCGGCGGACACTCGTGATCGAGGAAGATCAAGAAGCGGGTGGAAGGTCGGTGATCACGTCCTGCGGGCGGGAGGAACGTCATGCGCGATGGCGGCGCCGGTGGGGGTGATGGCGATGTCCGTCCAGGATGGGCCGGTAGGAGATCACCGCGGCGATGCCGGCCAGGACGACCATGCTTAGCGTCGGGAATGAGCGGATCGCGCCTATCCGTTCCCCGGTGCGGGGCTGTCATGGCGACTCGACCGCCTCGGTGGGGCTGGTGTCTGGCGGCCGGCGTCTGGCTGCTCCCGTTCTGCGTCTGGGGTCGGGCAGTGATACCCTCGCTTCGACCACGAGTTGACGGGAGGTATCCGCGTCAGCGCGTGGTTGCCATGTTCTGTGCGCCCCGTTGGGGGCACAGGGCGTAGTCTGTGTCTGGAAGACGCCCTGCGCGCAAGGTCCTGTGGAGCAGCGTGGAGTGCTCGCCACCCTGTCAAGGTGGAGGTCGCGGGTTCAAATCCCGTCAGGACCGCTCCGGGCGACCGCCCGGTCGTCCGTGGGCAGGTAGCTCAGTCGGTACGAGCGTCCGCCTGAAAAGCGGAAGGTCGGCGGTTCGATCCCGCCCCTGCCCACCAGCCAAAACGCGCTCATTCGGTCGGGTTCGCAGGCCTGTTTGACAGCAACGTGACAGCAACCGCGTCAGTCGAACAGGTCGTCCAGCTTCCCGAGCGCGTGGCGTCTCTCGTCGAGCGAAGCGTGGGCGTAGATCGTCATCGTCACCTCGATGTCGCTGTGTCCGACGATCTCCCGTACGACCTGCGGCGGAACTCCGAGGTTCAGCAACAGCGTCACGCACGTGTGGCGCAGGTCGTGGAACCGCACCCTGTCGAGTCCGGCCGCCGTACCGACCCGGCCCCAGCTCCGGCGTAGGTTGTCCGGCTCCATGGGCGTACCGACCTCGGACGGGAAGACGAGGCCGTGATCTCTCCAGGTCGTACCGGCTTCGGATTGCTCTATGCACTGACGCTCACGGTGCTCCCTTAGCGCCTCGGTGCACAGGCCGGGAAGCGGGACGGTTCGCTCCGAGTCGTCGGTCTTGGGACGGACGAATCGCAGCTCTCCGTCGACCCGTTGCAGCGTCCGGACGACTTCGAGGGTGCCGGCGTCGAGGTCGATGTCTTCCCACCGGAGGCCGAGCAGCTCGCCACGACGCAGGCCGAGGCAGAGCGCCAGCACATACAGCGCGTAGAGCCGCTCGTCTCGCGCGGCCTTGAGGAGACGGCGCGCCTGGTCGGCCGTCAGCCCTCGGTTGATCTTGTATTTCGGCGTGGTAACCGTCACGAGCTTGGCGACGTTGCGCGGGACGATCTCCTCGCGGACGGCATTCTGGAGTGCGTTCCTCAGCACCGCGTGAATGGACTGGATCATGCGCACCGACAACCGAGAGGCGCAGCACTCGGGAGGCACCTTGGCGCAGCAGCGCGGCTCGTCTCGCGATGCGTCCCAGCCGTTCCGGCAGCACTGGCACGCCTCACGGACCCGGGCGACGAAGACCCGGACATCGCGAGCGGTCAGCTTGTCGAGCTTCTTCTTGCCCAGGCCAGGGACCAGGTGGAGCCGGACGACGCCCTCGTACCCCTGGTAGGTCTTGGGTCGGCGCTCGACCCGGGCGATGTGCTCCAGCCAGTAGGAGAGGTACTCCTCGACCGTCCAGCTCTCGGACGCTACCGGGATCCCCTGGTCAGCGCGCCTTAGTAGCTCGGTGAGTTTCCTGCGGGCATCGTCGTACGTGCGGGCGTAACCCTGGACACGCTTGAACGTTCCCGCCGTGGTGAGGACGTACGCGGCGTACCCGTACCGGCCGTCCTTGCGTGACCAGATGCTGCCCTCACCATTCACCCTCTTCCGGCGACGGCTCTTTCGTCGACCGCTCGGCCCAGGTTCGTCCGGGGACGCGGCCACGACGGTCTCGGGCATCAGGCGACCTCCTCAAGCAGTTCGATGCACTCGGCGATGGCGGTCGACGGGACGAGCCGGCGCCGGCCGATCTTGACGGTTCGGAGCTGGTTGGAGCGGATGAGGTTGTAGAGCGTCCACCGACTTACGCGGAGCCGCTCTGCTGCCTCATCGACGGTGAGCAGGGTTAGATCCATGAAGGTTGCGGTCCTCCTCTCGTTGCGTGTGTGACGGACGTGCGGCCGGTCACGGCCGCAGCGAGCAGGGCGTCTCCGGGGCTGTGGCCTCGGCCGGCGTATTGCCAGTGGTTGACGACGAGGACGGTGTCTTCTTCGAAGAGGGGCAGCCGGCCCGTGGTGACGTGACGTTCGCGTTGGTGGTCGGCGCGGGCGGCGCGGAGTGCGCCGAGGGTGGTGGAGTAGCGGCGGCTCTTTGTGGAGAAGTGGCCGCGGAACCCGAGCATGTGTGCCCAGGCGAGGAGCCGGAGTCCTTGTAGCTCGGGTAGCTCACCGAGCCGGAGGCAGCAGGCGATGAGCCGGCGGGCGTGGGGCCGGATGGGGAGCTGGTCGATGTCCTCGGCGGGGCTGATGCGCCGGTCGAGGGTGCCCACCGTTTCGGCGGCCTTGGTGGCGTATTTGGCGACGTAGCCGGCGACCGCCTCGTCGGTCAGCTCTCCGTTGAGGTTGACGGGTCGGATGTCGAGCTGGTCGCCCCAGCGCAGGATCCTCGATGCGAGCCCTTCGGCGGCGGGGGTGCTGACCTGGGCGGTCCCGGCGGCGTGCTCGATGGCGGAGGCGAGCAGGTCGCGAGTGGCCCAGGCGGGCGGACCTTCGGTGGGGCCGTCTGGTCCGTCGAGGCGAATGACGGCGTGGAGGTGCACGACGCCTCGCCGCTGGTACTCCGCGACCTTGGCGAAGGAGACGCGGAGCTGGTCGGCCATCTCTGCGACACTGAGCCCGGCGCGGCGAGCGAGGGTTCGCCGCAGGGCGATGGTGAACCGGCGCCACAGCTCGGGGGCATGGGCGTTGAACAGCACAGCGCCGGGGTAGTCGTGGCAGTTCGGGCACAGTGGGTCGCCGAGGCCGGGGTCGTCCGAGCCGTGGCGGCGCGTACAGGAGATCGGTCGGCCGTGTGGGCAGTGGCCCGCGTCGCGGCGGGGGTGGCAGGGCAGCTCCCGGCCGGCGTGTTCGCGTCGAGTGTGCACCGGGCCGAAGGACGGCGCGGTGAGCGTGACGAACAGGCATGGGTGGCCGGCGACGGTTTCGGGTACGCCCTTGCCACCGGCGAGCCCGGCGCGGATGAGCTGGAACGTGTCGGCGCGGTAGGTCTCGGCGCAGGCGGGGCAGCGGGACGCGCGCCTGGTTTTGCATGCGACGCGCAGCACCCCGCCGGGTTCGGTGTTGGTGGTGTAGCGGTGGAGCAGTCGGCCGGTCGCTCGGTCGTAGTAGTCGGCCCGGCCGCGTAGGTGGACCGGTTGGGAGCATCCGCCGGTGGTGCGGATCTGAGCAGCCCAGCGCCCGTACTTGGGGTCGTGGAGTCGGTCGACCAGTCCGGCCACGGCGTGAACGTCGGGTACATGGGGCAAGATGGGGGTTCTCCTCTCGTGCTGGTGGAAGTGCGAGGGGTTGGGCCCCCGGCGCGGCGGGTGCTTGCCGGCGTTCAGCCGCGCCGAGGGGTCTTGGTGGTTAACAGGTGCCAGATCCGTGGCAGTGATCGCAGGTTTCCCCGTTGGGGTATTCGCCTGCGCCGCCGCAGTGGCAGCACTCGTACTGGTTGCCCACGGGTCTGCCTCCTCTCAGCCGGTGGACCGGTAGGCGTCGACGTACACGCGGTAGCGGCGACGCCGGAGCCGGTCGGGGTAGGCGGGGGACACGTCGGCGACGATGAAGATCTCGCGCAGCAGCCAGAGGCCCTCGGTGATCTCGGTGCGGGTGCCGTCGATACGGATGCGCATCGGGTTTCTCCTTTCATGCGGTGTCGGTTGCGGGTGTGCGGATGAGCTGGAGTAGGTCGGAGGCGAGCTGGTTGGACACGCCGAGCCGGGCACGGAGCGCGTCTCGGGTGATGGGCCGGCCGTGGGCTCGCTGGTGTTCGGCCGCGACGCGGCGCGCGTAGCCGACCAGCTCGGGCGCGGGACCAGGACGAGGCCGGGACGGTTCGGCCGGCACGTCCCCGCCGTCCGAGGCGAGGACGGGTACGCGTGTTTCGTCCTCGGCCGGGACGACGGCGCGCGTCGTGTCCCGGACGGTACGGAGGCCGGCCCGGCGTTCGAGCATGGACACGGCGACCAGGAACGCGGCGCAGGGGGTGGCTGCGGTCGCCCAGCCCCACGGGGTGGGTTCGGCCTGGGCGAGGTTGGCCGCCAGGCTGAGCAGCATTCCGCCGACGAGGACGAGCGTCGGCCAGGAGGCCAGGCCGCGCCGAGGGCGGCCGGTGCGCCTGTCACGCTGACGTTCACGGGCGGCCATGACGCAGGTGAGGTCGACGCAGACCGCGATCGCCCACGCCAGCCAGCCGGTTTGGCCGTGCTCGGCGGCGGTGTCCCGGATGTGGGTGAACGACCCCGCGCCCGCGATGAACGCGAGGACCAGGACCGGCCCGGAGTCCAGCACGAAGGCGGCAGCGCGGCGGGCGAGGGCGGTCACGGGTCTGCTCCCTTCGATGTTTTCGGCATGGGTGGGGTAGGGACACGGCGCGGGACGGTCCGCGCCGCCGGGCGGACGGGGGTTAGGCGGCCTCGGCCGGTGGCTCGCTGGCCGGGTCGGCGTAGTCGGCCGCCGCGGTCGGGTCGAGGCCCACGGGTCCGGTGGCTGTGATCTCGGCCCATGCGGGTGTGCGGTGGGCGTGAGCCCGTGCGGCGTGCTCGGCGTCGTCCTCGCCCACGAGGACGGAGCGGGCGCGGTGCCATTGCCCGTCCTGACCGGCCACGATCGCTACGCCGGGGGTTTCGGCCGGGATCTGCCGGGCCGCCTGGAGTGCGGCCGGGTCCATGTCGCCGAGCGTCATGTTAGCGGTTTCCGGGTCGTTGACCCGGTGGCACACGCGGCCGGAGAGCTGCGCGCGCAGCGCGGTTACGCCGGGCCCGAGGTCGGAGCCGATCCGTTGCCCGCAGACGAACAGGTACACGCCGAACGCGCGGCCGAGCTGGGCGACGCGCAGCAGCGCGGTCGCGGTCTTGGCGATCTCCTCCTTCTCGGACTTGTCGGCCATCAAGAACAGCTCGGCGACCTCGTCCACCAGGACCGCGACCGGCACCGGGCGTGCGTGCTCGGGAAGCCGCCAGATGTTGCGCGCACCGTTGACGCGGCAGAGCTGCATCCGGGAGGCCAGCACCCGCACCACGTCGTCCAGCAACGCGACGCATTCGGCGCGTGTGGTGGCCAGCGCGGACAGCCGGGGCCGGTACGGGGTGAACTCGACCCCGCCTTTCAGGTCGAAGCCGACCAGGGCGACCGGCTGAGCCGCGAGTCCTCGGATGATGGCGTTGGCGAGGTTGGACTTGCCGGACTGTGTAGCGCCCGCGTTGAGCCAGTGCGGGACGGTCCGGAAGTCCAGCACCCACGCCTCGCCGGTCTCCAGCCGGCCCACCGGTACCCGGAGCAGGTCACCCGGCTCGGGCAGGTCGCCGACCCGGAATAGTGGATCACGGACGGTGGCGGTCAGGACGACCCGGCCGGGCTTGGGCGAGGAGACGCGTACGGCGTGCACGCGCCACGCGTGCGCGAACCGGTCGGCCACCCGTACGTAGTCGTCCGGGTTCTGCCCGTCGCTCAGCCGCAGGCCGACCCGCCACCCAAATGCGGTGGGGCGGACCAGCCCGAGCCGCGGGGCGCGGTTGACGTCGACCCGGCGTACCCTGCGTCGGTAGCGCACGACCTCGGCGACAGCGCCCGCGAGCGGCACCGGTTCGAGGCTCCACCGCAGACGGCGACGCTTGCGCGACACTCCGACTCCGGATGCCACGTGCCCCCAAGTGAGGTACACATGCACGCACCGGATCGGGAAGGCCACGCTGTACCAGAACGAGCGTGGTGCGTAGGCCCGCCAGGCCAGGCCCCCGACCGCCGTAGCGGTCAGGGCACCCAGCACCAGCGCCGTTGTCAGGTCAGGCAACGACGATCACCCCTCACGCCGCCGAAAGTGCGGAGGGAGAGGCGGGTGTGATGGAAGCGGCGCGGTAGGCGACCCCCCAACGGGTCTTGCCGCCCCGCTCCTGCTCCCATACGTAGCCGAGCAGGCGGTCAACCTCGACAACTTGACCGACCGACACCTCCGGCTCGCCGGAGGTCCCAACGGTCAGCAGCTCGACCCGGCCGTCCTCGTCGGTGGCGGTAAGGCCCACCTGGTAAACGGTGACGCCGTTGCGGTCGGTCTTGATCTCTCCCGTTTCCTGGTTCAGCACTCGGGGCCGCGGCGCGGCCACGCAGATGAAGGTCAGACGGGTCGTGTCGACAGGGATCGGGATGTTACGCACGCAGGGCTCTCCCCTCGTGTCCGGACCCGCCCGAGGGCGGGCCATCCGGCAATGACGAGGGAGGCGCCAGATCAGGACGGACGCAGTAACATCGAAGATGCGTAGAGCGCCAACTCACGCGTCTGGCCTGGGCGGGCTACCTCCCGCTCGGGCCACTTTCTTTGTGGCCCGTCGCCGGCCGGCGCGGGCTACCTCCCGCAACCGTCCGGGCTCGCGTACGTGGTGCACCTCCTTCCGGGCACGGTTGTACTCACACCACGTACGCTAACCCGTACTCTCAGTCCTGTCTAGTACTTCTGGTACCAGTGCGCATGGGAAGTACGCCCAGACGTCGGGCCAGCCCTTGCAAGGGGAGGCTGGGCGGGTCCTGCATGGTGAGGAGGTCGGAGACGAGCTGCCGGACGAGGGGGTGGCCCTGTACCTGCTCGGGGGTGACGGCCTCAGCTCCCTCGATCGCCGTGACGGCCTGGTCGATCTGGCGGCGTTGGGTGTGCGCGCGGGCCACGTCGACGAGCATGCGGGCTTGCCGTTCGGCGGAGAGCTGGGAGGCGTCGACGGTCGCGGCGGTACGCAGCGCGACGCCGGCGTCGCCGAGTTCGACCCCGACGGCGATCTCGTGCAGGGCAACGTTGGTGGGGCCGAACTCGGTGTTGTAGTCGTTGCGGCTTTCGCCGAGCCGTTCGGCGGCCTCACGGGCGCGGGCCAGGTGGCTGTACGCGTCGTCGGCCCGGTTGAGCCGTGCGGCGGCGACGGCGCGTTGCAGGGTGAGCGCCCCCCACAGGGACAGGGCCTCCGGTCGCCCTTCGGCGGCCAGCCGATCGAGGGCCTCGGCAGCCGTACGCGAGGTTTCCTCGGCCTGTTCGAAGTACCGCGCGCCCTGGAAGACGATGGAGAGCCGGAATTCGCCGGCCGCCATGAGCAAGGGATCGTCCGCGCGTTCGGCGGCGACGATCGCCCGGTCGGTCGCGATCCAGGCGGCCTCGGGCTCGCCGAGCTTGGACAGAGCGGCCGAGCACGCCTGGTAGGCGACGGCCAGTAGCCGGAACATCTCGGAACGCTGCGTGGGTGTCGCGGCGCGGACGGCGGCCTCGAGGTCGGGTATCAGGGATTCCAGCAGGTCGGTGAGGTCCACGTACCGGCCCTCATGGGTGAACTGCCAGGCCGTGTCGACCTGGGCGCGCAACTCCTTGAGGTCGGGCTGCGGATGCTCGCCCAGCACGGCGCGCAGCGAATGCGCCCCGCTCAGCAGGAGCCGCAGCCGGCTAGCGCCGGGAGCCTCCTCGGAGGCCGACGCGACGAGGGGAGCCTCGGCGGCAAGCTCCCCGAGCGGGACCTCAAGCACCTCCGCGACGTGCTCCAGCACCGACATCCGGTCGATACGCCGCACCCCGCGTTCGACCTGGGACACCCACGCCTCGGAACGGTCGATCAGCCGAGCGAACTCCCGCTGGGACAGGCCCCGGCTCCTGCGGTGAAATGCGATCTTGCGTCCGAGGGCGCGCTGATACTCGTTGTTCACACACTCACGCCTTTGCTCGTCTGCGGCGTCACGAAGTCCACCTCAGTGGAAAGAAGGTACTGCTCCCGCTCGGCCAGGAAGCGCCTTACGTGCTCCTGGCCCTCGTGGGCGTCGAAGGCCGCACGGTCCCGGTACAGCTCGTAGAAGATGCGCAGCACCGGGTCTCCCTCCACGCGGTGCACCACGTAGAGCAGCGTGTCGGGCTCACGCTGGCGGATCTGCTCAACGCTCGCGGCGGTCAGCCGGTCGAACGCCTCGGCGCTCGTCTGGTCTTTGCATGTGAACCGCACCACTAGACCGAACACGATCTCTCCTCTCCTCGCTGACACTTAACCGTACTTATTGTGCGGCAGGGGTACGACAAATCACGGGTACCTGATGTACTGTGCTGGTACTTCAAGTACGTATATGCCTCCTGCCATCCGAGGGTGACCCATCGTGAGCTGCACCGACACTCTCCCGGTACGACAGCCGCAGAGGTCGAGCGTGGTTACCGATGAGCGCAACGTCTCATGCTCTCGGGGGATGCCCGCTCATCAAGGCGCCAGCATCCCAGCAAGCGGCCTCGAAGCGCTCGACCAGCTCCGCGCACGGCTCGCCGAGTTGGGCGTCCACGCCGAGCTACGTGAGCAGCTCGGCTGCCTCGCGGTGCGCACATCGCACCCCTGCGTCACCGTCTGGGTTTCCGTGGGCTACGGCGGCCATGACTTCGTGTGGTGGGAAGCCAACAAGCGCCACCCGGTCAGAGACATTCATGGTGCCGCACACGCCATCACCGACTACGCGGGCGGCTTCCCTCCCGACAGGTGGCCGCCGTGAACATCGACGACCTCACCCGCGCCCTCATCGAGAAGGCCGCGCGGCGACTCCGCGACGACTTCCCCGAATGGCGTATCCGACGCGGAGTCTCCGGCCGCTGGCATGCGGCACGCGGCGACACCCACCTGTCGGCCGACAACCCCCAGCAGCTTCGCGCGAAACTCCAACGCCACGGCGAGGAGGAACCACACCATGACTAACAACGCGCAAGCCGGAGCCGGCTTCGGGCACGTGCCCCTCCAGGCCGCCGTCATCCTCGACCGGGTGACCCGCGAGCAACTCCAACATTTCGCGTTCTCGCTCGTCTACCGGCATCAGCGAACCGAGCGGGGCGGCCAGCTCGTCTGCGACCACTGCCAACGGCCCGTCGGCGACTGCGAGATCAACCAGGCGGCCGACCTCTTCCTCTACGTCCCGCCGGCATCGGCTGGTGATCGGCGCGACGAGCCAGCCACCACCAGGCGGAGGGAAGCTCAGGAGTGAACCACGACCATTACCTGATCCTGGACCCGTCCCAGCCGGACAGGCCGGCATGGGTGCTGGCCCGCATCGAAAATGAGCGCCCTGCCCGGCTGCACTCGGACGGCCGGCCCGCCGACTGGCTCGACGCGATGGAGTGGATCAACGCCCTGCTCGGCCAAACTGGCTGGCTCTCCTCGGTGCACGGCGAATCGGTCTGCCGAGTCCAGACCGAAGCCATGCCCCGCCACGACCATCGAGACCGCCGCGGCCCCGAGGCGTCGGACAACGGTTGCGCCTCGCACCCCCCAGGCGCACCGCAACGACCTCGGGGCCGCGGCCCCACCCTGACACGCGACGAAGACCAGCCGCGTCGATATCGACACCTTCACCGATGACCGGCACCAGTTCGTCAAGGTAGAGGAAGCCGCACAGTGGCTACGGCTCGTAGGCGAGCCCGACATGGCCGACCTCCTCGTCTTCCTCGGCAACCGGCTGGCCGGCGACGAACAGGCGGCCGCCGACGCTCCCGACCCGGGCCGGGCGCTACGTGAAGTCGGCTTCAAACGCCAACTCCTCGCCGCCTACGTCAGCTCCCTCATGCACCACGAACCCGACGCGCCGAACGCAGCCGAGCAACGCGGCCAACAACAGGCGCACGCCTACAACCTCATCGACCTCGCCGAATTCGTCTACGAAGACCACCAGCAAGAGCCACTACCCGACTGCCCGCACTGCCCCACGCAACGCTGTTGATCATTGTCGCGAAGCGTATGTAGCACCCTGAACCGCGGTGGGCCGGCTGGAGCCAATGGAACGGCCTCGGCAAGCCGACTCGCCTCTCGGCTACCGCCAGCAGTTTGGGTTAGTGTCGCGGTATGTCGGACGAAGACCAAGCAGCCACCGGGAAGCACCAAGTTGTGAAGACCCTATCTTTAGGCCAGCGGGTTGCGGAGGAAGAGCGCGCAGACCTTGCGTCGTATTTTGTTGAGACCGAGCACTGGCGCCGCGTCTGGGAGGGCGATGTCGACATCGTTCTTGCCCCCAAAGGCGGCGGGAAGAGCGCGATCTACTCGATGTTGGTCTCGCGCGAGAGCGACCTGTTCGACCGCGGCATCCTCCTGGCTCCCGGTGAAAACCCGACCGGGGCACCCGCCTTCGATCAGGTCGACAGCGATCCGCCGACGAGCGAGATGGAGTTCGTCGGCCTCTGGAAGCTCTATTTCCTGACGCTGGTCGCTCAGGTACTGGACAACTACGAGGTGCGGGGTAGTGCGTCAACTCGGCTCATCGGGCAGCTTAGGGAAGCGGGGCTGCTGACCGGGGAGCTCGGTAAACGCACACTGGTGCGGCGCGTAATGGATTACGTACGGCGATACTTCAATCCGAGTTCGGCAGAGACGACGGTCAGTGTGGATCCGACAACGTCGGTGCCCACAGCGTTCACGGCCAAGATCACGTTTGGTGAAGCGTCGGTCCCAACACAGGTTGTAGGGGCGCTGAACGTCGATGACCTTTACCTGCTCGCGGATGAGGCGCTTGAAACCGTAGGCTACCAGCTATGGTTGGTCCTCGACCGACTGGACGTCGCGTTCGCAGAGTCGCGGGACCTTGAGAAGAATGCACTCCGAGCCCTGTTCCGCGCTTACCGCGATCTGCAGCCGCTCAGCCACATCTGGTTGAAGATCTTTCTCCGTTCGGACATCTGGCGCGACATCACTGCAGAGGGTTTCCGAGAGGCGAGCCACTTCACACGAGAACTTAGCTTGGCATGGAATAACGCAACACTCTTGCAGCTTGTGATGCAGCGTCTAGTACGAAATCAGGGCCTTTGCCGGTACTACGGCGTCCAACCAATGACCGTGCTGGCCAGCGTCCACGAGCAACGTATACTCTTCGAACGAGTTTATCCACCTCAGGTGGATTTGGGCACTCGCAAGCCGAAGACCTTCGACTGGTGTCTTGCTCGAACAAAGGACGGCCACGATGAGCCGACGCCACGCGAACTTATCCATCTCTTGTCTGCTACGCGCGACCGCCAGCTCCGTCGATACGAGATTGGCGAGCCGCCGCCGGCCGGTGAGGCCCTCTTCGATCGTCAGGCACTAAAGGACGCCCTACCGGAAGTATCGGAAGTTCGGCTCACCAAGACGCTCTACGCCGAGTATTCAGCCCTGAAACCACACCTTGAACGTCTTGAGGGCCAGAAAACACACCACAACGACGCGAGCCTTGCGGCGGTGTGGGGCATTGAGGAGTCGGAGGCCCGAACGATCGCTGACCGCCTTGTCGAGGTCGGCTTCTTTGAGCGGCGCGGCGATCGCCAGCAGCCTACGTACTGGGTACCCTTCATGTACAGGCCAGCTCTTAAGCTCATCCAAGGGTCGGCTGACGGCGTTGCGCCGGTTTCTGACGATACGGAGCCTGGCTGAACCGTGAGATGCGCCCCGTGAAGCGTCTAAAGGACGCATCGCATCCGATCAGCATTCGAAGCAGGCCCCTCCATCCGACGGTGTGAGAACTTTCTTCACGTCTTCAAGCCGCCGCCCGTGCGGGCGGCGGCGCGCGGCGCCGACCCGCGGCCGGCGTGCGGCCTCTCCGGGCCGACCGGCCGCGCCGGCCGCCGCGCCGACGGCGGTGACGCACATGAGCGTAGGAAGATGCTCACGACCGGCCGGTAGGGTCGCCCTCACCCGATGCCTGAGTGTCTGGCCGGGCCCGGCCGGGTCAAGCGACGCCACGCGCGAGACGGCCGAACATGCGGACACTGATCATGGCTGGATCCCCCGCTGCGGGCCCCTTGAATTGCTGAGCCTCCAAGGAGAAGAGCTGCCAGCCATGATCAGCGCCGTTTCGGCCGCCTCGACCATCGCGTGTCGCTGCTTGACCCGGCCGACCCCTCACCAGGAAGCAGCATCTATCGGGATGAGGGGAAGAAGCGGCAGCCACGACTCAGCCCTGTGCCGCGAAATCCTCCTCCCCCCTTCTCTAGTGTCGTGACGTATGTTTTTCTTTAGTTTTTGTTTCTTGTGCGTGATAATGGTGTATGCCGAATCGCGTACGGGTGCTGACGGTGTTGGATAGCGACCGGGTGGAGCTGGAGCGGCGGGCCAGGGATCGGGGGGCCCCGGCTCGGGTGGCCGAGCGGGCCCG
>WHSR01000113.1 GCA_009379995.1 Streptosporangiales bacterium
CCTGGACCCGCTCGACCGCGCGTACCCGCAACACCTCAAGCGTCCGGTGATCCAGTTTCCGGCCGTCGTTGTCGCGCATACACAGATCTTGCCAGATCACACCACCAAAGTCGACCTACTTATGAACTAATTAGTAA
Organism: Streptosporangiales bacterium; assembly: GCA_009379995.1. GTDB lineage: Bacteria > Actinomycetota > Actinomycetes > Streptosporangiales > WHSR01 > WHSR01. The sequence goes on from WHSR01000113.1 coordinate 138, forward strand.
GCGTGGAAAGTGGGATACGGGTAATCCGCGACACCTCGGCCGCAGTGAAGTATCCGGACGCCGCCGACGCCATGGCGTCACCTCCCGAGTCGGCTCAAGAATAGCCAATAGCGTCCAGCAGCAGACGTACCGCCATACGTCTGGGGATGGCGGCATCCCGTTTGCTGGGTCCGGGCTGATTTCTGGCTGATTCGAGGATCGACCGAGGTCAGGGCAGCGTACCGATGAGCGTGAGGACCGCAGCGCCCATTCCGGCGAGGGCCAGCACGTGGCCGCGTGCGGCGCTTCGGAGTGCCGACGAAATGATCGTTTGGGCGACGAAGACGAATAGGCCGGCAAGCGCGGCGAGGAGAATGTGGGTCACGTCCTCCGACAGCGTGAACCGCGTGACAGTGACCGCTCCCAGCGCCGGCATCACAGCGGTGGCGGCCAACCATCCGGCCGCCGAGCGTCTACGGGCACCCAGGGAGATGAGGTAGGCCACCAGCGCCGCGCCCTCGCCGGCCGAGTGCACGACGATGGCGACCAGTACGGCCAGGGCGACCCCGCCGTCGATGAGCAGGCCAGTGCCGAGGGCGAGTCCCTCGACGGCTCGGTGCAGCAGGAACCCGGCAGCACCGATCCAGCCGAGCGTCTGGTGCGCCGATGGCGCGTGCGGCGGCGGGCGGGTCGGCGGGTTAGCGGGTGAGCTGGTGGGCGGGTTAGCGGCATGGCCGCGGCGGTGCGCTCTGTGCGCCCAGGTAAGCGTGGCGTAGGTGGCCAGCGCCGCCGCCGCGGACGCTCCCCCTTCCAGCGGTCCGATCCCATCAAGGTCGGGGACGATGTGGATGACCACGGTGGCGAGCAGGAACCCGGCGGCGAGCGCGAACGCGGTCGCCCACCAGCGCGGCCTCCGCAGCGCCACGTACCCGCCGGCCAGCGTCGCCGCCATGACCGTTCCTGCCGCGGCCACGGTGACACCCGCCCCGCCGGCCACACCGCCGTGGCCCTGGTACCCGACAACCCATTCCCACGCGTGGCCGCCCATTCGTCTCTCCCCCTCATGTCAACGGTGGGACATGAGGGGAGTGCTGGCAATATCCCCCCGCCTGCGGGCATCTCCGGAAGGGCTTGACCAAGTCGCACGGCGGCCGCAGCGTGGTCGCTCTGGATGCTGGGGACGCGAGCCTGTGACTGGGAGTTTGACTTCGCTTCGCCCGACCTTTGGGTGGCGGAACCTGTGCGGAGACAAGATCAGTTAGAGAATCGAGACGTGATCGCTCGCCAACGGTTGTGGCCAAATGCGGACAAAAGTTTCTTACCAGCCTTGCCAGGTTTCGGTTGACGAATCACTATTGGTGCATCCTGTCGGGAGGCTCAGATTGCGAGGGTGGAACGATCATGAGCTCCTTGCGTAACCTTCGGTATCCGCGTGATCGCGGACCGTTCCGAAGCATCACCCTGATCGCCTTTCTGCTCGGCGCGCTGGTGCTGTCTGTGGCCCCGGCGAACGCCAGCCCGGAAGACCCGATCCCGCATCCCGAGCGGGACTACATGGGCTCCACCATCCCTGACCGCAGCGGTGACTCCCTTACCTGGAAGGAAGTAGAGGAGGCCCTACCCCAAGCGCAACAGGCCGGCATTGACGTCAGTCATTGGCAGGGCAGCATCAACTGGTCGTCCGTACGGGGCGGCGGAATCGTCTGGGCCTACATGAAGGCCACCGAGGGCACCAGCTACACGGACCCGAACTTCGACAGCAACTACATCAACTCGTACAACGCTGGTCTGATCCGCGGCGCCTACCACTTCGCGCTCCCGGACCGCTCCAGCGGCGCGGCGCAGGCGCGCTTCTTCGTCAACAACGGCGGCAACTGGTCGGGCGACGGAAAGACGCTCCCGCCGGCGTTGGACATCGAGTACAACCCGTACGGCGGGAGCTGCTACGGGCTCAGCGACAGCCAGATGGTGAGCTGGATCCGCGACTTCAGCAACACCGTGAAGAGCCTGTCCGGTCGCTACCCGGTCATCTACACCACGCTGGACTGGTGGTCGACATGCACCGGCAACAACGGCGGGTTCGGCAACAGCAACGCACTGTGGATCGCCCGCTGGGCCAGCTCGCCCGGTACGTTGCCGAGCGGCTGGGGCTTCTGGACGTTCTGGCAGTACACCTCGACCGGTAGCGTCCCCGGCATCTCCGGCAACGTCGACCGCAACGTCTTCAACGGCGCGCTCGACCGACTGCAGGCCTTCGCCAGATGCACCGAGGAGAACCCCTGCTAAACATCGCTTGACAGAGCCTGTGACCAGGTACGGGATTGGTCACGGGCTCTGTCAAGGCGTGGAGGTCTCCCGGAGGGAGACCGGCTGCAGGTATTCGCCGACCAGGTTCCGTTCCCACCAGGCGCCGGTCGCGCGCCGCTCCGCCCAGCTGGTGAACCGGTAGTGGTAGAGACGGGCCCGGACGAAGGTCGGCGGCGTTTCGGGAAACGGGTTGCTGCGCAGGAGCTTGAGAATCATACGGTCACCACGCAGCAGGGCCCCGACGAACCGGATGAACCAGGGCCGGGCGAACCTGGCCGACATCGGGATGAACCACATCTGCCAGTCGAGGCGCAGGTGGTACGGCGCCACCTGGGGCGGCCGCCGCCGCGGATCGCCGGGCTTCCCCTTGAACCCGTACTCCCGCCACACGGTCTGCGGACCGACCTCGGCCTCGTCCGTACCCTCGACGACCACCTCGTAGCGCCTCCGGTTGATGTTGCCGAAGGCCCCGTAGGTGTTGACGAGACGAAACGGATCGAAGCTGTAGTTCATGACCTGGTGACGGGAGGCCATGTTGCGCACCGGCCAGACGGACAGCACGACCACGACGACGGTGAGCGCCAGCACCGCGCCCTGGTGCCAGGTGGGTGAGGCGGCCAGCTCCGGCGGGGTGGCCGGCAACACCGGTCCCAGCACCGATCGCAGCACCGAGTCGCCGAGCGCCGGTATGGCGATCGCGATGGTGAGCCAGTTGAGCAGGGCGAAGTTGCCGGACAGGACCAGCCACAGCTGGGTGACGATGACGACCCCGGCGGCGATGCCCGCGACCGGCTGAGGGAAGAAGATCGCGATCGGGGCGACGAGCTGGGTGAAGTGGTTCGCCGCGACCTCGGTGCGGTGCAGCGGCCCCGGCAGGCGGTGGAAGAACCAGCTCAGCGGCCCGGGCATCGGCTGGGTCTCGTGGTGGTAGTCGAGGCAGGTGAGGTTCCGCCAGCAGGGGTCGTAGCGGAGCTTGATGAGGCCGGCGCCAAACTCGACGCGAAACAGCAGCCAGCGCATCAGCCACAGCACCAGCACGGGCGGAGCGGTGCGTGCGTTGCCGAGGAAGATCGCCAAAAAGCCGGCCTCCAGCAGCAGCGACTCCCAACCGAAGGCGTACCACCTCTGGCCGACGTTGACGATCGACAGATAGAGGACCCAGAGGACCGCCCAGACGAGCATGGCGGCCCACAGCGGGGCGCGCTCGGTGAGGCCGACGACGGTGGCCGCGGACAGGATCACGCCGGTCCAGGCGACGGCGGCGAAGAAGCGGTCCGAGTAGTGCAGGTGGAACAGGCTCGGCGCCCGGCGGAAGGGCACCTCGGCCAGGTAACGAGGTACCGGAAGCAGCCCGCGCTCGCCGAGCAGGGCGCGGAACTGGTTCGCCGCGGCCAGGAACGCCACGAGGTAGACGGCCGCGAGCGCTCGCTGGAAGACGAGCCGACTCAGCCAGTAGTCCGGGGCGCCGAACCAGTCCATGGTGAGACTCCCGTCATTTCCGCTACTTCCGGAAGACGCGCCGCAATGCCTCCCGGGCGGCGTGGTAGCCGCACATCCCGTGCACACCGGCGCCCGGCGGGGTGGCCGAGGAGCACAGGAAGACGGCCGGGTTCGGGGTGACGTACGGAACCGGGGTAAGCGTGGGGCGGAACAGCAGCCGCAGCCCGCCGCTGTAGCCGCCGGCGATGTCGCCGCCGACGTTGTTCGGGTTGCGGGCCTCCAGCTCCGCCGGCCCCGCGGTGGTACGGGCGAGCACCCGCTCCCGGAAGCCCGGCGCGAACCGCTCGATCTGCCCCTCGATCCCCTCGGTGAGGTCGCCCCGCCATCCGTACGGCACGTGACCGTACACCCAGAGGACGTGCCGGCCGGCCGGCGCCCGGGACGGGTCGAAGAGGCTGGGCTGGGCGACGATGAGGAACGGCGGCCGGGGCTCGCGGCCGCGCCGGGCGGCCTCGAGGGCCGCGCCGATCTCCGGCAGCGACGGGCCTACGTGGACGGTTCCGGCCCGGCGGCATTCCTCGGCCGCCCAGGGCACCGGGCTGTCGAGCGCGTAGTCGATCTTGAAGACGCCCGGTCCGCGCCGGTGGCCGTCCAGCCGGCGCAGGTAGCCGGCGGGAAGCCGCGGGCCGGCGACGGCTGCCAGGTCGCGCGGGGAGAGGTCGAGCAGGTACGCGCGGGCCGGCGGCAGCTCGTCCAGCGAGCGGACCGGGTGGTCGGTGTGTATTTCGCCGCCGAGCTCACGCAGGTAGCCCGCGAGCGCGCCGCTGAGTGCGCCGGCGCCGCCGCGCGGGAACGGCCAGCCAACCGCGTGGGCGGCCAGCGCGAACAGCAACGCGACGCCGCCGGTCACCGGCGTGCCGAGCGGCGCGATGACGTGGGCGGCCAGCCCGGCGACGAGGCCACGGGCGCGCTCGCCCCGAAAGAGCCGGGCCAACGTCCCGGCCGGCAGGCCGGCCCGCGTGCCGAAGCGGGCGAGCAGCAGCGGATGGCGGGGCAGGCCGGCCAGCGGCGCCCGCATCACGTCGGCCGACAGGTCGTCCCAGCGGTCGACGAACGGCCCGATCAGCCGCAGGTACCGGGACGCGTCCGGGCCAAGCGAGCGGGCCGTCTCCTCCGGGGAACGGGTCAGCACCGCGGCCGAGCCCCCCGGGAAGGGATGGGCGAGCGGGACCTCGGGGTGCACCCACTCCAGGCCGTGCCGATCCAGCGGCAACGCCCGGAAGACGGGCGACCCCGCACCCAGCGGGAGCACGGCGGAGCAGGGGTCGTGGTGGAAGCCGGGCAGGGTCAGCTCCTGGGTACGGGCCCCGCCGCCCACCTCCGCCGCGGACTCGTAGACGAGTACCGACAGCCCCGCCCCGGCCAGGACGACGGCGGCCGTGAGGCCGTTCGGCCCGGCGCCCACCACCACGGCGTCGACGTGTGCCATCCGTCGCGACCCTACCCGCCGACCCCGCCTGCCCGTGATCTTGCAGAAATTTGAACCGCCCGGAGTTGAATTTCTGCAAGATCACGGGCAAGGGGGGCTCACGGGCAAGGGGGGCTCACGGGCAAGGGGGGCCTCACGAGGGAGCGGGTACGACGGTGACCCTATTGACAGCAGCGGAGCCTTGGTCTAGAAACCGGTTACTAGAGATCAGGCAACTACCACCCCCAACCGCGACGCTTTCAGGCCAGATGAGCGGCCAAGACGAGAAAGCGGTTACAGCAGAAAAGGTGGTCAGCATGACCAGGCTGGAAGGAATCCGGGGGAACGGGATCGGGCGGCGTTCGTTCATGAAGGGGACCGCTGGGGCCCTGCTGGGTGGATCCGCCCTGCTGGGTGCGCCTGCCCTGCTGAGCGGATGTGGGAAGGAGGGCGGCTCGGGCGACGACGTCCTCACCATCTGGCACACCGAGCCGACGCCGGTCACCCAGAAGGCGCTGGACGAGATCATCCAGCGCTACCAGGCCGAGAACTCCGGGCTGAAGATCAGCGCGGAGCCGGTCGCCTGGGCCGACCTGGTCGTCAAGCTTCGGGCGGCGCTGGAGGCGGGTAACCCGCCCGACATCGTCCAGTGCGAGCCGATGTTCGTCCGTACCCTGCAGAGCCAGGGCCTGCTGCGGAACGTCGACGAGGTGGTCAAGTCCTTCGCCGACGGTGACTACCGGGGGTTCCTCGAGCCGATGTTCCGGTTCGAGGACGGGCACTACTACGGGGTCCCGCACGCCTGGGGCGTCGACCTGATCAGCTACCGGAAGGACCTCTACGACCGGGCCGGCGCGGACCCGGCCCAGGCGACCTGGGACGACTGGAAGGAGACCCTGAAGAAGGTCACCAACCCGCCCGACACCTACGGCCTGGCGCTGGCCGGCAAGGACACCCACAACATCAACGAAGAGGTCTACATGTGGGTCGGCTCCAACGGCGGCCGGCTCTTCGACGCGGACGGGAAGCCGACGTTCACCGAGCGTCCGGTCCTGGAGATGCTCGAGTTCTGGCGCGATCTCGCCAAGGAGCGGATCATCTCGCCGGAGTGGACCTCGATGGACTACCTCGCGACGCTGTCGGCGGTGGCCGGCGGCAAGGCGGCCTCGAACCTCACCTTCGGCCGGACCGCCTACACCTACCAGGAGGAGGCGCCGGACCTGGTGGCGAAGGATGCCTTCGGCGTCGTACCGGAAAAGCCGGTGGGCCCCTCGGGCGAGGACTGGATCACCCAGCTGGACGCGGAGCCGTGGGTCGTCTTCAAGGAGGCGAGCCGGGCCGACGAGGCGATCGACTTCCTGAAGTTCTTCTACGGGCGCGACAACTACCGCAGCTACCTGACGACGGTGCCGATCCAGCTGCTGCCGATCCTCGAGTCGATGTCCGAGGACCCCGAGTACCAGCAGAACGACGACATCAAGCGGTGGTCCTCCTGGGTGGACACCCAGAAGAAGGTGGCGGAGAGCGGCCGGGCCCGGCCGCTGATGGTGACCCACTGGCAGGACTTGAAGCGGCCCTACCTGGTGCAGATCTACGCCTCGGGCGTCCTCGCCGACATGGTGACCAGCGTGGCTGTCGACGGTGAGGACCCGGGGAAGGCCGCGGCGAACGCGCAGCGCAAGGCGGAACAGATAGTTGCTGACTACGAATAGGACCACGACCGGCCGCGCCCCGGGCTCCCTCGCGGGTCCCGGGGGCCCCGCAGCGCGCAGCCGGCGCAGGGTGCCCCAGTCGGTGTGGGGCTTCCTGCTCGTGCTGCCGTCGCTGGCGCTGGTGACCGGTGTCGTCCTCTACCCGCTCGCCTACCTGCTGTGGCTGAGCGTGCACAGCAAGCTGCCGTTCGGCAGCCGGCTGAACTTCACGGGGCTGGAGAACTTCCAGGAGATCCTCTCCGCCCCGGAGTTCTGGCGCAGCGTGTGGCTCAGCGTCGTCTACGCGGTCGGGTCGGTGGGCCTGCAGACGGTGCTCGGCATCGCTGTCGCGCTGCTGCTACACCAGCGCTTCGTCGGGCGCGGGGCGATACGGATGATCAGCATGATCCCGTACGTCCTGCCGACCATCGTGGTCACCCTGGTGTGGCGCTGGCTGCTGGATGTGAACTACGGCCCCGCCGAGTACGCGGCCCGGCTGGTCGGCCTCACCGACCGCGCCGTCGGCTGGATGACGCCGGGCAAGATCATGCTGACCCTGATCCTGGTCAGCACCTGGACGTTCTTCCCGTTCGTGATGATCAGCATCCTGGCCAGGCTGCAGACGATCAACCCGTCCCTGTGGGAGGCGGGGATGGTCGACGGGGCCGGGGCGTGGCGCCGCTTCTGGCACATCACGCTTCCGCAGCTCCGGTCGGTGCTGCTGACCCTGATTTTGCTGCGGATCATGTTCATGTTCACCAAGTTCGACGTGGTCTTCCTGTTCGCGGGAACGGGCGCGCTCGGGGAGAACGTGGAGACGCTGCCCGTACTGACCTACATCCGCACGTTCGGCGAGGGCGACCTGGGCGGCGGCGCGGTCATGGCGCTGTTCATGTTCGCGCTCCTCGGTACGGTCTCGCTGATCTATCTCCGATCGCTGTGGAGAGAGGAGAGGACGTAATTGCCTGCCAGGTTGCCTGCCAGGATGCTCACCAGGCGGCGGTGGCGCCGCGACCGAAGCAGCCCTCTGGTGTACCTCGGCGCGCTGGTGGTGACCATCGCGTTCAGCTTCCCGCTGTACTGGATGTTCCTGACCTCGGTGAAGCACCGGGACGAGGTCTTCGCCGACCCGCCGCTGTTCTTCACCGCGCGGCCGACCCTGGACCCGTACCGCAGGCTGGTGGAGTCCACCAACTTCCTCACCTACCTATCCAACAGCATCGTGGTGGCCTTCGGCGCGACCCTGCTGGCCGTTTCGGTTTCCACCCTCGCCGCGTACTCGCTCACCCGGATGCGCTTCCCGGGGAGCGAGAAGGTCGCCCGGACGCTGCTGTTCGCGTACACGCTGGCGCCGATCGTCATCGTCGTGCCGCTGTACGGGCTGTTCCGCGACGTCGGGCTCACGAACTCCCGGCTGGGTCTGGTCCTGGCGTACGCGTCGTTCGGCGTCCCGTTCAGCATGTGGCTGCTGCGCTCGTTCTTTCAGGGCATCCCGGTGTCGTACGAGGAGGCGGCCATGGTGGACGGCGCCACCCGGGCCCAGGCCGTGCGCCGGGTGGTGGTCCCGCTGGCGGCGCCGGGCGTGATCGCGACGTCGATGTTCACCCTGATCCTGGCCTGGAACGACTTCATCTTCGCCAAGATCCTGATCGCCGACGACGGGTTGAAGACGCTCCCGGTGGGCCTGGCCGACCTGTTCAACTCCAACATCATCGACTGGCCGATGATCATGGCCGCCGCGGTGCTTACCGCGCTGCCCGTGCTGGTCAGCTACCTGTTCCTGCAGCGATACCTCGTCGCCGGCTGGGGCGCTGGCGGGGTGGTCGGCTGATGGGCCGAGTGCGCTACGAACGGGACGGCGCGATCGGGTGGGTGCGGCTGAACCGCCCGGAGAAGCTCAACGCGCTCGACGCCGCGGGCTGGGTGGCGCTGCGCGAGGCGGTCGAGGAGGCGGGCCGTGACCCCGGCTGCGGCGTGGTCATCCTGACCGGCGAGGGGCGGGCCTTCTGCGCCGGCGACGACGTTCAGGAGTTCCTGCGGCTGACGGACGTCGAGACGGCCCGGGAGTTCTTCCTGGAGCAGATGTTCCCCGCCCTCGAGGCGATCGTGCGCTGCGAGAAGCCGGTCATCACCGCCGTCGGCGGCCTGGCCTACGGCGGCGGCTGCGAGATCGCCCTGCTCAGCGACATCACGGTGGCTGCCGAGGGTGCGACGTTCTGTCTGCCGGAGGGGCGCCTCGGGGTCTGGGCGACCGTCTTCGCCGGCGCGGCGCCCTCGCTGGTGGGCGTCCGGACGGCGAAGTGGCTGGCGCTGTCGATGCGGCAGCTGGACGCGCACGGGGCGCTGCGCTGGGGCCTGGCGGCCGAGGTGGTACCGGACGCCGAGCTCCTCGACGCGGCGCGGGCGCTGGCCGCCGACATCCTGCGGGCGGCGCCGTCGGCGATCGCCTTCACGAAGAAGTTCCTGAACCGGCACCTGGTGGAGCAGGGTCTGCGGGACGTACGCCACGCGCTGGAGACGCTCGTGCTCTACTCGATGGGTTCCGCCGAGGTGGCCGAGGGGAGCGCGGCGTTCGTGGAGAAGAGAGAACCGAGGTTCAGGCCATGACAGGTGCGCTGGCCGGGTACCGGGTGCTGGAGTTCGCGCACATGATGCAGGGCCCGTGGGCCGGAGAGATGCTGGCCGACATGGGCGCCGACGTCATCAAGGTCGAGCACCCGAGCGGAGGGGAGCGCGGCCGTGGCTCGGGCACCGACCGGCTGCGCGAGGAGAGCCTGTTCTACCTGGCGATGAACCGGAACAAGCGGTCGATCGCCCTCGACCTGAAGAGCCCCGAGGGCCGCGAGGTCGCCCGGCGGCTGGTGGGCAGCGCGGACGTGATCGTGGAGAACTTCCGCCCCGGCGTCTTGGACCGGCTCGGGCTGGGCTACGAGGACGTACGGGCGATCAACCCGAAGATCATCTACTGCTCGGCCACCGGTTACGGCACGGGGCCGGACGCCGCGGACAAGCCCGGTCAGGACCTGCTCGCGCAGGCGCTCACCGGCACCATGTGGCTGACCGGAACGGAGCGCGACGGCCCGCTGCCCTGCGGCCTGTTCGTCGCCGACACCCACGCGGCGACGATGATCGCCTTCGGCGTCGCCTCCGCGCTGCTGCACCGGGAACGGACAGGTGTCGGCCAGCGCCTGGAGATCGACCTGGTCGGCGCGGTGCTGCACCTGCAGACCCAGGAGCTGGTCACGTACCTGAACACCGGCCGGAGGCCCGGCCGCTGGCACGTCGGCGGCCACCCGTACCTCGAGCCCACCTACGGCGTCTACCGGGCGGCCGACGGGTTCGTCGCGCTGTCCCTGGTCCCCCTGGACGGACTGCTCGCGGCGCTCGGGCTGGAGCCGCCGGACGGCGTCCCGATCTCGTTCGACCCCGATACCTCGAGGTATGTGCGCCGGGCCCATCGGATCTACGAAGAGAAGCTGCAGCCGCTGGTGGCGGACCGGCTGCGGGAGCGGCCGGTCGCGGACTGGGTCGAGCTGCTGGAGGAGCGGGGGCTGTGGTGCGCGCCGGTCCTCGACTACCCGGAGGCGGCCGAGCACCCGCTCGTCGACCTACCGGCCAGGACCGCGGAGGTCACCCATCCCCGTGCCGGCGCCGTCCGCCTGGTCCGCAACCCCCTGTCGCTCAGCGAAACCCCGCCGTCCGTTCGGTCGCATCCGCCGCTGCTGGGCGAGCACACGGCCGCGGTGCTCGGCGAGCTCGGCTACTCGGCGGAGGAGATCGAGCGGCTCGGCGAGGCCGGCGTCGTCGACGCAGGGCATGGAGCCCAGCGGGGAGCCCAGTGAGAGTCACCATCCGTCAGGTCGCCGCGGCCGCCGGGGTTTCCACCGCGACGGTGTCCCGGGTGCTGGCCGGCACCCAGGCCGTCTCCCCGGAGCTGGCCGAGCGGGTGCGGCAGACCGCGGCCTCGCTCGGCTACCGTCCGAACGTCCTCGCCCAGGGCCTGGCGCGCGGCCGTTCCGGTGTGGTCGGGGTGCTCGTGCCCAACCTGGCGAACCCGTACTTCAACGACACCATCAAGGCGCTCATGCACTCCGCGGAGCGGGACGGTTACCGCGTCATCGTCGCCGACTCCGACGAGCGGCGGGAGAACGAGCTTCCGCTGGGGGAGAGCCTGCTGCGCTGGTCCGACGGGCTGGTGCTGGTCGCGTCCAGGGCCGCGCCGACGGCGTTGCGCCGCCTGGTCGGCGCGCACAAGCCGGTGGTCGCGGTGAACCACAAGCCGAAGCCGGAGATCGACGAGTTCGTACACATCTCGGTGAACGCCTACACGCCCATGCGGGAGCTGTGCCGCCACCTCGTGCGGGAGGGGCATCGCCGCATCGTGTATCTGAGCGGCCCCCGCACGTCGTGGCAAAGCCAGGAGCGCTGGCGGGCGGTCCGGTCGGCGCGCCGGTGGGGCGCCTCGGTGTCGTCGGTCCCCTGCGGAGGGACCATCGAGGAGGGGTACGCGGCCGCGGAGGGCGCGCTGGGCGAGGAGCCGAGCGCGGTGATGGCATTCAACGACCTGGCCGCGTTCGGGTTCCTGAGCCGGTGCGGGGAGCTCGGCCTGCGGGTGCCCGAGGATCTCTCCCTCACCGGTTTCGACGACATCCCGTTCGCGCAGTTCACCTCGCCGCCGCTCACCACCGTCCGCAGCCCGCTCGCCGACGTCGGGGTCGCCGCGTGGCAGGCGATGCGGCGGCTGCTCGACGGAGAGCGGCGGGTGCTGGGCATGATGCTGCCGAGCGAGATGGTCATCCGGTCCTCCACCGCCCCGCCGAGATCCATGTTAGGGGGCAGTGAACCGGACAAAACGACCCCCACAACATAGATCTCGGCGCTAGAACGAGCTAGAAACCGGTTACAAGCAATCTGTCACAGGAGGAGCCCGATGCCGACCCGCCCCGTGCCCCTGACCGCCGACGAGGCGGTGGCCCGGATAGCGGACGGATCGACCGTCGCGGTCACCGGGTCGGGCGGCGGCCTGCTGGAGCCGGACGCGCTGCTCGCCGCGCTGGAACGGCGGTTCCTGCGGACCGGCGGGCCACGCGGACTGACGTTCGTGCACGCGCTCGGCATCGGTGATCGCGACCGGCGCGGCACCAACAGGTTCGCGCACGAGGGGCTGACCAGGCGGGTGATCGGCGGGCACTGGACCTGGTCGCCGCGGCTGATGGAGCTCGCCCGGGGGGACCGGATCGAGGGGTACGCCCTGCCGAGCGGGGTCATCTCCCAGCTCTTCCGCGAGATCGGCGCCCGCCGCCCGGGGCTGGTGACCCGTACCGGGCTCGGCACCTTCGCCGACCCCCGGAGCGGCGGCGGCAAGGTGAACGCGACGGCCCGCGAGGACCTGGTGGAGCTGCTCCACCTCGACGGCCGGGAGTACCTGCGCTACCGACCCTTCCCGGTCGACGTCGCGCTGGTCCGGGGCAGCGCCGCCGACCGGCGCGGCAACATCACCTGTGCGCGGGAGCCGGCGCAGCTGGACGCGCTAGCGGTCGCCCAGGCCGCGCGGGCCTCGGGCGGACTGGTCGTGGCGCAGGTGAAGGAGCGTCACTCCAACTTGCTCGACCCCCGCTCGGTGCACATCCCGTACCCGCTGGTGGACGCGGTGGTGGTAGTGCCGGACCAGTGGCAGACCTACTCGGGTGAGTACGAGCCGAGCCTGTGCGGAGACGCCCCCGCCGGCGAGTTCGTACCGGACCTCGCCGATCCGGTGCGCGCCGTGATCGCCCGTCGCGCCGCCCTCGAGGTGCCGGACGGGGCCGTCTTGAACCTGGGGTTCGGGGTGTCGTCCCAGGTTGTCGACGCCCTCGCGATGGAGGGCCGGCTGGACGAGGTCACCCTGGTCATCGAGCAGGGGCTGGTGGACGGGATCCCGTTCTCCGGCGACCTGTTCGGCATCGCCCGCGGCCCGGGAGCGGTCCTCCCGTCCACCGTGCAGTTCGACCTGTTCAGTGGCGGCCTGCTGGACGTCTGCTGCCTGGGAATGGCCGAGCTGGACGGGACCGGCTCGGTCAACGTCAGCCTCCTCGGCGGCCGGCCGGGCGGGCCGGGCGGGTTCATCGACATCTCGCAGCACGCGCGCAAGGCGGTCTTCTGCGGGACCTTCACGGCCAAAGGGCTGGACGTCGCCGTACTCCCGCAGGGCGCCCTGCGCATCCGCGCCGAGGGGCAGGTGCCCAAGCTTGTCGACCGGGTCGGCCAGGTGACCTACTCAGGTGAGCTGGCCCGGGAGGAAGGACGGGAAGCGGTGTACGTCACCGAACGGGCGGTGTTCCGGCTGACCCCGGAGGGAGTCGAGTTGACAGAGGTTGCCGACGGCGTCGACGTGCAGCGGGAGGTGCTCGACCGGATCGGGTTCACCCCGATCGTGCGGGACGTCCGCCCGATGCCCAGGGAGATCCTTCGCGCGGCCAGCGCTTCCCGTGAAGGCCCCACCGAGCGCGCGGGGCGGGCCGAGCGATGAGTCCGGTGCCGTCGCAGGTGCTCGACGTCGCGACGCCGGGCGACGAACTGCTCCGCCGCGTGGTGGGTGACTTCGCCCGTAACCGCATCCGGCCGCTCGCCGGGGAGCTGGACGCCACCGAGCGGTTCCCGGCCGAGCTGTACCGGGAAATGGCCGAGCTGGGCCTGTTCGGGGTGACGGTGCCGGCCGAGCTCGGCGGCGCGGGCGGCACGGCGCTGGACTACCTGTCGGTGATGGAGGGCCTCTCGTACGGCTACGCCTCGGTCGCCGACCAGTGCGGCCTCGTCGAGCTGGTCGGGACGCTGCTGGCCGAGGACGGCACACCGCCGCAGCGGGAGCGGTACCTCGCGCCGCTGCTGCGGACGGAGCGGCGGTGCGCGTACGCGCTGACCGAGCCGGGTGCGGGCTCGGACCTCGGCGGCGTACGGACCCGGGCGCGGCGGCGTGCGAGCGGCGGGTGGACGCTCACCGGGGAGAAGATCTTCATCCACAACGCGCCGGTGGCCGACTTCGCGGCCGTGCTGGCCGTCACCGACCCGGAGCGCGGCAAGCGGGGTGGGGTCTCGGTGTTTCTGGTGGACCTCGACGCTCCCGGCGTTTCCCGGCCGTACCGAGAACACAAGATGGGCCAGCGCGCCAGCCCGGTCGGCGGGCTCGTCTTCGACGAGGTCGTGTTGGGCGACGACGCGCTGCTCGGCGAGGAGGGCCAGGGGTTCCGCGCGATGATGCGGGTGCTGGCCAAGGGCCGGCTGGGCATCGCCGGGCTCGCGCTCGGGATCAGCCGGGCCGCGCTCGACGCCGCCGCCGAGCACGCCGCGTCGCGCCGGCAGTTCGGCCGGCCCATCGGGGTCAACCAGGCGGTGGCGTTCCCGATCGCCGACATGGTGACCGAGTACCGGGCCGCGCTGCTGCTTGCCCTCGACGCCGCCCGGCTGCTCGACTCGACCGCCTGCTCCATGGCCAAGCTCTTCGCGACCGAGGCATGCGTGCGGCACACCGCGACCGCCGTGCAGATCTTCGGCGGCTCCGGCTACATCCAGGGGTACGAGGTGGAACGGCTCTACCGGGACGCCCGGATCACCACCATCTACGAAGGAACCAGCGAGATGCAGCGCCTCATCGTCAGCCGGGCGGTGCTCGGTCGCCTCGACGGCGGTGCGGGTTGACGATGGGAGGGCTTTGTCAGTGAAGCGGGTTCTCGTGTCCGGCCCCGAAGACTTCGCCGTCGAGGAGGTGCCGGATCCGCGCCCGGCACCCGGCGAGGTGCTGCTGCGCCTCGTCTCGGCCGGGATCTGCGGCACCGATCTCGCGCTGCTGCGCGGCCAGAACGCGGTGGCGCGCTACCCGGTGGTGCTCGGCCACGAATGCGTTGCGCAGGTCGTCTCCGTACCGGAAGGTCCTGACCCCGACGCGGCCGGACTGCGGGCCGGCGAGCACGTGGTGGTCTTCCCGACGATCAGCTGCGGCTCGTGCCGGGCCTGCCGGGAGGGGCGCGACAACCAGTGCCCGACAATGCGGGTGATGGGCCTCTCGGATCCGAACGGCTGCTTCACCGAGCTGCTGACCGTGGCGCCGAGCCAGTGCGTGCCGATCCCGTCGGAGGTGGCGCGCACGTACGGCGCGCTGGTCGAGCCGATGGCCGTCGCCAGCCACCTGGTCGGCCGGTCAGCGATCGGCACCCAGGACGACGTTGCGGTGATCGGCTCCGGGATGATCGGCCTCGCCACCGGCCTGGCCGCGCGGGCCCGAGGGGTGGGCCGGCTGCTGGCCGTCGACCGGTTCCCGTCCCGGGAGCCGGTCGCCCGCCGGCTCGGCTTCGACGACTTCACCGCGGCCGGCGGCGGCGCGCTGGCCTCCTGGATCGCCGAGCGCGGAGGTGTAGACGTGGTCTTCGACACGGTCATGACCGCGGAGACCACTACCGTCGCGATCGACGCTCTCCGCCCGGGCGGACGCTATGTTGCCGTCGCCTCGGCCAAGCCCGGAGCGCGGCTGATGGTGCGCTACGACGACTTCTACCGCAAGGAGCTGACGGTGGTGGGCTGCCGCAACTACACCAGGGAGGACTTCCGGGCCGCCGCTGACCTGCTCGCGAGGGGCCTGGTCGACCCCCGCCCGCTTGTCACCGCGAATCTGGAGCTGGGACGCTTCGGGGAGGCCATGACGGCGCTGGCCGAGCGCCCGGACCGCCACCTGAAGGTGCTGCTGCACCCGTCGGAGGTCGGCGGGTCGTCCCCGGCTGCGGGGCCGGTGCCCTCGTGAGCGCGGGACGGCGGGTCGTGCTGCTCGGCGCGGGACTCGCGGCCGCACCCCACCTGTCGGCCCTGGCCGCGCTCGGCTGCGACGTGGTGGCGGTAGCCACCAGCAGCGCGGAGCGGCTCGCCGGGGTACACGGCCGTTTCCCGGACGCAAAGGCCTACGACTCGGCCGAGGAGGCGGTCGCCGAGGCCGTACGGGTGGGCGCCGACCTCGCCCTGGTACTTACCCCTCCCAACAGCCACCTGGAGATGGTGCGGCTGGCGGCCGAAGGCGGACTCGACGTCGTGGTGGAGAAGCCGCTGGACGTCTCGGTAGCCAGGGCCGCCGATCTCGTCCGGG
This sequence comes from Streptosporangiales bacterium, assembly GCA_009379995.1. GTDB lineage: Bacteria > Actinomycetota > Actinomycetes > Streptosporangiales > WHSR01 > WHSR01. The sequence goes on from WHSR01000113.1 coordinate 16,129, forward strand.
TCGCCGAGGACGCGGGAATCAAGCTCGCCGTCTGCTACCAGCATCGGGCCAAGCCCGCGGCCCGCGCGCTGCGGGATGCGCTGGACCGGGAGACGCTGGGGCGGATCGCTGCGGCCCAGGTGAACGTGCCGTGGTGGCGCGCGCAGTCGTACTACGACCAGCCCGGCCGCGGCACGTTCGACCGGGACGGCGGGGGCGTGCTCATCACCCAGGCCGTACACATCCTCGACCTGCTCGTGTGGTACCTCGGTGCTCCACGCCGGATCGCCGCGTCCGCCGGGCGTTCCGGTGCCCATTCCACCGAGGTCGAGACGCTGGTCGGCGCCCTCCTGGACTACGGGGAGGGCCGCTTCGCGGCGCTGTTCGCCGCCACTGCCGCGTACCCGGGCAGCGACGAGCAGGTCCTCCTGGTCGGCGACCGGGGCTCGGCGACGCTGACCGGCGCCAACCTCGCCGTCCAGGCGGCCGACGGCTCACCGCCCCGGATGGTGACCGACCGGGAGCGGGCCGGCGGGGTGGCCGACCCGGCGGCCATCCCCTGGGAGTGGCACCGTGACCTGCTGGCGGAAGCGTTCGACGCGTTCGACGCCGGACGGGAGCCGCTCGCCGGCGGCGCCTCGGCGCTGGCCACCCAGCGGGTGGTGGCGGGGATCTACCGGGCCGCCCGCACCGGCGCCTGGGTGGCGCTGGACGATCCCGCGCTGGACGCGGACCCGCGGGGAGAGCGGCCGTGGTGATCCCTGGGACGATCCCCGGGGTCGGGACGCCGGGCGAGAAGCCGTTCGCCGGGCGCACCGGGATCGTGACGGGCGGGGCCGGCGGCATCGGGTCCGCCATCGCGAGGGCGCTGGCCGCACACGGGGCGCGCCTGGTGCTGGTGGACAGCGACGACGCGGTCGAGTCGGTGGCGGCCGAGTGCGGTGCAATCGCGCTGCGCGGCGACATCCGGGACCACGGCCTGCCCGGCCGGGCGCTTTCGCTCGTCGCGTCCGGGTCGAGCGAGCCGGTCGCCGGGCCGGACCTGCTGGTCAACGCGGTCGGCACGCAGGTACGTACGGCCGGCGTCGAGGTCACCGAGGAGGATTGGCAGCGGCTGGTGGACGTCAACCTGAGTGGCCTGTACCGGTTCTGCCGGGAGGCGGCTAGGCCGATGATCGCGCGGGGCCACGGGTCGATGGTGAACGTCTCGTCGCTGTCCGCCGACCGCGCGCTGGCCGGGATCGTCCCGTACGCCGCGACCAAGGCAGCGGTGTCGCAGCTCACCCGCGGGCTCGCGGTCGAGCTCGGCCCGCGCGGCGTCCGGGTGAACGGGGTTGCGCCCGGCTACGTGGCCACCCCGATGACCGCGGACCTGCTGTCCGACGCGGACAACGTCGCCCGGGTGTTGGCCAGGGTGCCGCTGGGGCGGCTGGCCGAGCCGGAGGACATCGCGCCGGCGGTGGTCTTCCTGTTGTCGGATGCGGCCCGCTACATCACCGGCGAGGTGATCGCCGTGGACGGCGGGTTCGCCGTTACCTAGGGAGTGGCATGCCGGAGAAACTGGGCGGCTTCACGGTGGGCGATTCGGTCGCCTTCACCAAGACCGTCGGCGAAAGCGACGTCTACCTCTTCGCCGGCATCACCGGTGACCTGGCCGCCAACCACGTCAACGAGGCTTACATGGCGGGGACGCCGTACGGCCACCGGATCGCACACGGGGTGCTCATCCTCGGCTTCGCCTCGACCGCCTCGACGCTGATGCTGCAGCGCTGTGCCGAGCACGCGGTGTCGTACGGGTACGACCGGGTGCGGTTCATCGCACCGGTGTTTCTCGGCGACACGGTCACCGTCACCTACACCGTGGAGCGGGTCGAGCCCGACGAGGGCAAGGCGTACTCGAGGGTCGAGGCCACCCGGCAGGACGACACCGTCTGCCTGGCCGCCACCCACGTGCTTAAGCTCATGGATGTGGCCGAGGCCGCCAAGCCTTAGCCTTGCGCCATGCGTGTGGTGGCGATTCCGAGGTTCGGCGGGCCCGAGGTCCTGGAGATCATCGAGCGGCATGTGCCCGAGCCTGGCGACGGCGAGGTACGGATCCGGGTGGCCGCGGCGACGGTGAACCCGACGGACATCGCACTGCGGTCGGGGCATCACGCGTCCCGGTTCGCGGACGTGCAGCCGCCGTACGTGCCGGGTATGGAGCTGGCCGGCACCGTCGACGCGGCGGGCGCGGGGGTCGACCTGCGGGCCGGCGAACGGGTGATGGCCATCGTCTCACCCCGGAGCCCGGGCGGCGGTGCGCAGGCCGAGTACGTGGTCGTACCGGCCGACTCGGTCGCCCGGGTGCCCGAGGGGATGGGCTTGGCGGAGGCGGCGACGCTGCCGATGAACGGGCTGACCGTCCGCCGCGCCCTCGACCTGCTGGCGCTGCCGCCCGGCGCGAGCCTCGCGGTCACCGGCGCCGCGGGAGCTGTCGGCGGCTACACCATCCAGCTCGCGGCCGAAGAGGGACTGCGCGTCGTCGCGGACGCCAAGCCCGAGGACGAGGAGCTGGTGCGGCGCCTCGGCGCCGACGTCGTAGTTCCCCGCGGGCCGGGCGTGGCCGATGCCATCCGTCGCGCCGTGCCGGAGGGGGTCGACGCGTTGGTCGACGCCGCCCTCATCGGTCCACCGGCGCTGCCCGCGGTCCGGGACGGCGGGCACCTTGCGGCGGTGCGCCCGTTCCAGGGTGAGACCGAACGCGGCATCACGATCACCCTCGTCATGGTCGTGGAATACCTACGGAACGGCGGGGCCCTGGCCCGGCTGGTGGAGCTGGCCGCGGACGGCAGGCTCACGCTGCGGGTGGCCGACACGATCCCGGTCGAACGGGTGGCCGAGGCACACCGCAGGTTCGAGAAGGGCGGCGTCCGGGGGCGGCTGGTCCTCACGTTCTGAGCGGGATAAGGATCCGGACGGTGGCTCCAAGCTCGGCGACGGGGGCAGCTGCCGGTGGTCTCCGACCAGGCTCCCTACATCGAGCAGTCCATCGAGGACCTCACCACCGAGGGCTTGCTCGGGGCTCGCCTTCGCGGTCCTGGCAATGCTCGCCTTCCTGCTGTCGTTCCGGTCGACCCTGGTGACCGCTGTCTCCATCCCACTGTCGGTTCTCATAGCCCTGATCGCGTTGTGGGCCGGCTACTTCTCGCTTGAACCTGCTGACCCTGGCATGACGACTGCTTCAGGGCTTTCGCCCCACCCCGCCGAACGCGACGCTCTCGCCTGCGGGACCGAATGGGCTGGGCTCGGGCCGCCACAGCGGAACCGAGACCAAGCCAGGATCGACCAGCTCCAGGCCGTCGAAGAAGCGGGCGATCTGCTCGGGCGTCCGGGGGTAGTACGGAACAGAGACGGTCTCGTTCCAGAGTCGCATGGCCTCGGCAAACGCCTCGGTCTCGATGCCATCGTTGAGCGACAGGTAGCTCCCGGACGGCAAGGGGTCCATCAGCCGCCGCACGATCCTGCATGCGTCGTCGTAGTCGATGTGACCCAGGATCCCGCTCAGGATGAGGGCGATGGGTTTGCCGAAGTCCAGCGTCTTCGCGGCGGCCTCCAGGATCGCGCCGGGGTCGCGCAGGTCGGCGTCGATGTAGTCGGTGGCCCCCTCTGGCGTGCTGGTCAGCAGCGCCCGGGCGTGC
>WHSR01000124.1 GCA_009379995.1 Streptosporangiales bacterium
ACCGAGACCAGCCGCCGCGAACGCATCTGCCGCGCCCGTCTGTTGTCAAGAGCTCACGACTCCGATGGGAACCAGGCATCAGACCCCGACCCTCGCCCGCGACGGCCGGCCCAGGCTAATCCCCTATTAGATGGGAACGGACACGACCTGCGGATTCCCGCGAGATGCTTGGTTATCGAACAGAGCATCCAGCTGCGCGCGTAACTGCGAACCCGTACGGGTGCTGACCTCTGGAGCAGGGTCAACGATGGCGGCTGAGCGTCGCCGCACCCGGCTGGTGAGGCGGTGATGGCGGGCTTGTCCGGCGTAGCCCGGTCTGTCCCCCCGAGCGTCCACGACATGCCCACCGCGCGTCACGTCGCAATCCTACGTACGGTCCGGCACCCCACCGTGCTACGCGGTCGAGTGCCCTCGGCTGGCTCGCCATCACGCACGGTCGCCGTTTGGTTCGCACCTGGTCCACAGTTAACGAACTTGAGTGAGCATCAGTGGGACACCCTGAGGCGTCCGAGCCGCCTACGGCCGTCAGCACCTCGACGAAGACATCCTGGGGGTTGGCGTGGGCGATGGTTAGGCAAATGCAACGGCTAACGGCTGGCGTGATGGCCGACGCGGCGGTCGGTGTTGTCAGTGGTCCCTGGAGGGCGGTGGCGCGGAGTGCATGGGTCGGCTGGCTCGCTCGCGGCCGATCTGTTTCCAGTGGTCGATGGCGGTCGTGTCGGCGCCGGCGGCGATGAGCAGCTCGGCCGCCTGGGGTGCCTGCCAGGGAGTGCCGTCGACCTGGTGCGCGCCGAGCAGGATGCCGGCCACCTCGGCGAGCAGGTCGACCCGTCCGCAGGCGAGCGCAGCTAGCTCGGCGACGGCGTCCTCCTTCGATACGTCGCTGGTGACCAGACGCCGTGCGGAGCCGTCCAGGCGTGCCTTCGTGATGCCGTCGGGGTCGGGTGTGCGGCGGCGGCTCCACCACATGATGATGCTTCCCCCTTTCCGGTAACGGAGCCGGGGGAAGGCGGCCTGTTCGGACAGGTGTTCGACGACAAGAGGTTACGTCGCGGGGCCTCGGTGCCGACAAGACGTCGTAGACGCCGCCGTGGGCCGCCGCGAAACGCGTCGCCGCCACCCAGCGCGCCGATGCCGGCCTGCGGCCATGTCACCAGTTCGGTGCGTTGGAGCAGCCAAGCCGTATGGCCTGCTCGATGATGACGGTGGTGTCTGCGGTGTCGGCTTGTTTGCGTAGGACGGGCACGATTTCGGCCAGCGCGTGGCAGCCACCCCAGAAGGGTGGCTGTGTGTGCCGCATCAGGTGGGCGATGAGCCTCGACCAGTCGAAGGTGTAGTCGCGGGTCCGGTCGGTCGCGAGGTCGGCGTACTTGACGGCGCTGATGCCGATCGCCGGCGCCACCGCCGCCTGCTCATCCGGGTCGAGCTCGGGATTCTTCTCGGCGACCACCGCGGTGGCCCGGCTGACCGCTTCGTCTAGCAGGTCCACCAGCTTGATCGAGTCCCCGGCGCGGGTGCGCAGGATCTTCCCACCAGCACCCAGGATGGACCCGAACCCGACGTGCTCGGCGCTGGCGGGTGGAACGAGCCAGCCGGCTTCCCGGGCGACCTCGAAGACCATCTCGAAGTGTTGGCGTTGCGGCAGTCCGACCACGTACAGCATCCGGGTCGCCTTCAGCTCCCGGAGGCGGTGTCGGATCGTGGCCAGGTCGGTGGCCTGGTACCCGTAGCCGCCGTCGCTCTTGCGTACGATGAGCGGCAGCGGGTCACCGTTTCGGTTGGTGAACCCGGCCGGGAAGGCGCACAACGCGCCCTCAGAATCGCGCAGCAGCCTACGCGCCTGGAGTTCCTCGACCACGTCGTCGAGTTGGTCGTTGTAGAAGTTCTCCCCGACGAAGTCGTCGGCTGTCAGCCGCACCCGCATCCGGCCGTAGACGGTCAGGAAGTAGTTCTCCGACTCGCGGATCAGCAGCTGCCACAGCCGCCGCGTCGCTGGGTCGCCCTGCTGGAGCAGCACGACTCGACGCCTCGACCGGTCGCGGAAGGCGTCGTCGGTGTCGAACTTGGCCCGCGCGGCCTTGTAGAAGCCGTCCAGGTCGCCGACGGACAGTTCGTGGGCGGCCTTGTCCTCGCCGATGTCCAGCAGATGCTCGACGAGCATCCCGAACGGCGTTCCCCAGTCGCCGACATGGTTCTCCCGCAGCACGGTGTGGCCGAACCACTCCAGCAGCCGCACGGCGGCGTCGCCGATGATGGTCGACCGCAGGTGCCCGACGTGCATCTCCTTGGCTGCGTTAGGCGCCGAATAGTCCACCACCACCCGGTCCGGATGCTCGGCTCGCGGCACCCCCAGCCGCCCGTCGCCGGCCACCTCGGTAAGGAGTCGTCCCAGTGCGTCGTCGGCCACGGTCAGGTTGATGAAGCCGGGGCCGGCGACCTCCACCTTGGAGCACAGGTCGCCCACGTCGGTGTCGGCTACCACGTCGGCGGCGATCTCGCGCGGATTACGGCCGAGCCGCCGCGTCAGCGCGAGGGCGCCGTCGGCTTGGAAGTCGGCGTGCCGGGAACGGTGCACCACCGGGTCGGCCGGCTCGCCCGCCACTGCCTCGAACGCCGCCGCCAGCCGCGCGGCCAGCAACCCCTCCAGGTCAGCCATGACCCGAACCTACCGGCACCATGGCCGGCGGCTAGCGCTGGGAGTCATAAGCGATGGGTGGCTTCATCACCTGGTCGTAGACGAACTTCCTGGTCGCTTCCGGCGGGATACTCACGTCCGGGCACCGGTACACGACATGGTCGCGATAGCAGTAGCGCAATGTCACCCATACCCGCATTGCGTGTTGCCACAAGATGATCTGCTGCTCCCACGCGCGGCCGTCTCGCCCGTGTTGGATGATCAACACGACGCAGCCGATAAGGAGAGGAGAGAACATGACCAGATAGAACAAACTAAGCAGCCAGGGATTCGAATTATCAATCGTTCCCGTCACTGACATCAGCATCCCCGGAAACAGGGCGAGCAGCAGGGGCGGCACGATCAACAAGAGGCCCCAGCCCACTTTTTGGCCTGGTCGCGGCGGATAGGGCAAGTCGAGCATCTGCGCAAGTGGCGACTGCGCGGTTGAGAACGAACGGCCAGCAGCAGCGACGGGGATGACCCGCCCGCCCGCGAACCCCACGCCGACCGAAGTCCCGTAGTCAGAGATGTGACTGGTCTGCCCGGCGACTATGGCCTTGACCGGCTGACTTTGATCTGAGCTCCTGCAAAACGGACAAGCAAAGGCATCTGGTTCGTCGCGTCCCCACACGTCCTTTCTCCATCCCTCGTCATCGCTCCTGATGTATCCGCGAGCTCAAAGATGAGCGGCTCAAGCACCGCGGCTGGCTCGATACCTGCTCAGTACCTCCTTTACCGCGTTTGTCACGGGTGGCTCCTGGGTGGGCGTCACCCAGACGTAGGTGTCATGTTCTTGTAGCTTGACCAGCTCGGCTGCGGTTACCTCTACCGCGAAGTTGAATTGTCGGCTTCTCTTGCCGCTGCTAGAAGTGTAGTCGAAGCTGCCGAGGTAGTCGCGGATACCGAGCACGTCTAGGCCGGCTTCTTCTTTGACCTCGCGGATCAGTGCGGTGTCCAGCGTTTCGCATGGTTCGACTTTGCCGCTGGGCAGTTCGAATATGCCCCCCCATGAAGTCGTCTTCGGGGCGCTGGAGCAGCAGCACCTTGTCGTTGTGCTGGACGACGGCGCCGACGACGAGTTGCTGTACGCCGTCGCGTTCAGCCTGCGCTGTAAGTTGCTGAAAAGAGATGCGACCACCATCTGCGTCACCCTAATGCTCCGTAATCTCGTTGTGACTGAGGAGAACCCATCTTGTTTGGTCGGTGGGGACGAGTTCGGCGAGTGGTTGCTGTTGCCAGCGGGTGATGCTGGCCGGTCTGGCCGCGAAGTGGGCGGTCTGGCGATGATCGGCCGGCAGACCAAGGAAGAGCGCTGCGGCGGCGACGATGGTTTCGCCGTGGCCGATAACGAGGATCCTCTCACCGGGGTGCCGTTCGAGGATTGTGGAGAGGGCGAGTTTGGCGCGGTCGAGGTAGTGTCGCCAGGTTTCGGCACCGAGGGCGAGTGGGCAGTCGGGCTCGGCGGCTGGGATGCCGTTGAAGGCGTCGAGCGCTTCGCGCCAGGTGAGGCCTTCGGCGGCGCCGTAGTCGGGTTCGCGGAGGTCAGGCTCGACGCGCCGCGTGAGACCGAGGGCGTGGCCGATGAGGGCGGCTGTTTCGTGCGCCCGTCGGACGGGGCTGGCGTACAGGGCGCGGAACGGCCGGTCGACAGCCTCCGCGCAGAGACGGTCGGCGAGGCGCCTTACCTGGTCGCGTCCGCGCGGGATGAGTCCTTGGCAGGTGTGCAGCCCTTGGATGGTCTGGTCGCGGTTGCAATGGGCTTCGCCGTGGCGTACGAGGACGAGTTCGGTACAGGTATACATTTCGCTCCGGTCAGCGGACTCGTTTCCGATCAAGGATGTGCTGGTAGAAGGCGAGGCAGGAGCGGGCGTGTGCTTCGGCGGTGAACGCGGGCGCCCGGCGGCGGGCGGCGCGCGTGATCCTGGCGCGGAACGCGTCGTTGCGGACGATGAGATCGACGGCCTCGGCCAACGCGGTCGGGTCGCCGGGCGGGATGATGGCGCCTGCGTCGCCGACGAGTTCGGCCATGTTGGCGACGTCGGTAGCCAGGACGGGGACATCGTGGGCGAGATAGTCGGCGATCGCGCCGCTGCCTTGAAAGGTCGGGTGCGGCCGGTAGGGGAACACCGCGAGGTCGCTGTGCTGGACGAGGGCGCAGCGATGCCCGGCGGAGAGGTAACTGGGCACCACGGTGACCTCGCCGAGGCCATGGCGACGAACGGCGGCGGACTCGGCACGGAGGTCGACCCCGGCCTGGTCGGGTTCGTCCCAGTAGGGTCCGGCGAGCACGACGCGGACGGGCACGCGGGCGTGGGCGCAGGCGGTGAGGACCAGGCACGGGTCTTTCCACGGGGCGGCGTAGCCGTAGAGGGTGGCGAGCTGCAGGCCGGGCTGGCGGCGAAGCGCGGCTCGTAGTTGCATCGTCGTGGCCGCCCGGGTGCCGGTTGGGATGGTGGTGGGGAGCCAGGCCACGGTCGCGGGCACGGCGACGGTGAGCCGTCTGGTGAGTTCCTGCTTGGCGTAGCGGCCGAAGAAGACGAACCCGTCTATGGCGGCGACGCCGTCGTCGACCGCGGCGCGGAGTGCAGGGTCGGGGACGTGGCGGGTGAACAGGGTCCAGTCGAGGCTGTGCACGTGGTAAACGGCGGGTGGGCGTCGGCGGTGTGCCCACAGCGCGGGGAGGAGTTGCTCGATTTCCAGGTTGCCGAAGTGGATCGACACCAGGTCGTAGCCGTTCGCGTCGATGTGGGACAGGAGTCTTCCGGCGGCAGCGAGGATGCGGTCTGTCGGCCAGAACCGCCGGGCGTACGGGTCGTACGGCAGCCCGGCGGAGCCGAGCCGGTCGACGCGGGCGCCCAGGGCCGTGAGGCCGTCGGCGAGTACGTCGAGGTAGGGCGGGATGCTGCCGCCGTCGTGACAGGGGCCGACGAGAAGGATGCGCATCGGCGCTCACCTTGCCCCGGAGTCCAGAAGACTTTCGTAGATACCGAGGCTCGCCTCGGCGTTGGCGTCCCAGTCGAAGTACGCGGGCAGCCGTCCGATCACCGGTCCCGGTGCGGCGAGCAACTGAAAGAGGTGCTCGTCGTCCCGGTAGACGAGGCCACCGCTGGCGGCGAGCAGTTCGGGTGCCGTGCCGAGCTCGGCAGGGAGCAGGACGGGGGTGCCGCAGGCGAGCGCTTCGGCGATCGCCAGACCGAAGCCCTCCCATCGCGAGGTGGACAGTAGATAGTCGGCTGCGCGATAGAAGCCGGGAAGGTCGTCAGTGGCGAGGTCCTGCAGCACTGTGACCCCTTCCATCAGGGCGTCACGGTTGACGGGGCAGTAGGCGGGGGCGTGGCCGAGCAGGATCGTGACGTGGGCGAGTCGGCCAAGCCGCGGGAGGAGTCGTTCGAGCCGGTCCCAGCCCTTCATCTCGGTGATCTTCCCGACCCACGCCAGGCGGAGACGCCCGTCGGCGTCGGCCCACCAGGGAGCAGGCTTCTGCCTGGCGTCGAGCAGCTCGGTCAGCTTCACCTTGCTGGTCACGGTGCCGTCGTCCCCGAGATAGACACGGAAGCCGCTGCACGGCGGCGCCACGGGGCCGGGGTGGAAGCGGCCCCGGTCGACCCCGTTCGGCACGACCACCGGGAGGGGGATGACGTAGGCGGCGGCCAGGTCCCGGGCGGCGAACCGGCTCACCGCGACCACCTGGTCGGCGAGGTGAACCAGCTCGTGTTCGGCCGAAACGTAGCGAACAGCGTTCATGGTCGCCGCGCTGAGGTCGCCCCGTACGACGACCGGGGCGCGTCGGCGCCGCGGCTGTCGGAGATAGATGAGGGTCTCGGCCGCCCAGGTGGAGCAGTCGACGACGTCGGGGCGTAGCTGGTCGAGCGCCAGCGCGACCTCACGGCGATGCACGGTGAGGTCACCGGTGCGGGGCAGGGTGATGACGCGGGCTCCGTCCAGCCGCACCGGGTGGGGTGTGTGCTGAGTGACCAGTGTGACCTGGTGGCCGTGGGCGAGCAGCCGCTCGGCGAGGGCCTGATAGACGGTGCCGATGCCACCCCGGGTGATGTGGTGTAAGTCGCGGTGAACCAGGCAGACGTGCATCACGACCTCCGAGCGGCCGAGTGGATGCGGTCGCGGGCGTCGGCCCAGGCGTCCTCGATGAGCAGAAGCCGGGCGCGGCGCAGTGGGCTGTCGTTGGGTAGCTCGTGGTGGATGCGTAGTTCCCGGGAGAGCACCATGGCGAGGTTGACCAGGAAGGGCTCGACGTGGCCGTTCTTGGGCAGCAGGGCGTCGATGCGGTCGCGGGCACCGGGAACGGCGGCGAGCAGGGTGTGCAGCATCGCGAGGTCGAAGCCGGGCAGGAACAGGCCGGTGAACTCCCAGTCCAGCAGGGCGCAGTCTCCGTCGGCGGTGAGCAGCAGGTTGTCGGGCAGCGGGTCGCCATGGTTGAGCTGCCAGGCCTGGTCGCAGCGGTCCAGGAGTTGGTCCAGCGCCCGGCTGTCAGTGTCATCGAAATAGCCGCGGGCGTGGTAGCGCGCGATGCGGTCGGGGTAGTTGAAGATGGGCGCGAACCTGTCGGCGGGTGGCTCCCACCGCGACAGCGCCTGCAGGGCACCGAGCGCGAGGTCGATGTCGCGGTGGCCTATGCCTTGCCTCGGGTACCGGTCGGTGCACAACGGCGCGCCGCCGAGCCGTTCCAGAACGAGGATCTGATCACCGTCGGTGTGGATGAGCTGCGGAACACGGACCGGCGGGGGATGCTCGGCGAAGGTCCGGTACACGCCGATCTCGTGGTGCCATTTGGTTCGCCAGAACGGGTCCGGGTCGAGCAGCGCCTTGACGACAACGGGCTGTTCGTCGAGGCGGCCGGTGGCGAGCAGGGACTTGCCGGTTCGGCGCAGTACCCGCTCGATGCGAAGCCCGGGACACGCGGTGGCCAGCGCGGCGAGTTCCGCGGGGCGTGCGCGGTCACGCGACGTTGGCCGCATCGATGTCCTCCTCAACAGCGACGGCGATCCGGTCGATGAGCTCATCCTCTGGCCCTGCACCGCTCCACGCGGCGAAGATCGCCCGCATGGTGCGGTGGTAGTAGAACCGCGACACCGGTTTGCCGGTCGCATGCAGGGCAAGCGCATGCCAGTACATCACCCCGAGGTAGAGGCGAAACCGGGCGGCACGCGGCCCGGCGGCAGGCCAGCGCGCCCAGATGCGGCGCTGCTCGCTCGCGAACCGTGCGAGCGTGGCCGCCCGTGCCGCCGCGCCCGCCGTCATGCTCGCCTGCCCCGGAATGCGGTGGTAGGCCACGGTCACCTCGGGCACGTGGAGAACCCGGAACCGGTACTCCTGGGTCAATCGCAGCCACATGTCCCAGTCCTCCAGAGCGGACAACGACGCGTCGAACCGGGCGCCACGTGATCGGGGATTCCGGAGAACCGGGGCGTGTACCGGGATGTAGTTGGACACCGACAGCAGGTCGGAGCTGAACGGGAAGTCGTAGAAGTATGCCGCGGCATCGGCGGGCGGCTGTCTGCCGGGCTGGAGGCGGCGGGTGCTGACCAGGCAGCTGGTGTAGACCGCGTCCACTCCCTCCGACTTCAGTGTGGTGAGCGCGACGCGCAGGTGGCTGGGCAGGAAAATGTCATCGTCGTCAAGGAAGGCCACGAACTCGCCGCGGGCCGCGTCGATGCCGAGATTGCGGGCTGCGGGCAGCCCGCGACGACGCGGAATGGTCAGTACGCGGACAGGCAACCCGCGTGCCGTCGCGTCGTTGATGACCGCAGTCACGTCCACGCCTCCGTCGTTCACGACGGTGGCTTCTACTCCGCCGGGCGGGAGGTCTTGCGCGGCGATGCTCGCGAGCGCCTCCCGTAGCAGGTGGGGCCGGTTGCGGGTCGGCACGACCACGGTGACGGTCGGCTTCACCGATCACCCTCCTCGGCGAGTGCGCGCAGCAGCGGCGCGGGATCGCCGCGATGCTGCCAGCACAGGAATCGCGCTCGCCGCGCGAGCTGCCGGCACAGCTCCTGGCCGTCGTGCGCGAACCGCTCGGGGTCGCGCTGCTGCCGGGGCAGGTAGCGCTGGTTGAGCCCCGGATCGAAGACCCAGTCAACGCGGATATGGCGGACCAATTCGCGCCAGCCGTCTGCCACGGACTCGGGCGGCCCGACGATGCCTGCAGAGCTGGCGTACGACGGGAAGACGACGACAAGCTCCGGTCGCGCCGCGCCGGAGTTCAGCCGGACCGCGATCGGGTTGTCTTGGCCGAGCCGGCCATAGGTGTAGTACACGCCGGCGTCGGTGGCGTACCGGTTCTCCCGTGACCTGAACCGCCACCAGTCGAGGTCGAGGCCGCGGTCGTCGATTGGTTTCGCGGGCAGCAGGTGCTCGACGTCGAGCAGGGTGCCAACCTTGACCGGCAGCAGGGTGGGCAGCGAGGTGAGTACGAGGTCGTCGTGATCGGGGAATACGATCAGATGATCGTTGGACAGGTACCGCCAGCCGTGCTCCAGCGCCGCACGCAGCGCGAGCGTCGTCTTCCCGGCCCGCTTGTCCGCGGCGAACACGACCACGCGGCCCGGGCGCGCGATGGCTGATGCGTGCAGCATCGTGAAGCCGGCCGACTCACACCGGGCGACCATCACCTCGCGGAGGCACTTGCGGGTGACGATCGCCAGGTCTTTCAGCGTCGGCGCGGCGATCTCGACCACCCTGCCCTTGGGGTTGGCGCGAACACCAACTCCGAACCGGTTTCGCCGCATGTCCGCGGCGCCCGGCGCGATCCGCGCCCGCACCGTCCATCCAGGCGCGGTGGACGCTCCGCGCGTGTAGAACTCGTCCAGGTAGGAAAGGACCATGGGCTGCTCGGTCTCCACGTGCACCGTCACGTCCACCAGCGTGTAGGCGACCCGGCAGATAGGAACTGCGGTCATCTCGGCTATGCCCCCTTACCACACGGCCGATGGTGACCCGGTGAACGAAGGGCGGGTAGCGAGAAAGCACCGCGTCGAGGTGCGGATCTTCCGCGCGGGTGCGCGGGGAACTCTCACCGCTGGCCTGCTCCCTTTCGGGGCATCCGCTGGCTACCGTCGTGCCAGGTCTAGCGATCTGATAGGGGAGCAGAGTCCGTGGGTCGGCATGACGTGAGCTGCGCGCGGCGGTTGCGGGCGCGCATGCTGGCCGAGTCCGGCGACCCGGCCGACCCGCCGCGTTTCGTGGTGGAGGCCATCGCGGGGGAGATCGCGGCGTGCTGCGGGTATACGGCCCTGAAGGCGCATCGGCTCGCCCACGGTTGGACGGTGGAGGGCGCCGTCGCCACCTTTCATGCCATGTGCCGGGAGGATGCGCTCGGCGCGCGTGGGCTTGCCGTCCGGTCCTGGCTCGAGTGGGAGGCCGGTGAGTACCCGAGCGCGGACTACCAGGATCTGCTGTGCCGGCTGTTCCGTACGAACCCGGTGCGGCTTGGCTTTGCCCGCAGCTACGGCGAGAGCACCGCCGTGAAGGCGACGTTCCCGGCGCCGGCTATGCGTGAGCTGGTGCCCGCGATTGGGGAGATCGTGGCTGGGGCGGCGCGCGAGTCGTTCGCGCACGCTGCCGCCGCCGAGGCCAGCGACGCTGGCGCGACGGTGTTGGAGCAGTTCGACGCCGACGTGACTCGCCTGGCGCGGGCGTACGTGCACGACGCCCCGTTCCCGTTGTTCACCGAGATGGCGCGGCTGCGGCGTGAGGTGTGTGGGCTGCTGGCGGGGCGTCTACGACCGGCCCAGGTGGGTCATCTGCTGCTGGTCGCGGGGCAGGTGTGCGGCCTGCTGGCCAACGCGAGCCTCGACCTTGGGTCGGCGCGGGCGGCGGCGACGCAGGCGCGGTCGGCGTGGACGTACGCCTCGATCATCGGACATCACGGGCTGAGCGCATGGGTCCGCGGTCTCCAGGCGATGATCGCCTACTGGTCGGGGGACCTCGAGGCGGCCATCGCGTTCGCCCGGGACGGGCAGCGCTTTGCCGCTGCCTCGACGGCTCGGGCACGCCTGCGCGCCATCGAGGCGCTGGTCTGGGCCACCGTGGCGGCGGAAAGGGAGGCGCTGGCCGCCCTGCGCGCGGCCGAGCAGGCGCGGGATCGGGGCGGCGGCCACGACGAGCTGCACGACCTGGTCGCGGGAGAGTTCGGGTTCACCCTAGCCAAGCAGGCGTATCTCGCTGGCGGCACCTACATCCACCTCGGCCGGCCGAGCCAGGCCAGCACCAGCGCGCAAGCCGCCATCGAGCTGTACGCGTCCGGCCCGGCGGCCGAGCGGGCGTACGGCAACGAGGCGCTGGCGCACGTCGACCTGGTGACCGCCCATTTGATGGGGAACGACCTCGAAGCCGCCCACGAGGCCGCCCGTGACGTTTTTGATCTTCCGGAGAGCCGGCGGATCGACGGGCTGGCGCAACGCCTGCATGGGGTACGGAGGGTTCTCGGCGAGCCCCGCTACCGCCGGGAGCCGCAGGCACGTGAACTCGTCGAGCGTATCGAGGCGTTCCAGACCGTTCCCGCGCTTCCATCCGCCGCCGGCGAGGGTGCCGTCTGGCGGGCGCGGTGAGCGCTTCGGTGCCCGGCCAGCCGTTCGCATCGCATCATCTCGACAACGCGCTTCGCATGGTGTGCGCCCGTGCCGGCCTCGACCCCAGGGGCGCAGAGCTGCTCCGGGTGACCGCCAACGCGGTGTTCCGGCTCCGCGCGGAGCCGGTCGTGGTCCGGATCGCCGCCCCTCAGTCGCAACTCCCGCGTGTGTGCCGCATGGTCCGGGTGGCGCGCTGGCTGGCCGAGGTCGACTTCCCCTCGGTGCGGCTGCACGGCGACCTTCCCCAGCCGGTGGAGTTCGGCGAATACCTGGCCACCTTCTGGACCTACCTGCCGCAGAGCGGGGCGCCGCCACTCGCCGAGAGTCTCGCGCCGCCGCTCCGCGAGCTTCATCGGCTCGCGCCGCCGTTCGTGCTGCCGCGCTGGGACCCGATCGCCGACGCACGCCGATTCCTGGCGGCGGCGAACGGTCTCGTCGAGGAGGATCGAGCGTTCCTGGAGCGCTGGTGCGACGAGCTGGCCGCCGAGCTAGCCGCGGTGACGTACGACCTCCCGGCCGGGTTGATCCACGGCGACGCCTGGCCCGGCAACCTGTTGAGCTCGTCCGGCGGGGTTGTGCTGTGCGACCTGGATCAGGTCAGCACCGGGCCGCGCGAGTGGGACCTGGTGCCGGTGATCGTCAACGCCCTGCGGTTCGGGCACAGCCCGGCCGCTGCGCGGCGATTCCTGGAGCGGTACGGGTTCGACGTCACCGCCTGGCCGGGTTTCCCCGTGCTGCGGAGGGTCCGCGAGTTGACCGTGTTGACCGGCGTCGTACCCGTGCTATCCAGCTCGCCGTCGATCGCCCGGGAGTTCGCCCGCCGCATCGACGGTCTCCGGCGCGGACGAGAGGAGCGGTGGAGACCGTACCGCTGACCATCTAGGACCAGATATGCACGTTCGTTACCGTGGACGCAGCGCCACCAGCCGAGGCGTAAGGCGCCGACAGGGAGGCGGCCGATGACGAAGCGAGCCAGCCCGCCTCGGCCGCGCACCCACGATCCGCGATGCGCGGAGCGGATCCGGGTACTCAAGCTGGCCGAGGCCGGCGACCCGCCCCGGCCACCCGCCGAACTGCTGCACACCATCTCGGCCGAGATTAAGACCCACTGTGCGCACGCACCGCTCAAGGCGTACCGGCTCGCCTACGGCTGGACGGTGACGGGCGCGGTCAGGGCGCTGCACGCGATGTGCGATGAACACGGCCTCGGCCGTTCCGGACTCACCAAACGCTCGTGGCTGGACTGGGAGGCCGGCAACCGGCCCAGCAGGTACAACCAAGACCTGCTGTGCCGGCTCTTCGGTACGGGGCCGGTCCAGCTCGGCTTCGCCCGCGACTACGGCGACCACGGTCACCACGGCACGGCAGAGATCGCCGTTCCATCCCCGCGCGCCGCCCTGGCATCCCGCGACACTCTGCCGGCCGCTGGCAGGCCGGAGGAGTCGCCCGCTGCGGTCTGGGAGCCGCCCCAGCCGCACGGGTCGCTCGCGGAGGGGTTTTGAATGGGACTTGGTGATGAATGCCGCACACGAATCCAGCGAACACGCTGCCGCCTTCGAGTCGGCGAGCGTCGGGCCGAACACGCTGGAGCAGCTCGGCGAGGACGTGATCCGCATCGCCCGGGCCTACCTCCATGCCGCGCCGCTGCCGCTTCTGGGAGAGCTGGTCCGCGTCCGCAACCGCACGTACTGGCTGCTCGATCGGACCCGGCACCCCGGGCAGCAGCGTGACCTCTACCTGGTCGCCGGGCAAACCTGCGGCCTGCTGGCCAGCGCCAGCTTCGACCTCGGGTACCCGCACGCGGCAGCCCAGCAGGCGCGCGCCGCCCGAGCCTACGCGGAGATGATCGAACACAGCGAGCTGCACGCCTGGACCGACGGCATTCTGGCGTCGATCGAGCTGTGGGCGGGACGGCCCGCGGACGCCCTGCTGCTCGCCGAGCGCGGCTTGGCGGCAGCGCCGGAAGGGACCGCCCGGGTGCGGCTCTGGTGCATCGCGGCCCGGGCCGCAGCACTCCTGGGGGACGAGGGTCGCACCCTTGAGGCGATTCTGGCGTCCCGGCGGGCGCGAGATGCCCAAACCACCCCGACCGAGTTGCGCGACGGCATCGGCGGAGAGTTCGGCTTCACACCGGCGCGGCAGTCGTTCTGCAACGGCAGCGCCTACCTCAAGCTGGGCCGGGCCGAGGATGCGCTGGCCGAATGCGGGCACGCGGTCGAGCTGCACACCCAAGCGCCGACGGAGGAACGCTGGTACGCCGCCGAGGCCGGCGCCCGCGCCGACCTCGCCACAGCGCACCTGATGCGCGGCGACCTCGCCGGCGCCCGCGAAGTCCTCCACCACGTGCTCGCGCTACGCCCCGACCGGCGCGTCGAAGGCGTCGTCCGGCGACTCGCCGCGGTCCGTGACGTACTCAGCGGCCAGGACTTCCAAACCCGGGAAGGCCGCGCGCTCGCCGAAGAGATCGAGCAGTTCACCACCGACACCGCGATCCAGGCACTGCCTGCAGGACCCTCCGCCTGAGCCTTACGGCCGGCGTTCCGCCTGCTCCGTGCGTTCCGCCCAGAGCGCCAGAAGCTGTCGTTCCTTATCGGGCGCGAGGCCGTGGTGGGCCTGCCGGCCGTAGGCGGCCGGCCCCTGCCCGGCGGACAGCCACGCCCAGGTGTCATGCACGGTGTCGCCGATGGGCCGGCAGGCCAGTCCGCTGGCCTGCGCGCGGTCGGTGGCGATCCGCCAGGTGCCGGGATGGGTACGCCACAGCGGGATCTCCGTCCATTGCCGCACACCCAGATCGAGCAGGAAACCGTCATCCACCCACACCAGGTGGGCGTCCGAGCCGGTCACCTCGACACACGCGTCCAGCATGCCGCCGAAGGTGGCGTGCCCGATCGGCGCGGCCACGTTGAACGTCCCGGCGGTCTCGGCCTCGAGGCGGTCGAGGGTGAACCCGATCAGATCCCGGATGTCGATCGGCTGGATCGGGCGGCCAGGGTCGCCGGGGACCAGCACCGTACCGCCGGCAGCGATTCTGGTCAGCCACCATGTCAGTCGGCCCACGTTTTCATACGGGCCGAGGATCACCCCCGGCCGCAACACCAACGCCCGGCCGTCGAAACCTTCGGTGACGGCGCGCTCGCAGCCGGCCTTGTGCGTCCCGTACTGCGCCGCTGACCAGTTCGCTTCGTCCTCGGCGGTGCCGCCCACATCCGGGGCGCAGTCGTACACCGGCGAGTCCTCGCTCACCCCCTCCTGCGGCCAGCCGGGATACACCGACACCGTGGAGAAGAACAGGTACGACCCGGCGCGGCCGGATAGCGCCCGCGTGGCGTCCCCCACCACGGCCGGCACGTAGCCGCTGGTGTCCACCACCGCGTCCCAGTCGTGGCCTTCCACCAGGCGGGCCAGATCGTCGGGGCTCTCCCGGTCACCGCGTACCACCTCGACGCCCTCCACGTCGGTATCCGTACGCCCGCGATTGAACGTCGTCACCACATGACCGCGAGCAAGCGCCTCCTCCACCAGCAGCCGGCCCACGAACCGCGTACCGCCAAGGACGAGAACCCTCATGCGGCCGATCCTGCCTGACATCCCCGAGCCGGTCGAGGGACCCGAGCGACCTACGAGACTCGGGGTGTGTCGGGCACTCGCGAAGGCTCGACGAATTGTGGACTCCAACGGGTGGGTTCAGGCTGGTGCACGAAGGGGAAGCGAGATCTGCACCCTCGGCACTGGTCAGGATCTCGGCGGTCCGCGACCATGGCTCGACAGGGAGGCCGCCGCCATGACCGCCAGCACTCATGAGCTCTCCCCAGACCCCGACCGTGCCCAGAGATCGCCGATGCGATCGGCGCGCGATGTAGCACCGCTTCGTCAGATGGCGGACAGGGATCGGGACAAAGGGACCCCGTGCGATCTTCTCCGACTGCAGCGGATGGCCGGCAACAAAGCCGTGACGGCGGTACTGAGCGTACAGCGCTCACCGGAGGACGACCGCAAGGCCGAGGACGGCCTGAGAGCTGCTCAGCGACGGGTGTACCGGCTGCTGGAGCCAGAGACCGTTTGGGATCGCGTTCGGACGGGCGCAGGCGCGGCATCCATTCCCAACGACAACGCGGCACGCGATCCGGACCGGCTCTTTGCCAACAGCGTCGAGTGGATTCGCAAGGGCTGGAGTTCGTTGTGTGTGGTCGCGCCGGTCCCAGGGGCGCCCAAGGAGACGTTGTTCTTCGACGGCACCGTCACGTATCCGCGTGTCGGTGCTCAAGTCTCCAACACTGTGGTTCTGCCGGGTGACGGCGCTGGTTACACGGATCATGAGCAGCGTCGCATCTATCTCTACATGCGCCCTGGCAAAGAGCCGGACGACGACCAGGTACGCAACCTCATTGTCCACGAGGTACAGCACGTTGCCGACGTGGAGCCTCCAATGTCGGAGGAGGACATTCGAAAGGAAGAGGCTGCCCGGGCGGCGGAGGACACGAGCGCTCGAACCGACGAGGAGAAGCGCGAGCAGGCGCGGCGGGACAGGATTGCCTGGCGCAGCTACCAGTCGGAGTTCCGGGCTTACTGGCTCCAGTCACTTCAGCGCCCGCCACAGATGAAGGGCGGTAAGTGGCTGGATTGGGGGCCATATGGAGAATTCGGGTCGGATCTCGCCAGCGGGCACGACGTCAAAGTCGTGGACACGCTCGGCGTGGTGAAGGGAAGGCGTGGATGCCTCCCAGAGATCACAGTCAGGTTCAGCAACGAGAAGCAGGCTAGAATCGCCGACCATCTGCTTAACCATGTAAGCGTGTTCGGCGCAGTGTTTCTCTGCAGCCAGGGATTCCGCGATCAGGTGGTTTCCCTTACCGCTCCTCAGGGCGTGAACCTGGTGAACTCGATACGGATCGAGAACCTTCGCAGGGCGCTCACCCCGAACACCAGCCCGTGGAACGGGCGTGTGTACGTGAACGAGGGTGCTGTCGTGGACTGGACGAAGGCCCTCGATGATACCGACTTCGCGTTCCTCAAGGATCCGTCGGCATCCCGGCCGTTTTGGGATCAGGCCAAGGCCGCACTACGGCAGGAGCTCTACGACTGGATGTTCAACTACATCAAGCAGGGCAAGACCAACGTTCCACCACCCGTCGCCTCCCCCGAGGCCCCTTCGCGATAGACGACCGGCTGAAGTCGCGCGTGCTGGCTGAAGAGAACGTTTGGCTGCCTTAGCCTCAATCCACCGCGCAAATTTCAGGTGATCGTTGCCGGGTTCGCCGGCCAGAGACTGTGATCTTGAGGTCGGCGGGGCGTGGCTTTCCTGCCGCTGACGTCTGTGCGGCTTGTCCTCAGGTTCGTGTCGGGTCTTGCT
>WHSR01000060.1 GCA_009379995.1 Streptosporangiales bacterium
CCGCCTGGACCCGCTCGACCGCGCGTACCCGCAACACCTCAAGCGTCCGGTGATCCAGTTTCCGGCCGTCGTTGTCGCGCATACACAGATCTTGCCAGATCACACCACCAAAGTCGACCTACTTATGAACTAATTAGTAAAATGAGTCCTAAGTGAATGTCAAGCGGGCCGGTGCCGGCGGATAAAAAGATCTCAACTTCTGCGATACGGCGCGAGTTCGACGCATTACTTACCGTGACACCTCGCCGCGTAACGATCGTTTCCGTGTACGCGATATACTGCATACGCGCTGGTAGTGCTGTTCTAGCAGCTCTCTCACAACTGTCACGGCAGGTCCCCGCTTGCCCTTTCGGGCAATATCAGTTAAATACGTTCCGCAACCGTCCGAGTGGCTGTCGGGGTTTCGCGCAATCGAGTGGATCAACATGGCCCCCGAGGAATTGCAACGTGCCATAACCGGTTTCTTGTCGTGGCCGAAGGTCCGGTGTCCAATTTGCGCGACGCCGGCCACCTGAGCCAGGACCGTCATGGGCGTCGCTGTGGGCCGCGGTAGGCGTCGGCGAGCACCGCACCGAGCGCCTGCGGCGTGAACCGGTCGCCGATCCACGCGCGGGCGCCCTCGGCCATCCGCCGGCCCTCCGCCGGACGGTCGAGGAGGTAGCCGATGGCGGCGGCGAGCTGGCGCGGCTGCCCCGGAGGTACCAACAGCCCGGTCTCACCGGGCACGACGACGTCGCTCACCGCGTTGACCGCGGTCGCGACGAGGGGTACGGCGGCTTCGATCAGCACGCACGGCACGCCCTCGTACCGGCTGGCCAGGGCGAAGACGTCGAACGCCGGCAGTAGCTCGGCGACATCGTCACGGTGGCCGAGCCAGCAGAACCTGTCCTGGATGCCGAACCGGCGGACGCGGGCGAGCATCCGCTCACGCAGCGGTCCGTCGCCGATCCACACTCCGAAGACGTCGTCGTTCTGTTCGGCGACCGCAGCGACGAAGTCCTCCGGCGCCTTCTGGTGGTCCACCCGCCCGACGGTGCCGACCAGCGGAACGCCCGACGGCAGCCCGAGACGCCGCCGTGCCTGGTCGCGGGACGGGTAGCTGACCGGGTCGACCGCCGCCGGGATCGTGCGCATCCGTTCCGCGGTCGCCAGCTTGCGGCGTACCGCCTCGGCCGCCACCGCGCTGCCAACCGCAAGGAACACATCGGTGCGTCGGCCGAGCCAGCGCTCCGCCTGCACGTACGCGGTGCGTCGCCAGCGAGGCTGGAACTCATGGAAGGGAAAGCCGTGGAAGGTGTGCACGATGCGCGGCACGCCCACGCGGGCCGCGGCGGTCCGGGCGAGCGCGCCCGCCTTGGCGGTATGGGTGTGGACGATGTCGAACTCTCCCTCGGCGAGCAGCCGAGTCAATGTGTGCAGCGCCGAGCGGTCCCGGCGCGGCGACGGCGCGGGCACCAGCGCGGGCAGCCGCGCGACCTCGAGGCCGGCGCCGTGGGCCGCGGCGAGTAAGTCGCCGGGCGGGGCGTCCTTGAGCGCGTCGGCGCCGAACAGTACCTCCTCGGCGACGTCACGCTCCGCCGAACCGCCGCGCCGTGATCGCTCTCCGCGGCCGGCAGGCGGTACCACGCTTTCGCCGTCGACGTCGGCTCCCCCCGGCGAAGAACGCGACCTCGAAGTCGTCCTGATCGAGCGCGAGCGCGCCCCGCAGGGCGACGCCGCCCCCTCCGGCCTGCATCCGGGTAATGATGGTGGCAACTCGCAGACTTCCCATGCTCCGACTTCGCCTCCTCCTCCTCGCCTCCTTGGCGGCGCGCTCGGTGGTCCGTCAGCAGCGCGACGGGCGCATCCCCACACGAAGCGCCACCGCGGTCGCCTCGAGCCCGGAGTGGAGCTCGAGCTTGGCCAGCAGATTCCGGGTGTGGGTCCGCACCGTGTTGATGGACAGCCCGAGGCAGCTCGCCGTCTCGCTGCGGCTGAGGCCGTCGACCATGCACTGCAGCACCTCCCGCTCGCGCGCGGTGAGCCCAGTGAGCGGGTCGGGCGGCCCGGCGGGGTTGTTCTCGGCGACGAGCCGGCGCAGCAACTCGGCGAGAAGGTCGGGTGGGATCCAGGCCTCGCCCCGGGCGACTCCCCTGATGACGCGTACGAGGACGTCCCCGCCGGCTGTCTTCGGCGCCCACGCCGCCGCGCCACGGCGGATCACCTGCACGACCGGTTCGATGCCGGTCACCGCGCTGAGTATCACGCTGCGCGCCTGCGGATGCCACCGACCGATGTGGTCGAGGACATCGAGTCCGCTCGTCTCACCGAGGACGAGATCAAGCACAACGACGTCTGGGCGCCCCGTGGCGAGAACTGCGTACGCCTGCCGGGCCTCGGAGGCGACGTGCAGCACTTCGAGGTCGGGCTCCCTGGCAAGGCGGGCGGCGAGCGTCTCGCCGAACAGCGCGTGGTCGTCCACGATCAGCACACGGGTGGCGTTCATGCGACGATCGTCGCCGGCGACGACCGCCTCGACATCATGCAAGTTGAGGAGGTCGTCCTGCTATCCCGAGGTGGCCGAGGTGAGCCTGCCTGCCACGGGTAAGACGCTCAACATGTTCGAGACGTTTCAGCCGCCGCGTGGCGATCTCTATGGCTTCGAGGACCTGCTGACAGCGGAGGAACAAGATGCCCTCGAGCGTGTCAGAGGATTCCTCCGCGACGAGGTCGCCCCGATCGCCAACGACTGCTGGGCGCGCGCCGAGTTCCCGTTCGACCTTGTGCGGAAGTACGGCACGCTGGGTATCGCAGGGCTCAGTTATGACGAGTGTCCCGGCGCCACGGTGAGCAGCCTGCTTACCGGGTTCATCACCATGGAGATGGCCCGCGCCGATCCCTCGATGGCCACGTTCTACGGAGTGCATGCCGGGCTGGCGATGGGCAGCATCGCCCGCTGCGGCTCGGAGGAGCAGCGCCTGCGCTGGCTGCCGGCGATGGGCCGGATGGAGAAGATCGGCGCGTTCGCGCTCACGGAGCCGCAGGGCGGCTCCGACGTCGCAGCAGGGTTGCGGACCACTGCGCGACGCGACGGAGACACCTGGACGCTCGACGGCGCCAAGCGCTGGGTCGGTAATGGCACCTTCGCCGACCTCGTCGTCGTCTGGGCCAGAGACGTCCATGACGACCAGGTCAAAGGGTTCGTCGTGGAGAAGGACACGCCGGGCTTCACGGCCACCAAGATCGAGAACAAGATCGCGCTGCGCACGGCGCAGAACGCCGACGTCGTCCTTGAGGACTGCCGCGTCCCCGAAGTCAACCGGATGCAGCACGCCACCAGTTTCCGCGAGACCGCCGACATACTGCGCCGGACCCGCAGCGGCGTCGCCTGGCAGTCGGTCGGGGTGATGCTCGCCGCCTACGAGATCGCGCTCGGCTACGCCGTGCAGCGGGAGCAGTTCGGCCGTCCGATCGGAAAGTTCCAACTGGTGCAGGACCTGCTGGTCCGGATGCTCGGCAACCTCACCTCCTGCCTGGGCATGGTCGTCCAGCTGGCCCGCCTGCAGGGCGACGGCGTGTACCGTGACGAACACTCCGCGCTGGCGAAGGCGTACTGCACGAGCCGGATGCGCGAGACCGTCGGATGGGCTCGTGAGTTGATGGCCGGCAACGGCATAGTCCTCGACTACGACATCGGGCGCTTCGTCGCCGACTCCGAGGCCCTCTACTCCTACGAGGGAACCCGCGAGATCAACACCCTCATCGTCGGACGCGCGATCACCGGACTCAGCGCGTTCGTCTGAGAAAGCCAGCTCGGAACCCGGATGCGGACTTTGATTGGCCAAGACTCCGGCTGTGATCTTGCAGAAATTCAACTCGGGCCGGCTCAAATTTCTGCAAGATCACGGCCGGAAGGGGCGCAAGACCACGGCCAGGGACAGCGGGCCGGTTACATGCTCCGCGAAGGGGACAAGAACATCGCCGCAAAAATGATCTTGGCCGATCTGTGCCACTTTGGCGGTCAAAGATCCGATAGGTTGACCCCCCGACCGCTATTCGATCATGCTCCTCCCGGTATCCAGGGAGGGACGGATGCGCATCGCTCTCGGCAACGACCACTGTGGGCTGTCCCTGAAGCCGCACGTACAGGCGCTGCTGGAGACGTTGGGCGCCGAGGTGGCCGACCACGGCACCCACACCGAGGACCCGGTCGACTTCCCCGACATCGCGACGCTTGTCTGCGAGTCGATCCGCCGCGCGGAAGCGGACAGAGGACTCATGGTCTGCGGAACCGGCGTGGGCGCCGCGATCGCCGCGAACAAGATCCCCGGCATCCGTGCGGCCGTCTGCCACGAGACCTACTCGGCCCGGCAGGCCGTCGAGCACGACGACGTCAACGTGCTCTGTCTCGGGGCGTGGATCGTCGGGCCGATCATCGCCGAGGAGGTCATCCGATCGTTCCTCGGCGCCCGGTTCAGCACCGAGGAACACTTCCGGCGCCGGGTCGCCAAGCTGGCCGAGATGGAGGAGCAGGCGGCGGCCGAGATGCGCGGAACCCGCTAGGAAAGCGGAACCCACCGGGGAAGGGGCACCGTGACGAGCGAGGTACAGGCAGGCGGACCGACACAGGCCATCCGTTACCCCGACCCTCCCGGTGCAGTTGCCGGGCGCCGCTTCGGGCTCGTGGGCGCCCTGCGGGTCTTCGGCCCCGGCGCGATCATCGCGTCCATCACCATCGGCTCCGGGGAAATGATCTTCTCGGCCCGCGGTGGAGCCGTCTTCAGCTACGCGATCATCTGGACCCTGGTCATCGCCGCCATCGCGAAGGTCGCGATGGTCTACTCCACGAACCGGTACATGGTGGTGACCGGCGAGCACCCCATGCACCGATGGGCGGTGCTCTTCCCCGGTCCGAAGGGCTGGTTCCCGCTGCTGTTCGGCGTGATCGCGATCATCGCGTTCCCGTCGTGGACGGCGGGGCTCTCCGTCGCGCTCGGTGGCCTCGTCGCCTCGATCACCGTGGGCACCGGTCAGCTCTGGGCCACCGGGCTGCTCCTCGCGGCGGGGCTGCTGGCCTGGTTCGGCACGTACGACCACATGGAGAAGGCACAGACGGTCATCGTCGGCTTCATGCTCCTCGCGGTGGCGGTCAGTGTCTTCGTGCTCCGGCCGGACTGGCTGGGTGGGCTCGGCGGCCTGGTGCCCCAGGCGCCCGACTACGTCGGCTGGCTGCGGGCCGACCACCCGGACGTCGTGGCGCGGCCCGTCTGGTTGGAGATCGCTACCTACCTGGGTGCGATCGGCGGTGGCGTGTACGACTACATCGGCTACACCGGCATGCTGCGCGAGAAGAGATGGGGCATACTCGGCCGGCGCGACAGCCGCGAGGTGGCCGAGCGTTTCCTGGCTCTGCCCAAGGGAGAGCAGCTCCCGCTGAACGGCGAGCCGGAGGAGGTACGCAAGGCCCGAGTCTGGGCGCGTGCGCCGCTCGGCGACGCGGTGGTGTCGTTCACCGCGGTGGCGATCTTCGCGATCATGTTCGCGGTGAACGGCGCCTCGCTGCTGCACGAGCAGCACCAGGTGCCCGCGGAAGCCGACACCCTCACCTACCAGGCGCAGTTCCTCACCACCATCCATCCGGCGATGCAGTACCTCTACTACGTCGCCGTCTTCTTCGCGTTCTTCGGCTCGATCTACGGGTTCTGGGAGCTGTACTCCTACACGGCCTACGAGACGCTCGGAGCCGTCTTTCCCAGGATCCGCGCCGCGGGGCAGCCGGCGGTGCGCAAGTACCTCTACCCCTACATCGCGGTCGCCTCTCTCTTCCTCGTCTGGACGGTGGGCGAGCTCGTCGCCATCGTCACCCCGGCCTCGATCCTCGGCGGCGTCCTCGGCTGCGGCATCTTCTGCCTGGCCATCCTGTGGACGGAGAAACGGATGCTCCCCAGGCAGTACCGGCTGTCGACGGCCGGCTGGTGGTACGTCCTGCTGTCCGGGCTTCTGCTCACCGCCCTCGGGGTCATCTCGACGTGGGAGCTGTTCGCGTGAGCGGACGATCGGCGGACCCATGCTGCGACCCAGCACCCTCATAGCCTCGGGCTGCCTGGCCCTCCTCTCGGTGTGGCGGGCGGCCGACGGGGCGTACGGCCTCGCTGCCCTCTTCGCGGCGCTGGCGCTGGCCAATCTCGGTCTCGGCGTGTGGACGGCGCGGGCCGGGCACGGGCGCGCCGGGCCTGTCGTACCGGGGTCCGCCGGCTCCGGGCCGCCCGCCGCCGAGGCCGAGCGGCTGCGGCGGATCCGGGCCGGGTGGCTCGGGATCACGCTGTTCGGCTGGGCGGCGGCGGTCGTCGGCGCGTTCACCTTCCCGCCGATGGGCCTCGTCCTCGCCGCGTTGGCCCTGTACGCGAGCCTGCGCTACCGCCGTTCCGGCCAGCTCGTCAGAGCCCTGGAGGAGGCGGCGGCACCGGATGGGGGGTCGGAGGCGTGAAACCTGAACGGACAGTGGGGTTCGTCGGCCTCGGGGTCATGGGGCGGCCCATGGCCAGGAATCTGCTGCGCGCCGGGCTGACCGTCCGTGCGTTCGACCTGTCCGACGAGGCGCTGGCGGATCTCGCGGACGCGGGAGCCAGGCCGGTGGCGTCGGGAGCGCAGGCGGCCGAGGGCGCGGAGGCCGTCTTCGTCTCGCTGCCGGACTCACCGCACGTCGAGGAGGCGGCGCTGGGTGCCGGAGGCATCGCCGAGGGCGCGGCCCCCGGCACCGTCGTGGTGGACCTCAGCACGATCGCCGCCGGGGTCAGCCGGCGGCTCGCCGTCGAACTCGCCCGGGACCTCGTCTACCTGGACGCGCCGGTGAGCGGCGGGCCGCAGGGGGCCGAGGCCGGCACGCTTTCGATCATGGTTGGCGGATCCCACCACGGCTACGGGCGGGTGGAGCCCTTGCTGCGACACCTCGGCCGGACCGTGGTCCACGTCGGCGAATCGGGCATGGGGCAGGTCTTCAAGAGCTGCAACCAGATCGTCTGCGCCATGAACATCCAGGCGCTGTGCGAGG
Organism: Streptosporangiales bacterium; assembly: GCA_009379995.1. Classification (GTDB taxonomy): domain Bacteria; phylum Actinomycetota; class Actinomycetes; order Streptosporangiales; family WHSR01; genus WHSR01. Next base: position 7,031 of record WHSR01000060.1, read on the forward strand.
CGTTCGCGCTCGCCCGGTCGCAGGGCGCGGATCTCGCCTTGCTTCGCGAGGTGCTCCGCGGCGGTGCGGCCGGCTCGTGGATGCTCGACAACCTCGGACCGCAAATGATCAACGGTGATCCGAGCGCGGGGTTCCGGATCGAGCTGCAGCTCAAGGACATCCGTCTCGCGACGCAGCTCGCGCTGGAGGCCGGCGTGCCGCTGCCGGGCGGCCTGCAGGTGATGGCGCTCTACCTGGAGGCCATGGCGCACGGCGAGGGCCGGAACGGCAACCAGGCGCTGTTTCGGGTGTACGACCGACTCAGCGGTCAGGATTCGTCGCGGGATGCGAGCGACTCGTAGCGCGACCGGAACGACGAGGCGAGCGCCTGCGCGGAGAGGCCGGCGACGGGAAGGCTCACCCCTGCCTCACGTGCCGCCAGGACGACGTCGAAGAGGTCCTTGCCGAAGATCTGGTACATCTCGTCGCTGCCGGCAAGGCGGTGCTCGCGCATGAGGCGGTCGAAGAAGCCCCAGTTGCGGATGATCCACGAGTCAGCGGTGGTTGCCGTGGCCAGGTCCACGAGCTTGCTCTCCTCGATGCCGTACGCCTCGGCGAGCCGTGTCGACTCCAAGACCGCCAACTGGTTGCAGTAGGTCATGAGCTGGAGGGCGAGCTTCATGGCCGCTCCCGAGCCGACCCCGCCGACCAGGTCGACCCGCTCGCCGATCGCTGTGAAGTACGGCCGGCAGCGCTCGAGGTCCTCCGGCCGTCCACCGGCCATGACGGTGAGGGTGCCGGCGCGCGCGGCCATGTCACCGCCGCTGACCGGCGCGTCCACGAGACCGACACCTGCCCGGGCGGCGCGCTCGTCGAGGTCGACGACCGTACGGGGCAGGACCGTGCTGTGCACGACGACCACCTTGCCGGGCCCTGCCGCGTCGAGGAGCCCGTCCTCGCCCGCCACCACGTCCTCGACCTGTGCGTCCGACAGCACCGCGACGCCCACCAGGTCGCACTCGGCGGCGATCTCGCGCGGGGCCGCGGCCGCCCGGGCACCTGCCGCGACACAGGGACCTACGGCCTCGGGCCGCACGTCGTACACCCACACCTGGTGACCGGACCTCAGCAGGGTGAGAGCCATGGGCCCCCCGATGTTGCCCAGGCCGATGAATCCGACCGGACCCGTGCCCATGTTCACCCAGCCTCCTCACTGCGATGCCCCGCGGGGCGGTAGACGGCAGCGGCGGTCTCGCCCATGATCGTCGCGCGGTCGGCCGCCGGTAGGTCAAGCAGGACCGCGGCGGTGTTCTCCCAGACGCGGCGGTAGCTGGCGCCGAGGAGACACACCGGCCAGTTGCTCGCGGCCATGAGTCGACCGACGCCGAAGCACTGGATCGCGTGTTCGACGTACGGCCGGAGGCCCTCGGCCGACCAGCGGCTGTGGCTGTCCAACACGTCGAGACCGACGGAGACCTTCGCGTACACCCGGGGGTGCTCGGCGGCGCGGGCGAGCAGGTCCGCCCACGGCTCCCATCCCCCCTCGGGCAGCGGCGGCCGGCCCAGGTGGTCGACGACGAGCCGCAGCCCGGGAAGGCGCTCGGCGACCCTCGTGACGTTTTCCAGATGGCGCGGGACGGCGACGACGACGTCGAGGGGGACGTCGTGCTCGGCGAGCAGCTCGAGCGAGGCCAGCACGTCACCGCGCATCAGCCAGTCCGGGTCGGGCTCCTGGGTGTTCACGTGCCTGATGCCGGCGAACTTGGGATGTCGCCGGCATCGCTCCAGCACCGCCGCCGTCTCCTCGGGCCGCTCCAGCGGCGCCCAGGCCACGGCACCGTGGACGAACGGAGCCGCCGAGGCCCACCGCAGGACCCGATCGGTCTCGTCCGCCGTGTTCGCGGCCTGGACGAGGACCGTCGACCCGACCCCAGCGGCCTCGATCTCGGCTCGTAGGTCGTCGGGCCCGAAGGCATCGTTCAGCGCCGGACGGCCGTGGATCAGCCAGGACAGGTCGGGACGGGAGGGCTCCCAGAAATGGTGGTGAGCGTCGATGATCCGCATGCACCGTGCAGGATAGCGGTAACGCCCGGACTGTCGCCGGACCCATCCGGATAGGTGGAGCCCCGTGTGGATACGCGATCTCGCGTCGACCGACCTCTTCGTAGGCAGCGTGCACCGGCCACTCCAGGTGCTACGGGTGTCCGTGGTGAACGAGGGACCCGCGATGCTTCGTCCGGGTCGGACGGCCACGATCAGGGTCGAGGGCGTCGGCGTCACCACACCCGAACCCACCGTCGTCGGTGACCTGGAAGCCGGCGCCGAGCACACGGCAGAGGTGGCGGTGGAGGTCGACCCGGCCTACCCTCCGGGCACCGACAGGCGGGTCACCGTGCTCGCCGAGCCGGGGCTGGCCCGGGACGAGGCCGACATGGTGGTGGCCGCTACCGGCTGGACCATGTTCATGGTCTCCCACTTCCACTACGACCCGGTGTGGTGGAACACCCAGGCCGGCTTCACCGCGACGTGGTACGACCTTCCCGGCGCCGAGGAACGACGCCCTCCCGAGGTACGTACCGCCTTTGACCTGGTGCGCGCCCATCTGGACGCGGCACGACAGGACCCCGACTACAAGTTCGTGCTCGCCGAGCTCGACTACCTGAAGCCGCATTGGGACGCCCACCCGGAGGACCGCGCCGACCTGCGGCGGCTCATCGCCGACGGCCGGGTCGAGATCGTTGGCGGCAACTACAACGAGCCGAACACCAACCTCACCAGCACCGAGAGCACGATCCGCAACGCGGTGTACGGGATCGGGTTCCAGCGCGACGTGCTCGGCGGTGACCCACTCACCGCGTGGATGCTCGACGTGTTCGGGCACGACCCCGCCTACCCCGGCCTGATGGCCGACGCCGGGCTGACCTCCAGCTCCTGGGCCCGCGGCCCGTTCCATCAGTGGGGCCCGAGGCACACCGTCGGCGACAACCGCCGAATGCAGTTTCCGAGCGAGTTCGAATGGATCTCGCCGAGCGGGCGAGGCCTGCTCACCAGCTACATGCCGAACCACTACGGCGCCGGCTGGGCGATGAGCGGGCTGTCCACGCTCGCCGACGCCGAGGCGGAGGCGTACCGCCAGTTCCAGGACCTGAAGTCGGTGGCGGCCACCCGGAACACGCTGCTGCCGGTGGGTGCGGACCACGTCATCCCGTCCCGGTGGGTGACCGAGATCCACCGGGACTGGAACCGCCGGTATGTCTGGCCGCGCTTTGTGGCGGCGGTCCCCCGCGAGTTCTTCGCCGCCGCCCGCGCGGAGGCGCGCGAGGGCGGGATCCCGTTCACGCCGCAGTCGCGGGACATGAACCCGATCTACACCGGCAAGGACGTCTCCTACATCGACACCAAGCAGGCGCAGCGCGCGGCGGAGACGGCGGTGCTGGACGGCGAGCGGCTGTCCACGCTCGCCGCGCTTCTCGGCGCCCGCTACCCGAGCGAGGCGCTGGACAAGGCGTGGCGCCAGCTCGTCTTCGGGGCCCACCACGACGGCATCACCGGCAGCGAGTCCGACCAGGTCTACCTCGACCTGCTCGGCGGCTGGCGGGAGGCCTACGAGCTCGGGGACGCGGTACGCACCGACGCGATCGACCACATCGGCGCGCACGCCGACACCCGCGGCGAGGGCCGCCCGATCCTGGTCGTCAACACTCTGTCCTGGCCGCGTGACGGAGTCACGGACGTGACGCTCACCTTCCCGGAGCCCGGCACCTGGGGGTTCGAGGTGCGAGACGACGCCGGGGCGGCGGTGCCGGCAGCCCTCGCGGGGGAACGACGGCGCGGCGACGGCTCGCTTGCCGAGGCCGTCGTCACCTTCGTCGCCCGGAAGGTACCCGCCCTCGGCTACCGCACGTACCGGGCCATGCCCGCCGGCGCTCCACCGGCCGGGTGGTCCCGCGACGGCGGCACCGCCATCGAAAACGAGTACTTCCGGGTCGAGGCCGACCCGGCGCGCGGCGGCGCACTGGCCAGCATCCTCGACAAGCGGACCGGCAAGGAGATCCTGCGGCCGGGCCAGGTCGGCAACGAGCTCGTGGTCAGCGACGAGTACCCGGCTCACCCCGAGTTCGCCGAGGGTCCCTGGCATCTGCTTCCGACGGGTCGGGAACAGGGCTCGGCGACACTCCCGGCCGAGGTGCGTGTGGAGGTATCCCCCGTAGGCCGCCGGATCCTGAGCACCTGGTCCCTGGACGACCTGCGGGTCACGCAGGAGGTCGTGCTGTGGGCGGACGTCGACCGGATGGACTGCCGAACCCACGTCGACGGCTCGATCGGCCACGACCGCCTGCTGCGGGTCCGCTTCCCCGCCGACGTCGCCGGCGGTCGGCCGGTGTACGAGGTCGGCAACGCGGCAGTCGGCCGAACCTTCGGGTTCCCCCGCGTGGACGCCGCCGAGCAGCCCTGGACGTACGACAACCCGGCCCACACGTGGGTGGGTACCACCTCGACGGCCCGGGTTGCCTTCGACGACGAGGCCGCCGGAGCCCTCGGAGCGCGGTCGTGCCAGGCCATCGGGGTGGCCGAGGTGGTGGCCGCGGACGTGGGCAGCCCCGCGGTGCGCGATCTGGTCGCCGCGCTGGCCGCCCGTGGGGTGACCGCTACCTGCACGTCGCCGAACGGCCCACGGTACGGCGCCAGCGACGTCGACTCCAACCTGCCCGACGTGCGGATCGCGCTGGGCGGGCCGGACGAGAACCCGTTCACCGCCGCCGCCCTGGCGCAGGCCGGCCCGGGGTACGGCGAGCGGCTGGGCGCGCGGCTCGATGCCGGAAAGGCGGCCCGGGTATGGGTGCCGGCGCGGCGGACCAGGGCGCGGACGTGGGTGCCGAACGCGGATCTGCGCGGCGTCCTCGACCTGCCGGTACTCGTCGTCGCCGGAGCCGACCTCGACCGGGCGGTTGCCGGCCTGGCCGAAGACCTTGCCGACGCGGTCATCGAGGTCGCCGGGCCTGCCGAGCTCGCCGGCGGCACCGAGCCGCCGGAGGACTACCTGGAGGACTACTCCGTCGCCCTGGTCAACCGCGGGATGCCGGGCTGCCTCGTCGACCCCTCCGGGGCCCTCTACCTGTCGCTCATGCGGTCCTGCAGCGGATGGCCCTCGGGTGTGTGGATCGATCCGCCGCGACGCACCGTGCCCGACGGCACGAGCTTCTCCTGGCAACACTGGAGCCATACGTTCGCCTACAGCCTGGTGGCGGGCCGAGGCGACTGGCGTGCCGCCGGCTTCGTCCAGCACGGCCGCGAGTTCAACCACGAGCTTCTGGCGCACGTCGTCGAGCCGCATCCGGGACCTCTGCCGGCCGTGGCGAGCCTTTTCGAGGTCGAGCCGCGGGAAGTCGTGCTCACCGCGCTGAAGCCACGCGGCAACCCGCTCGCCTCCGGCCGACCTGGCGGGGTCGAGCTGGCCGACGGCCTCACCGTGCGCTGCTACGAGGCCGTCGGGCGACCGACAGACGCACGAATCCGCTGCTTCGTCCCGCTGCGGGACGCCGCACCGGCGGACCTGCTGGAGGAGCCCCGCGGCGCGGGCGCCGACACGGGTGGCGTCGCCGCCGAGGCCGGTGAGCTGCGGCTGCGGCTCGCTCCAGCTGACACGACCACCGTGACGGCCGTGGCCGACCCGCGGGCGCCGGAGGCCGAGCCCGGAGACCTGCCCCTGGGGCCACGCGGCGAGCCGGCCCAGCCCGTCTACGCACGCTACTGGCTGCACAACAAGGGGCCGGCCCCGTACGGCTACCTGCCGCTGAGCGTGCACGTCGAGCCGACCGAGGCGCGGGCCGGTCCGGCGAGCGGGCCCGACGGCGCCGCGGCGTTGCGCGTGACCGTGGCCTCCTCCGGGACCGACGGTCCTCGGTCGGGCCGGGTACGGCTGGTGGCACCCCCGGGGTTCCGGATCGAACCCGGCGGTGATCTCCTCTACCACCTGGAACCCGGCGAGCACGCGGCCTTCGACCTGGCCGTACGCACCGGCGATGCGCCGCCCGGCCGGTACTTCCTCGCCGCGAGGATCGGCGACGAGCTGGGCCAGACCCTGGAGGATGTGGTCGCGCTCGACGTCGGCGAGCCGCCACCCGCGGGCGAACGGGAACTCGCCGTCCGGGTCGGAGCCGAGCGGGTGGTCCTCGGGCCGGGCGAAGGCGACATCATCGCGCTGTATCTGGACAACCGCTGCCAGGGCGAGATCCGCGGAGAGGCGCAGCTGCTCAGCCCGTTCGGCACCTGGGATGCCCTCGGCCCCTGGACCCTGGGGTTCGCGGTAGGTGGAGGCGAGACCGCGCGGCTGCGGTACGACGTTCGCGCCCCCGTGGCCGCACGCCCGGGCGAGTACTGGGCGCTGGTCAAGGTGATGTACTTCGGCCGGCTCTGGTACACCGAGGCGATCCCGATCACCGTCGCGGACGGGCCACATCATATACCCTGACCGAACATGATGCCTCGGGCAACAAGGCATCGTGTTATACGATGCTTCTGTGGCCGAGGAACACGTACGGGAAGCCGTCGAGGAGTCAGACGCTGCGGGGTCGCCCGCCCTCGGCCGTCTTCGCCGCGAGCTGGCCAGGGGCACCACCGAGTTGGCGGTCCTCTCCATCCTCAACTCCGGTCGACGATACGGCTACGAGCTGCTGAAACTCCTCGGACAGGCGGGCGAGGGCGTCCTGGAGATCAGGGAAGGGACGCTCTATCCGCTGCTGCACCGACTGGAGGACGCCGGTCATATCGCCGCGACGTGGGAGGCCGAAGGGCGGGCCAGGCCGCGGAAGTACTACGTCATCACCCCGGACGGCCGCGCCCACCTGACCCTGCTGCGCTCGGAGTGGAGCGGGCTGGTCGACGCGATGCGGCAGCTCCTCGACTCACTCGATGACGTGCAGAAATGACCGACGACCGGCAGCGCATCGAGGATTACGCGGCGCAGTTCGAACGCCACCTGGCGGGCTCGGCACAGGACAGGGCGTGGACCAGGGCGGAGCTCGTGGACCATCTGTCCGACGCCGCCGAGGCCGGTGAGCTGGCCGACGCCTTGCGGCGGCTCGGGGGTCCCGAAGCGGCAGCGGAAACCTTCGCGCGGGAGCGGTCGATGCCCCCGGCGCCGACGGCTGCTCGCCTGCTGGCCGCGCTGATCGACAACTTCCCCCTCGTCGCCGTGGCGATCGCGCTCTTCGTGCAGGGCCTGGTGCGGGCCCTGGGGCAGGGCGGGGGCTTCGGGGCGACGTTCCCGCCCGTGGTACATGTCAAGATCGGCGGCGTCTGCGTGGCCCTCACCCCCCTTCAATGCGGCGGGGACTTCTACGAGGGCGCCGGCCTGCTCTATGCCGTGGGCGTCCCGCTGGCGCTGACCTGGTCGATCCTCGGGCTGGGCATCCTGGAGGCGCTGACCGGCACCAGCCCCGGCAAGCGGTTCCGGGGGCTCAAGGTGGTGACCGAGAGCGGCCTTCGGATGCAGGTGGTCATCGGCGTCGTCCGCCGCCTCAGCTTCCTTGCCGGCCCGCTGGCGTGGCTGGACTGGATCCCCGCGCTTTGGGGAGACCGACGCCGGGTCCTCGATCTCCTGGTCGGTACGAAGGTGGTGGTCGCCGGCCCCGGGGACGGCAAGCAGCGCGGACGGCCTACCCGACGCTCGCCATCGTCATGAGGAGGGTCAACCTCCAGGCGGCGCGCTCGGGTATACCGCCTATCGCGGCGCTGGCGGTCGGTGCGCTGCTGTGGTTCGTGCCGACCCTGGGCCAACCCCTGGTTGGCCCGATCGTTGCGGCCCTCCGCGCTCTGGGGCTCCCCCAGGAGGACACCGGCGGCTACCCGGCCGGCTTCGTCGCGACGTTGGTGCTGCGCTGGTTCGCCGTCGTACTGCTGCTGGTCTTCGTGCTCGCCGTCGAAGGCCAACCGTTGTCGTCGCTGGGCGTTCGGGCGCCCCGGGCGAAGGACCTCCTCCTCACCGTGGCCGTGGCCGTGCTGGCCACCGTGATCGGCTTCGGCCTGTACCTGCTGATCCAGGGCGGCGAGGTCGACGGGGCCACCCAGACCGGGCGGATCCTGACCAGCCTTTCGTTCGGCCAACTCGTCCATTTGGTCGTCAACGCGGCGGTCGTCGAGGAACTGTTCTTCCGTGGCTTCCTCATCGAGCGCACCATCGCCGTCACCGGCCGGCCCTGGCTGGCCGCGGTCGGCTCGTACCTCCTGTTCGTCGGCAGCCACATCCCGGGCTCCGGCCTGCCCACGGCGCTGACGATCACCGCCGTGGGCAGTCTGGCGCTCGTCGGCCTGTACATGCTGCGCCGCAACCTCTTCCTCTGCGTCGGCGCCCACGCCCTCGGCGACACACCCATTCTGCTCGCGGGCTGAACGCCACGACGCTGGGCGTACGACGCCCGTCGGCTCAGAGCGGGGGTGGGCGGCCCTCGTACGGCGTGCTGAGCACGACGGTGGTGCGGGTGGAGACGTTCGCCGCGGCGCGGATCTCCTGCAGCAGGTCCTCCAGTTCGCCGGGCGAGCCGACCCGCACCTTGAGGATGTAGCTCTCCTCCCCCGCCACACTGTGGCAGGCCTCGATCGCCTCCAGGTGCTGCAGGCGCTCCGGTGCGTCGTCCGGCGCCGCCGGGTCGATGGGTTTGATGGACACGAACGCCGTGAGCGGCAGGCCGATCGTGTCGGCGTCGAGGAGGGCCGTGAAGCCCCGGATCACGCCGCGCTCCTGCAGCCGGCGCACTCGTTGGTGGACGGCCGACACCGACAATCCGGTCTCTCGGGCCAGGTCGGTGAAACTCATACGGCCATCCCGGGCCAGCAGGCTGGCGATCCGACGATCGAGATCTTCCACGGAGGAAACGGTAGCGAGGCGGCCCACGCTCCCCGCGCCGGGTCGTGCGGCCCATTCCGGTCGTCCGTCCCGACCGGGAACCGGTTGATCCCGCAGGTCAGGAGGCGGATCCGGGTTCACTCCCTCGTAACAAAGGCAGTGCTCTCCCTCGTGTGTAAGCGCTTCCGACGCTAAGCTCAAATGTGGCAGCAGGGAGTGATGCCCGTACCCGACGCCGTCGGGAGAACTCCAGGCGGCTCACGGACGGAGTGATTTGATGGCACAGATCGTGCTCGACAGCGTCGACAAGGTATTCCCCGGCGGTGTGACGGCTGTCGACAACCTCAGCCTGGGAATCAACGACGGCGAATTCATGGTCTTCGTCGGGCCCTCGGGCTGCGGGAAGTCGACGGCGCTGCGGATGATCGCGGGGCTCGAGGACATCAGCAGGGGCGCGATCACCATCGGCGAGCGCGTCGTGAACGATCTGCCGCCCAAGGACCGGGACATCGCCATGGTGTTCCAGAACTACGCGCTCTACCCGCACATGACGGTGGAGCAGAACCTCGCCTTCGGCCTGCAGCTGCGAAAGATGCCAAAGTCCGAGATCAAGCGGCGGGTCGGCGAGGCGGCGAAGATGCTCGGGCTGGAGCAGTACCTGGGCCGCAAGCCGGCCGCGCTGTCCGGCGGCCAGCGCCAGCGGGTGGCAATGGGGCGGGCCATCGTCCGCGAGCCACAGGCCTTCCTCATGGACGAACCGCTGTCCAACCTCGACGCCAAGCTACGTGTGTCGATGCGCGCATCGCTTGCCCAGCTCCACGAGCGGCTGGGCGTCACGACCGTGTACGTGACCCACGACCAGATCGAGGCGATGACCCTCGGTGACCGGGTGGCGGTGCTGCGGGAGGGCAAACTGCAGCAGGTCGACACCCCGCAGAACCTGTTCGACAGCCCGGTCAACCTGTTCGTGGCCGGTTTCATCGGGTCGCCCGCGATGAACTTCGTCGAGGCCGAGCTGGTGCGCGAGGACGGCCCCGCCGTGGCATTCGCCGGCCAGAAGCTTCCGGTTCCGGAGGAGAGCATCACCGCGAAGGAAGGGCTGGACTCCTACTTCGGCAGGAGGGTCATCGTCGGGATCAGGCCGTCCGACTTCGAGGACGGTACGCTGGCCGACTCTGGGTGGGCCCGCATGTCGGTGACGGCCGACGTCACCGAGGAACTGGGCAGCGAGATCAATGTGATCTTCATGATCGACGCACCGCCGGTGGAGCACAAGGACACCAGCGACCTGGCCCACGACGTCGCCGACGAGGAGGAGGCCGCGATCCCGCTGGCCGGGAACCAGAGCATCTGGACGGCCCGGGTGAACGCTCGGTCCCGGGTCCGGCCCGGCGAGCGGATCAACCTCGCAGTCGACACCCGCAACCTCCACTTCTTCGACACCGACTCGGGGCTCGCCATCGGCCATCCCGAGGCCGCCCAGGTCGCCGCCGCCGCGACCGCGGAGGCCTGACCGTACTCGCTCTTGGCCTGCTCAGCCCTTGCCGAGGTACCGGGCGATGACCATCCGCTGGATCTGGTTCGTCCCCTCCACGATCTGCAGCATCTTGGCCTCCCGCAGGTAGCGCTCGACCGGGAAGTCCTGTACGTACCCGTAGCCACCAAGGACCTGGACGGCATCGGTGGTCACCCGCATCGCCGTATCGCTGGCGAACAGCTTGGCCATGGCCGCCTGCGGTCCGAACGGGCGGCCGGCGTCCCGTCGCCGCGCCGCGGCCAGATAGAGGGAACGGGACGCCTCCACAGCGGTCGCGATGTCGGCGAGCAAGAACCCGATGCCCTGGAACTCGATGATCGACTGGTCGAACTGCTGCCGCTGCCTCGCGTAGGCCACCGCTGCGTCCAGCGCGGCCTGCGCCAGGCCCACCGCGCAGGCGGCGATGCCGAGCCGACCGGACTCGAGCGCGGAGAGGGCCACGGAGTAGCCCGCGCCCTCCTCGCCGACCAGACGGTCGGCCCGAAGCCGGACGTCGGTGAAGATCAGCTGGGCAGTGGGCGAGGCGGTCATGCCCATCTTCCGCTCGGGCGGGGCCGCCCGCAGGCCGGGGGCGTCCCCGGGGACGTGGAAGCACGAGATGCCCTCCGGGCCCTCCTCCCCGGTGCGCGCCATGAGGGTGTAGAAGTCGGCCTCTCCGGCGTGGGTGATCCAGGCCTTGGTGCCGTTGACGAGGTAGCCCTCGTCGTCGCGGACGGCGCGGGTGCGCAGCGCGGCCGCGTCGGACCCGGACTGCGGCTCGGACAGACAGTACGCGCCGAGCAGCTCGCCGCCGAGCATGTCGCGAAGCCACCGCCTGCGTTGCCCGTCGGTGCCGCGGATCGCCAGCGGAAAGCAGGCCAGCGTGTGCACGCTCACCCCGAGCCCCACGGTCAGCCAGGCGCGCGACAGCTCCTCGATGACCTGGAGGTACACCTCGTACGGCTGCCCGCCACCGCCGTACTCCTCCGGATACGGCAGGCCGAGTAACCCTGCCCTCCCGAGGACGCGGAACACCTCCCGGGGGAACCGGCCCTCCGCCTCGGCCTCGCTGGCCCGGGGTGCGAGCTCGTTCGCCGCAAGTTCGCCGGTGAGCCCGAGCAGGGCCTCGGCCTCCGGCGTCGGCAGGGGCCGCTCGATGGTGCCCACCGCTCACACCTCCGCGACGACCAGCTCGCGGGTGGTGCCGGTGAGCCGTTCCCCGCCATCCTCGGTGCACACCACTATGTCCTCGATCCGGGCGCCGTGCCGGCCCGCCAGGTAGATGCCGGGCTCCACGGAGAACGCCATGCCCGGCGCGAGGGGCTCGGCGTTGCCGGCCACGATGTAGGGGTCCTCGTGGGTCTCCACACCGATCCCGTGGCCGGTGCGGTGGACGAAGAACTCCCCGTAGCCCGCCTCGGCGATGATGCTCCGGGCCGCCGCGTCGACGGCCTCCGCGGCGACGCCGGGACGGACCGCCTCGCAGGCGGCATGCTGGGCCCGCCGAAGCACCTCGTAGTACTCCACGAGCCTCTCCGGGGGATGGCCGACCACATACGTCCGAGCAGTAACCGCTCGGCATGGTGCCGCCGATGTCGACGACCACGACGTCGCCGGGCTCCAGTACCCGGTCGGAAACCTCGTGGTGAGGGCTGGCCGCGTTGGGTCCGGAGCCGACGGTGACGAAGTCGACCTGATCGTGCTCCTCCAGGATCGCCTCGGCGATGTCGCGACCCACCTCGCGCTCGGAGCGGCCCGGCCTGAGCCACTCGGGCACGCGCCCGTGGACCCAGTCGATCGCGGCGCCGGCCTCGGCGAGCGCCGCCACCTCGCCGGGGGTCTTGCGGATGCGCAGCCCTCGCAGCACCTCGCCTGCGCTCACCTGCTCGACCTGCGGCATCGCGGCCCGGAAGCGCAGCACCATCATCGCCCACATCCGGTCGGCCAGACCGGCACGGCGTAGGCGATGGGGCAGCCGGCGGGCGACGATCTCGTACGGGTCGTCGGTCTCCTCCCAGGCCGCGATCTCGATGTCGAGTCTCCCCGCCGGCGACGCCTGCGCTGCTGGCAGCTCCAGGCGCGGTACCAGCAGGAACGGTTCGGCCCCCACCTGCGGGGCGGGGACCACCAGACAGGTGAGGCGTTCGAGCTGCTTGGCGTCGTACCCGGTGACGTACCGCAGGTCGGGGCCGGGGGTGAGCAACAGGGCGTCGATTCCGGCGGCGCGTGTCGCGTCCCGGACACGGGACAGCCGACTCGCCGGGTAGAGGTCGTCGCTGACACTCACAGTGGTCAATCTAATGCCGCGAGCCGCGCGTGCGAGCCATCGGCGAGCATGTCGGACGGCGGGCGCCGGCGAGCGGGCGGAGAGCGAACGAGGGCTAACATGTGCCGGTGGCCACACGCCTCATGCTGCTCGACGCGCCGTCGCTGTACTTCCGGGCCTTCTACGGGGTACCGGAGACCATCACGGCCCCTGACGGCACGCCCGTCAACGCCATCCGAGGGCTGATCGACATGATCGCCCGGCTGGTACGCACCCGGCGGCCCTCGTACCTCGTGGCCTGTATGGACGCCGACTGGCGACCCGCCTTCCGGGTGGATGCCCTGCCCTCGTACAAGGCCCACAGGGTCGGGCCGGACGGCGGCGACCAGACGCCGCCCGCCCTCGGCGCCCAGGTACCGGTCATCGAGGAGGTGCTCGACGCGGTCGGACTCGCGCGCGTCGGCGTGCCGGGGTACGAGGCCGACGACGTGATCGGCACCCTCGCCACGCTCTCCCCCGGCCCCACCGACGTCGTCACCGGCGACCGCGATCTCTTCCAGCTCGTCGACGACAGGACCCCGGTCCGTGTGCTCTACACCGCCAAGGGCATCGCCAACCTGGTGGTCGTCGACGAGGCGGGTGTGACGGAGCGGTACGGGATCCCCGGACGGGCCTACGCCGACTTCGCGCTGCTGCGAGGCGACCCCAGCGACGGGCTGCCCGGTGTCGCCGGGGTCGGCGACAAGACCGCGGCGGCGCTGACCAGCCGGTTCGGTGGAGTGGAGGGCATCATCGCCGCCCTGGACGCCGGGGAAACGGCAGGCTTCCCGGCCGGCAGCCGGACGAAACTGCTGGCCTCCCACGAGTACCTGGAGACCGCACCCATGGTAGTGCGGGTCGTCTGCGACGTGCCGATGCCGACCTACGACGACCGCCTCCCGAGCGAACCCCGTGACAAGGAGCGGCTCGTGGAGCTGTCCGATCGCTGGAACCTCGACGGCCCGCTCAACCGGCTGCTCGCCGCCCTCTCCCCTGCCGAGTAGCCACGGAGATCGAAAACAGGTACCTGACTACGCGTGTGAAGCCCGACACCCGGGTTGATCGTTGCCGTACGGAGCCCTGCGAGCGGCCTGGGCAACCATCGTCTTGATGTCGGGAGACTGCCATGAGAACCACATATCGCGTCTTGGCCTACCTGATCGCGCTGGAAGTCGTGGTCCAGGCTGCGGTGATGGTGTTCGCCATCGCCGGGCTGGGCAAGTGGGTCGAGGGAGGCGGCGTGCTGGATCAGGCCACGATGGAAAGCGAAGCGACGCCGTACCCCGAGATCGCCGGCTTCATGATTCACGGCATAAACGGTCAGCTGATGATCCCCGCTCTGGCCTTCATCCCGCTCATCGTGTCGTTCTCCGCCAAGACCCCGAGGGCCGCTGGGCTACCGATCGCGGTCGAGGCCACGCTCGCGGTGCTGGGTCCGCTCGCCTGGGCGTCGACGTCATCAAGATCATGGCGAGCCGGCGGGACGATGACGCCCGGCACGCCGCGGGAGCTGGCGCAGTTCCGCCCCCCAGCCCACGAGCCGAGTAAGGTCATCGAACACCGCTCGCGTGTGTCAATTCAATTCCGTCAACCATTGTGCTGTCAGCCGACCAAGCAGTGGGTGTTTCGTTTTCCACATTTCCTACTACCCCAACCCACTTATCCACAGGTCCGCGATATGGAATGCAGGACTGAAGAGACCAGTCCATACCGTGGCTTGCCGTGGAGGTTCGCCACGGAAAATGGGCGGTCGTGGACGAAAGCATGCGGTCGGGCGAGCGCCTGTACGTACTCGCCGCCGCTATCGTCGACGCCGACCTGGCCGATGCGCACCGAAAGGTATTGCGAGCCCTGCTTCCCAAGGGGCAGCGTCGTCTGCACTGGCGGGACGAACGCGAGAAACGCCGTGAGCAGCTTGCCGTTACCTGCGGAGGGCTTGACCTGGGCATCGTCGTCGTGATGGGGACCGGGATGGTCCCGTCCCGTCAGGAACGAGCGCGACGTAGGTGCGCGGAACGCCTGCTGTGGTGGCTCACCGATTACGGCGTGGAGCAGGTCATCTTCGAGACCCGTGGCCCACACGCCGACGCACAAGACCAAAGGCTGGTTGCCGCCCTGCAGGGACATCCGAGTTTCCCACACCCTGTTCCGGTCACATGGACAAGCCCGTGGCAGGAGCCGCTGCTGTGGCTGGCCGACATAGCCGCTGGCACCGCGGTGCTGGCCGAACTGGGCGACGACCGATACCTGAAACTACTCGGGGACACGATCGAGATCGACCGGTTTGTGGCAAGTTAGGGTCGCCGCCCAGAAAAGCGCGAACCCGGGGTCCCGCCCATCCGTCGGTTAACCCGGGTTCACTTCCGCTCCTCCCGTAGGAGGCGGCTGATATCAGCATGGGGCGCCGGGCCAGGGATGTCAATTCCGTTTCCCTGAGCTGTGGGCCGTCTGGGGCGGTCGGCGTGGCTCTCCGGACAGGAGGGCGGCGAGTTCGCGGCGGGAGCCGATGCCGAGCTTTGGATAGGCCTTGTACAGGTGGTAGGCGACGGTGCGCGGACTGAGGAAGAGCTGTGCGGCGATGTCACGGTTGGACATGCCCCGTGCGACGAGCTGGGTGATCTGCAGTTCCTGCGGTGTCAGCTCGGCAAAGATGTCGGACGTCACGACCCGGGGCACGTCGGCGCCGGACGCGCCGATCTCGGCGCGCTCGTGCGGCCCACGGCACCGAGCCGAGATCCTCGAATGTCTGTAGCGCCCTTCGCAACTGGGCGCGGGCCTCACTCTTGCGTCGCGACCGGCGCAGCCACTCGCCGTAGAGGAGCTCGGTGCGCGCCCGTTCGAATGGGCGGCTCCGGGGCTCGTGGAGCTTCAGCGCGCGGAGGTAGTGCCCTTCGGCTCGGGAGCCGGTGCTGGTCATCGCCTGGCAGCGGGCGAGCAGCGCGTGTATCCAGGGCTGACGCATCGTGTCCGCCCACGAGCGGGCCGTCGACGAGCACGCCGATGCGGTCGCCGCGGCAACCGGAAGCATCGACGTGTCCTTCGACGTCGTCCCGCGTGGGGACGTTCAGGGCATCCCCTTGGTGGAGATGACGACAGCCGATCTCACCCGGGCGATCGTGAACGGGGTCACCTCGAACTTCATCACCGCGCGGGCGGCGGCGCGCCAGATGATCAGGCAGGGCTCCGGCGTCATTCTCGCGCTGGACAGCGGCTCGGCCAAGGGAACGACGCCCATGATGGGCAGCACGTCGGCCGCCGATGCGGCCATCGACAGCCTCGTCTGTGGCCTGGCGACCGAGCTGGGGCCGCATGGCGTGCGTGTGCTCGGCATCTGGGCCGGTGGGATTCCCGAGACGCTCACCTCGGAGAGGATCGCGGCGGTCAACGCCAGCATGCAACTCGACGAGGCGGGCCTCCGGGCGGTCATCGGCGGCCTGGACCAGATGAGAATCCTCCCCCGCTCCCCTCGGCTTGCGGAGATCGCGGACACCGCCGCGTTCCTGGCCTCCGACCGCGCGTACCCCATCACCGGCTCGTTCATCAACGCCACAGCGATGTCCCTTTAGCGCCCTCCTGTGCCTGAAAGGGGGCGAAGGGAAAGAGGGCTCAGCCGACCGAGGAGTACGCGACGACGCCGCGACGCATCGCCGCGATGGCCGCGCGGGCAGTCCGGTGCAGCCGGCTGTCTTCGTCGGTGGCGTCGCCGATCTGGCCGAGCATGTCGAGGAGCTGCTTGGTCCAGCGTACGAAGTCGCCGGCGGGCAGATCGTTGTCACGGAGGACTATGTCGAGCAGGTGTCCGGAGGCCCAGCGGTAGGCCGCCCACGCGAAGCCCAGATCGGGCTCGCGGAGGAACGACAGCCGGTGCTCCTTTTCCACCTCGTCGAGCTCGCCCCACAGCCGCACCATCTCCGCGAGGGTGTCCTGTACCCGGCCGCCGGGGACCTTCGGCGGACGACCGTCGTCAGGCTGACGCGACTCGTACACCAGCGCCGACACACAGGCGGCGAGCTCGGCGGCGCCAAGGTCCTCCCACAGACCGCCGCGCAGACACTCGGCGGTCAGCAGGTCCAGCTCGGTGTAGAGCTGAGCGAGTCGGCGGCCCTCCTCGGTGACCGTCTCGCCGTCGAGGTAGCCGAGCTGCTCCAGGACGGCGCAGACCCGATCGAAGGTCCGGGCGATGACGTGCGAGCGGCCCTGGACTCTGCGTTGCAGCCCGTCCGTCTCGCGGCGTAGCCGGAAGTACCGTTCCGCCCACCGGGCGTGGTCCTCCCGTTCGTCGCAGCCGTGGCACGGGTGCTGCCGGATCTCCCGTCGCAACCGCGCTATCTCCGGGTCCTCCCCTTGGGCGTCCCGGACCCGGGGCGGCGGACCGAGTTCCCGGTCGGCCAGCTTGTTGCGCAGCGTGGAGGCCAGATCCCGCCGCGCCTGCGGCGAGCGCGGGTGGAACGACTTCGGGATGCGGAGCCGGTCGATGGTCTGGATGGGCACCGGAACGTCGGTGATGTTGATCCTCTTCACCTGACGCCTCATGGTGAGGACGGTGGGGCACGGGTCCCCGCGCGTGGTACGGCCACCGTCGATGACCACCGCGACGCCCGCGCGACGCCCGGCCGGGACGCGGATGACGTCGCCCCGGCGAAGTTCCTCCAGGGAGCGAGCCGCCGCGGCCCGCCGGGCGGCTCCACGCTCCCGCGCGAGCTCGGACTCCCGATCGGAGATCGCCCGCCGCAGCCCGGCGTACTCCTCGAAGTCACCGAGATGGCAGGTCATGGCCGTCCGGTAGCCCTCGAGGGCCTCCTCGTTGCGCCGCAACTGGCGGGCCAGACCCACCACCGCCCGGTCGGCCTGGAACTGCGCGAACGACGCCTCCAGCAGGCTGCGGGCCCGCTTCCGGCTGACCTGGCCGAGCAGGTTGACGGCCATGTTGTAGGACGGTCGGAAGCTGGAGTTCAGCGGGTACGTCCGGGTGCTGGCGAGCCCGGCCACGGCGAGCGGGTCGACGCCGGGCTGCCAGATCACCACCGCGTGCCCCTCGACGTCGATACCGCGCCGGCCGGCCCTCCCGGTGAGCTGGGTGTACTCGCCCGGCGTGAGGTCGGCGTGCGTCTCGCCGTTCCACTTGTCGAGCCGCTCGATGACCACCGACCGTGCCGGCATGTTGATGCCGAGGGCGAGCGTCTCCGTCGCGAACACCGCCTTGACCAGTCCGCGGACGAACAGCTCCTCGACGACCTCCTTGAACGTCGGCAGCATGCCCGCGTGATGGGCCGCGACGCCGCGCTCCAGCCCGGCGACCCACTGGTCGTAGCCGAGGACCGCGAGGTCCTCGTCGGGGATGTCCGCGCACCGGCGTTCCACGTGCGCGAGGATCTCTTCGCGTTCCTCGGTGGTGGTGAGCCACAGGCCGGCGTAGAGGCATTGCAGGGCCGCCGCATCGCAGCCCGCCCGGCTGAAGATGAACGTGATGGCGGGCAACAGGCCGGCGGCGTCGAGCCGCTCGACCACCTCGACCCGGTTCGGCACCCGAACCCGCCGCGGCCGGTAGCCGCCGCGGCGGGGCCGGCGATGCCGGTCCCGGGCGAGCCGGGCGTCGTCCCGGGCGATCTGCAGCAGGGCGGGGTTGACCTTGGTGTGCTCGTCGTCGACGAACAGGTCGTACAGGCGGTTGCCGGCGAGCATGTGCTGCCACAGCGGGACCGGGCGGTGCTCCTCGACGATGACCTCTGTGTGGCCGCGGACCGTCTGCAGCCACTCGCCGAACTCCTCGGCGTTGCTCACCGTGGCGGATAGCGCGACGAGCCGTACCGCCTCGGGCAGGTGGATGATGACTTCCTCCCAGACCCCGCCGCGGAACCGGTCCGAGAGGTAGTGCACCTCGTCGAAGACGACGTGGCCCAGCCCGCGCAGCGTTGGGGAGCCCGCGTAGAGCATGTTGCGCAGCACCTCTGTCGTCATCACGACGAGAGGCGCTTCCCCGTTGACGCTGTTGTCGCCGGTGAGCAGGCCCACCATCGACGAGCCGTATCGGCTCACCAGGTCGGCGTACTTCTGGTTCGACAGCGCCTTGATCGGCGTTGTGTAGAAGCACTTCTGGCCCTCCTGGAGGGCCAGGTGGACGGCGAACTCACCGACGACCGTCTTGCCGGATCCGGTCGGCGCCGCGACGAGCACGCCCTTGCCGTCCTCCAGCGCGCTGCAGGCCTCGATCTGGAACGGATCGAGGCCGAACGGGTACAGCTCGCGGAACGAGGACAACGCCGTACGGGACTCGGCCTGGCGCCGCCGGAACGTGGCGTACCGCTCGGCGGGCGTTGTCATACCGCCAGGTTAGACGTTACTCGGCGTCAGCTATTCCAGGAGGCACGAAGACACGCAGCGCACCCTGCACCGCCTCGCAGGTGAGCGGCAATCCAGCCAGCCGCTCGCCGGCGGTGTAGGCGGTGAGACCAGGGGCGGCGATCGACACCGTACGCGCCCGCCTGGCCGTCACCCGCGGATAGCGCAGATGCCAGCCCCGGTACACCAGCGGGAAGAGGCAGGCGACCTCGACGCGGGAGACGTGCAGCACCACGACGTCGAGCAGTCCGTCGTCGAGTTGGGCGTCCGGGCATATCCGCATCCCGGTGCCGTACGTGCTGGAGTTGCCGACCGCTACGAGCATCGCGTCGGTCCGCCACTCCTCCCCGTCGAGCTCCAGCGTGAACGGTACCGGCCGGAACTTGGGCAGCTCGGCGGCGAGCGCGGCGAGGTAGCGTACGTGACCGGGTATGCGGTGCAGCCTGCCGGCGCGTTCGCTGACCACCGCGTCCAGGCCGCAGCTCACGACGTTGCTGAACCACTGATCACCGCAGCGCCCGGCGTCGATGGCGCGGGTGACGCCGCCGAGGATCACGTCGACGGCGCGCGGCGGGTCACCGAGCGGGATACCGAGAACGCGGGCGAGATCGTTGGCTGTGCCCGCGGGCACTATGCCGAGCGGGATACCGGTCTCGGCGAGAGCCTGGACCGCGAGGTGGATCAGCCCGTCTCCGCCGAGCGCCACCAGCGCGTCAGGCCTGTCAGCGACCGCGGCGCGGGCAAGGTCGGCAGCCTCGGCCGCGTCCCGCCCCTGTACGACGCGTACCTCGGCTCCGCCGTCGCGCAGCCGCTCGACGGCCGGCCCGAGAACGCGAAGCCCCCTGCCTCCACCCGACGTCGGGTTGACGAGAAGATCGACACGGCGCGCCACGAACCGCCAACCTAGCGCCTGTCGTCCTCCAGGCCATAGGACTCGTCGAGATCCAGCGGCGACGCCTCGTCGTCGGACAGCTCCGCGTAGGGCGAGGCCGCCTCCCGGGCCGCCTTGCGCCGGTCGTGGATGCGGGCGATCTGCCCGGCGATCTCGAAGAGGATGATCATCGGGACGCCGAGGGCCAGCATGGAGAACGGATCACCGCTCGGCGTCGCGACCGCCGCGAACACGAACGCACCGAAGATGATCATCCGCCGCCATCTCGCTATGCGCTCGTAGCTCAGTATCCCGGCGAGGTTCAACATCAGTACGAGTAGCGGTAGCTCGAACGAGACGCCGAAGACGATCAGCATCCTCGTGACGAAGCTGAGGTAGTCGTCGATCCCGATGAGCAGGTTGGCGTCTTGGGGCGCAAACGACAGGAGGATCGCCAGCCCCTTGTCGAGAACGAAGTAGGCCAGCGCCGCTCCGCCGAAGAAGAGCGGGATCGCCGTACCGAGGAAGGCGACAGTCCACCGGCGCTCGTTGCGGTGCAGCCCCGGAGTAACGAAGGCCCAGAGCTGATACAGCCAAATCGGCGAGGAGAGGACGACGCCGACGATGAGCGCGACCTTCAGCCGGATAAGGAAGGAGGCAAAGATCCGGAAGATGCCGAGTTTGCAGCCCCCGTCCGGATCCTGGGCGATCGGGAGCTGACAGTACGGGTCCTGGAGGACCGCCCAAATGGGCTCGAAGAAGACGAAGCCGACGATCACCCCAAGGACGAGGCCGATGACGGTGCGAAGCAGCCGGCTGCGCAGCTCGCGGATGTGCTCGACGAGCGGCATCCGCCCCTCGGGGTTGTTGTCGGCGCTCCGGCGCCGAGGCTTGATCGTGACCATCCCGCTCTACCCGCACACGCTCCCGGCGGAGGATCAGCGGGTGTCTCGGGTGCGCTCGGTCTCACCGAGCGGCTGACCGTTCACGGTCGTGCGGTCCCCGGGTGGAAGCTCCTGCGGCTGGCTTGCTTGCGGACGTTGCTGCGAGGCTTGCTCCGGCTTCTCTTCCTCTTCCTCGCCGCCCATCTTCTTGGTCTCCGCCTTGAAGATGCGCATCGAGCGGCCCAGCGACCGCGCCGCGTCCGGCATCTTCTTCGCACCGAACAGCAGCATGATGACGACGGCGATGATGATCAGCTCGGTGGGTCCCAGGTTGGGCATGGTGGCATCCTCTGCGACGGTGTCTTCAGGCAGATAGTACGCCCCCCGGTGAGCCGGGCGTAAACATCACTCATGCGGGCAGCGGACATGGTCTGTCGCCTGCTCCAACGCCAGCAGGCTCGGCTCCAGCCGTTCCTCGGTGCGGCGCACCTCGCGACCAAGCTCCCGGACGGCCCGGAACACACGCAGTCCGCAGACCGCCAGCACGGCAAGGCCGGCGACCGCGAGGATTACGTACGCCAGAACCCACGGCACGGACCGACCCTAACGGAAAATCGATACGCCGTGCCGTCCCCTCCGTTGGTTCTCACACGGGCGGGCCACGGCCCCGCCAGCTCCCCTGTTACAACCCCGACGGGACCGGCCCCGCACCCGTTGATCCGGCAAAAGCCGAGACCGATTGAGATTCCGGTTAGGTGACGCACCGGAGGCGCACATGGTTGTCAACGACCCCGAGATTCCTGACTTCCAGCCAGATATATGGTCCGGCGACACCGGTCCCGGCGAAGGACCCACGTCAGACCAGCCCGCCGTCGGCGCGGAGGTTCTGCCCGGTCAGCCACCCACCGTCCAGGCCGACGAGGAACGCCACTACTGACGCGATGTCGGCGGGCCGCCCGAGCCGGCCGAGTGGAGTCATCTGGGCGACGCCCTGCAGCGCCTCCTCCGGTACGGCGCCGCGCAGCAAGTCGGTGTCTGTGGGACCGGGTGAGACGGTGTTGACGGTGATCCCGCGCTCACCGAGTTCCTGGGTGGCCACCCGGGTGAACTGCTCGACCGCTGCCTTGCTGGCCGCGTACACGGCCTCTCCGGGGGTCGCGTACGCGGTGCTCATCGTGGACAGGGTGACGATCCGCCCGCCGTCGCGCAGCCGCCGGATGGCGTGCTGGATGGCGAAGAACACGCTCTTGGCGTTGACGGCCATCACCCGGTCGTACTCGGCCTCGGTCACCTCGGCGATCGGCGTCCCGGTCGGCACACCGGCGTTGTTGACCAGGATGTCCAGGCCGACGATGCCAAGCCGGGCGAAATGCTGGTCGACGGCGGCGAACAGCCGCTCGACCTGAGCGGGCTCGCTCAGGTCGGCCCGTACCGCCCGGGCCCAGCCACCGGCCGTCTCGACCTCCGCCACTACCTGCTTCGCGGCCGCCTCGTTGGTCGCGTAGGTGAACACGACCGCGGCGCCGTCGGCGGCCAGCCGCCGCACGATCGCCCGCCCGATGCCCCGCGACCTGCCCGACGGCGACCTCGCCGGCTACGTGTCCCGTGGCGTGGCGTCGATGGTCTGGAAGTACCGGGCACGGGCGCGACTGCACGCGCCGGCCGAGGCCGTGGCCGAGGGCCCTTCCGCCCTCCGTCCTTCTGGAGGCGGTTGACGAGCACACGTGTGTGCTCGAGATCGGTGCCGACACGCCCCACCTGCTCGCCATCTACCTGGGCGCGCTCGACGTCGACTTCGACGTGGATGAACCACCCGAACTCCTCGACCACCTCCGTAGGCTGGCCGACCGATACACACGTGCGGCGCAATGACGCGACAGACCACCAGAGACGCGAAATGATCGAGGGCTACGGGAACACGACGTCTATCCCCCCGCCGCGCTCACAAACCCAGGTGTAGAGGTACGCAAGGCCGACCATGACCAGAAACTCGACAGCCATGAGGAAGACCATCTCGCCACCGGTGTCGGCGACCCGATGCGCCCGCCCTAGGGCGACCGAACAGCCCAGGAAGGCGAGGGCGATGATCGTGGCGGCGGGAATCCCGAGGATCCACGACAGCAGGTCTGGTACGCCAAAGCTGACCAAACCCTGACGCCAGTACCGGAACGTGGTGATCAATGTGATCGTGATGGCGAAGAGCCCCACGAGGGCCGGTGCCGCGGCCCCGGTCTCGAAATCTTGCCGGGCGGTCACCGCGTCCGGCTCCGCCTCATCCCTGCGTTGGGCCATCTCACGACACCATCCCTGCCCTCCGGTTCCACCGTCTCACGCGGCCCCGACCTAGGGAGTGCCCGTGAGGACCGTCAACCGGGCTGGGAGGCCTGCATCAATGGGAAGAAACGCGCCCTCAATCACCTAGGTCGACGATCGCGGCGACCGTTCCCCCGCCCGCCGGGCCCTGGTGGACTGCGGCAACGGAGACGAAGACCGCGGGATCGCCGGTGACCGAGGCCACCACCCCGCCGACACACGCCTTGATCTGGCGGTGCCAGTGCACGTCGGAGTCGTCGAGCATGATGTTGCGCCGGCCCCGTACCCGGCCGGTCGGATCGGCCTCACACTTCACGAAGACGTTGACGAGGCGTTCGCCGAGGTCGCTCGGGTGCGGTCGGTTCGGCAAGGACAGGCCGGCGCCGCGGATAGCCTCCCAGACGCCGTCGCCGTCGAGCGCGTCGCGCATGACCGCGTGCCCGATCCGGTACCGGCCGCCGATGCCCCGTACGTTGCCCACGACCACGATCTGGGCGCGATCGAGCTCCACACCGGAGGAACAGGACGCGACGGAGGAGTACAGCGACAGGTCCCGGTGAATCTGCTCGGGTCGCGGCATCTCGATCTCCGCCAACGCCGTACCGATGCCGAGGGCGGTGGTGGAGTTGGAGATGTCCATGGACTTGAGCGTGTCGTCGGTGACCACGTCGTTGCCCCGTGCGTGGGCGGCGCCGATCGTCTCCTGGGTGAGCAACGGGGTCTTGGTCTGTACGTAGTGGACGTCGGTGGGGTCGGAGATGCCGGCGGTCGTCATGGCCTCGCGCACGCCGTCGGCGACCTTCTCGATCATGGCGGGCCGCCCGATGTCCTCCGGCAGGATCTGCTCGCTCATCGCGACGCCCACCGAGATCCGCGGTTCGTCGGTACGCGGCACCCGGGCCGGATCGGCGGCCGCGAGGATCGTCGCGTGCGGGCTGAGCACGCCGTCGGTGCCTCCCGACCAGACGAGCGGGATCTGAGCGACCTCTTCGGGGCCGCGCGTGCCCTTCTCGACCAGCACGTCCCGGAACGCGCGGTCGGCGATGATCCGGGTGTAGTCGTTCACGCCGCCGTTGCCCTCGGTCTTGCCGATGACGGCGAGCACCCGGTCGGCGTCGACGACCCCCTCGTCGATGAGCCTCGCCAGTCCGGACGCGTCGCGCACGTCCTCGATCGGCACCTTGCGTACCTCGACGGGATCGACCACTTCGTCCTCCACTACGCGGGATCGGGTTCGACGACGGTACCGGCCTTGCCGGCTGCCGCATCGGCGATGAGTTCGAGCGACGTGATGGCGGCCCGACGACCCCCCTGCTCGACGAACCGGATCGCCGCGTCCACCTTCGGCCCCATGCTCCCGCCCGCGAAGTGGCCGGCCGCGGCGAGCGCGCGCAGCTCACCGACCGTCACCCGCTCGATCGGCCATGCGTCCGGCCTCCCGTACCTGACCATCGCGTGTTCCACGGTGGTGGCGATGACCATCGTGCTCACGCCGACGACGGGGGCGAGCACCGCCGCGGCCAGGTCCTTGTCGACGACGGCCTCGACGCCGCGCAGTGCACCGCCGCTTTCCCGGACGACGGGGATGCCTCCCCCGCCCGCCGCCACCACTAGGAACCCGGCCGCCGCGAGCGCCTCGGCAGCGGACGCGTCGACCACCTCCAAGGGCTCCGGGGACGCGACCACCCTCCGCCATCCCGGCGCCCCGAAGTCGGCCCAGGTCTCCCCCTGCTCCACATACCTGCGGGCCGCGTGCTCGGGCAGATACCGACCGATCGGCTTGGTGGGCCGGGCGAAGCCAGGATCATCGGGGTCGACGCGGGTCCGGGTGACAAGGACGGCCACCCGCCGGTCGATGCCCCTTACGGCGAGTGATCGCTCGAGTGCCCCCTGGATCAACGTGCCGATGGTGGCCTGCGTCTGCGCGTCACACAAGTCCAGCGGCTGCTGCGGCACTACCTGCGCGGCGAGCTGGTTCTTGACGAGCAGCTCGCCGACCTGGGGGCCGTTGCCGTGGGTGAGCACCACCTCGGCTCCGGACACGACGAGGTCGGCGACACGCTCCATGGCGGTCTGCACGGCGAACCGCTGCGCCTCGGGCGCGGCGGTCCCGTCGGGCCCCGTCATGGCGTTGCCGCCTAGGGCGATGAGCAGCCGCTCGGTCACGTCGCAGTCTCCCGGGAAGGTGGGATGTCGAAGCTAGTGTCCGAGCGTCGCACGTTCTTGGGCATCACATGCCCAAGAACGACCTGTTCATTGGCATGTCATGCCCGTCAAATCCCGGAGACGAAGGGTTTCATCCCTTCACCGCACCGGCGGTGAGGCCGCGAACGAAGTACCGCTGCAGCGAGAAGAACACGATCAGCGGCACGATCATGGTGAGGAAGGCGCCGGAGGTGAGCAGGTGCCATTCCGTCTTCCTCGTGCCTACCAGCTGGCTCAGCTGGTAGGTAAGCACGGAGTTCTCCCCGCCACCGAGGAAGACCAGCGCCACCAGCAGGTCGTTCCACACCCAAAGGAACTGGAAGATCGCGTACGCGGCGAGGGCGGGCGTCGACAGCGGAATGATCAGCCGCCAGAAGATTCCCATGTGGCCGGCTCCGTCGACCCTGGCCGATTCGATGATCTCGCGGGAAAGCGAGCCCATGTAGTTGCGCAGGATGTAGACGGCCAGAGGCATGCCGAACCCGGCATGCGCAAGCCACACGCCGAGGAACGGGTTGGCCCGCGAGATACCGAGGTCGCCGTACAGCTGCAGCAGCGGGATGAAGGCGACCTGCAGGGGCACGACGAGCAGACCGACGATGAGCACGAAGAACACGTACCGGCCGGGGAAATCCATCCAGGCGAACGCGTAGGCGGCGAACGCGGCCATCAGGATGGGGATGATCGTGGCCGGTATCGCCACGACAAGGCTGTTGATGAAGGAGTTCGCCATGCCCTCCGCGAGCAGCACGTCGCCGTAGTTCTGTAGCGTCCACTGGGCGGCATCGAGAGGGCTGGCAAGCGCCGTCCACCACCCGGTCGTCTTGACCAGGTCCTCGGCGCGGAAGGACGAGACCAGCACTCCGATGGTCGGAATCAGCCACAGCACGCACAGCACGAGCAAGGCGCTGCGCGCGAACCATCCGGCCCGGCCGGGCGGCTTCTCCCTGGTGGCGGCCGGCTTGGCGGCCTCTGCCCGCTCCGGCGGGGCGGCGACGCTGGTGTCGGTCATCGGGTTGCCTCTTCCTCCCGGAACCGCCGGATGTTGAGGACCATCACGGGGACGGTCACCATGAGCAGCGCCACGACGATGACGGCGGCTGCGCCGAAGTTGCGGGCGCTCAGCAACTCGGTGATGAAGCGGTTGGCCACGATGTCGGTGCGGAAGTTGCCGCCGGTCATCACGTAGACGACGTCGAAGATCTTGAGCACGAAGATCGTCACCGTGGTGAGCACCACCAGGATGGTCGCGCGCACCTGAGGAACGATCACTTGCCAGAAGATCTGCCACTCGTTGCACCCGTCGATACGAGCCGCCTCGAGGGTCTCGACCGGTACGTTCTTGATGGCCGCGGAGAGCAGCACCATGGCGAAACCGGCCTGCAGCCAGATCATGATCACCATCAGCAGGAAGTCGTTGAGATTCCCGGCCGAGAGCTGGGTCCAGGCCTGCTGTTCGCCACCAAAGAGCGTCCACACCGCGTTGAGCAGGCCGATCTGCTCACCACTCGGCCGGTAGGCGTAGACGAACAGCCATATGGTGCTCGCACCGACGAAGCTGATCGCCATCGGGAGGAAGATCACCGATTTGACGACCCGCTCGGCGGTGGTCTTCAGTCGGTCGGCGAGCACGGCGACCGCCAGACCGATCGCCACCGTCAGCGTGGGCACGAAGACGATCCAGAGGATGTTGTTGAAGACCACC
Source organism: Streptosporangiales bacterium (assembly GCA_009379995.1). Lineage (GTDB taxonomy): Bacteria > Actinomycetota > Actinomycetes > Streptosporangiales > WHSR01 > WHSR01. The sequence goes on from WHSR01000060.1 coordinate 33,993, forward strand.
TCCCGCATCGACGCGTCGGTGGCGACGTCGACGTAGTTGCTGAACCCGACCCATTCCTGGCCAAACCGGTCCCTGAAGGAAAGGATCACCGTGTGGACCGCCGGATAGACCAGGAACACGCCGACCATGGCCAGCGCCGGGCCGACGAACACATACGGGCGCAACCACGTCCGCAGCCTTCCCGGGATTCGGTTCACCAGCGCGTTAAGGGCGAAGTAGAGAACCGGCACACCGACCACGCCGACGAACACGACGATCAGCGCGTTAAGGATCTTGTAGATCACCGCGCCCTCCCTCCGGCCTGACGAGCGTCACTCGGGCCAGCTCTCGTCGATCTTCTTCAGCGTGGTGTCCAGATCCTGGTCACCCGAGAGCCATGCCACCGACTCGGTCCAGAACGAACCCGAGCCCACCGGGCCGGGCATGGCGTCCGAGCCGTCGAACCGCGCCACGTCAGCCTCGGCGGCGATCTCCTGCAGGCTCCGGGTGACGTCGTCCGGGTAGACGCTCGTGTCGAACCCCTGGTGTGGCGAGAGGTACCCGCCGGTCTCCGCCCACGATTGGCCGTAGCTGTCCTGCGCGAGGAACTTCATGAGCTGCTTGGCGTCGGGGTTGTCGGTCATCAACAGCGCGTACTCCCCCGCGACCAGCACCGGGTCGCCCTGGTAACCGCCCTGTATGCCGGACGGGAAGTACGTGGCGCCGACGTTGCTGTCGAGGTCTCCCTGGACGTCCTCGGGGTAGAACCCGGTGATGAAGTTGGCCTGCCGCTCCAGGTAACAGTTGGGGGGATCCTCGAACAGCCCCTGCGGCGAGTCGCCGAAGTTGGTAGCCAGGACGCCGCGCGCCCCGCCCGCGACGTTCCCCTTGGTGTTGACGACCTTCCCGAACTCCTCGAAGGCCGCCTTGATCTCCGGTGAGTTGAACGGGAGCTCGTGGCTGATCCACTGGTCGTACACCTCGGGGCCGTGCAGCCGAAGAACGTACTCCTCGATCCAGTCGGTGATGGGCCAGCCGGTGGACTCGGCGGACTCCGCGCCGATACACCACGGCGTTTCGCCGTCCCGCGCTATCTGCCGCTGCAGGTCGACGAGCTCGGGATAGGTTTCGGGGACCTGGTAGCCGGCCTCCTCGAATTCGGGGACCGGGTACCACAGCGCGGACTTCACCGCCAGCTTCATCGGCAGCCCGTACGCCTCGCCGTCGACCTGGCCGGACTCGATCAGGCCGGGTATCAGCGAGTCCTGTAGCGCCTGTACGTCGACGGATTCGCTGAGCGGTAGCGCGGCGTCCTGTTGGACCAGGTCGCTGAGCAGGCCCGGCTGCGCCGGTGTAGAGATGTCGGGGGGATTACCGCCCTGCACGCGGGCCACCACCAGCTCGGTGAAGTTACGCGAACCCTCGTACTTGACGTCGACGCCGGTTTCTTCCTCGAAGGGCTTGACCGACTCCTCGAATGCCTTGGCCTCGGCGTCGGTCCAGGTGCCCAGCACCGTTACGACATTCTCGCCGCCGCCTTCGCCTCCCCCGGGGCCGAGACATGCCGCACTCAGCAGCGACATGGCGGAAAGGACGACCGTCAGCCGAACCGGCCTCCTGCTTCGCATGTTGTCTCCTCGTCCTTACCCGCACCCTCGCGGTGATCTTCTGACGCTACTATTTCCCCACCTGGTGGCCCCATCAACGGAAGCGAACAAATCGTGTCATGACCGTTGTACCGGCGCGCTCATGATGAGTTGACACCTACCGCAAGCATGTTGTGCCGTGCCCAGGATCGCGGGCGGCATGCTCACCGGCGCCGACAGCATCCATGATCTAGGCGTGGTCCGGCACGGTCGGGTTGGCGGCGTCGATCACCTGCCTGACCGCGCGCCGGGTCAAGAACAAAGCCACCAGGGAATGCACGGATCCGATATCCACTCCAAATTAATGTCCCTGTAATAATTGATCATTATTTTGATCTACGGCTAGCCAAAAAAGGTTGGCGGATAGCGGAGACGGGTTAGCCTGTAGCCCTTGCTCGTGTTTCTTCGGACGAGCTTGGGCCGAGCCGGCAGGCAGGCCGTTGTGCTTGGGCGAGCCGATCTTCACACAGGTCGAGTATTCGCCACCCGATGATCAAAGGCTGGCCGATCATGCCATCTGGCCAATACGCCGTCGCGAATGAGAAAGGAGGTTGTTGTTGTGGTTTGCCCTAGTGGTCTGTAAGAACGTTGGTTTTAGTCTTCGCGCGGCGGATGCTGGCGAGGATCTCGTCGGCGTGTTTGGTCCAGGTGAAGGGCCGTGGGTGGTTGTTCCAGCCGTCGATGAACGCGCCGATGGCGGCGGTCAGC
>WHSR01000012.1 GCA_009379995.1 Streptosporangiales bacterium
CTAAGCCCAGGCAGATACGGAAAACAGCGAACAAGCGTGTATCTAGGCCGAACAGCGATTCCCACCAGCTGCCAGCCCGCCGACCTGCATCTTCACCCTCGATCGCGGCCCAGCACCCCGATTAGCTGCGGAACCCCGGGATAGCTGCCCACTTCAATGCCACGCAGTGACGGTTTGATCAGGTTGCGGCGGCTGCTTGTCAAGTCCTTGGCGCCTGCGAGCCCCTATCTAAGACACCGACGGGCCGAAGTCGACGGCGAGCTGGCCGGACTGCAGCTGGCGTTCTAGGCGGTCGGTCATACGTTCGCGATCACCATGATGACGGTGGCGGCCAAGGAGAATAGAGCGAGAACCTGGATGATGAGGCCGAGGGTGACGCAGTTGGCCTTGAAATTGTTGGCCTTGCGGAGTGTGTCGAGGGTGGATACGTGGAGGGTGGCGACGTTGTTGCGGGCGTCGACCTCGTCGTCGGTCCAGTGTTCGGCGAGCATCCGGTTCAGGGTAGTCACGGTGGTGACGGCGTAGTGCCGGTTCCAGCCAGCGAGTATTCCGCACGTGGCGGCGCCGACGAACAAGGCAAGGGCGACGGCGACGGCGATAAATACTGGGGGTGGAAAAGTGGGTGTGGCGCCCGTTTTTACCAATGTGGCGAGAGCGGCCAGCAGAGTGACGAGAGCGGCCGAGGTTGTGACGAGCGCTTGTCCGCGAGCGTCATACGCCGAGCGACGGTCGCGCTCGGCCTTCACCTCACCCTCAATGAAGGTTGAGTAGGTCTTTCCTTGATCTGTCACCTGGGCTCGGCGGGCGGCTGCTCGGCTGAGCCCTCGCCACCTCGGATGTTCTCCACCTCGAGCCAGGCCTTGTCCGTCGGCGGCTCTTTGGGTTCCGCGTCGGGCGTCGTTGAATCGGTTTCGTCCGGCACGGTGTCACGATATAGGCACGGTGCGCCTACCATCAATGGTGTTCTCACTGCCCGCCCGACGGAGGTCGCGTGGCAAAGCGTGACAAGCTCATCGCGTCGGTTCGGGCCCGGATCGCCGCCCTGCGCGGACCGAACGGCAGTCTCGATCCGATCCTCGATCGGGAGGCGATGGCCGAAGCGCGATCCCTGAGCCGGTTCGCTGCGGAGGGTGATCTCGAGGCGGCGTCCGTCCTGGGGACGCTGCACTGGCTCCGTTACCGCGCTCTGCCGGAAGGCGACGACGAGCTCGACCTGCAGGCGGCGGTTCACTGGTTCGCGCTGGTCTTCCCGCACCATCCCGAAGACCTTCCCGATGACATGTATCCGCACGTGGCCGCCGTCGCCGAGCCGGCGGGCGGCGACCCCGAAGCCTGGAACGACGAGGCCGTGTCGCTCATGCAGACGCCCCGCGCCGCGGTGTGGGAAGAGGTGGTCGCGCGGGCCGTCCAGCTCATGGCGATGGCGGTCGAGGCCACCCCGGAGGATCACCCGGATCGCCGCGGCTACCTGTCGAATCTCGGCCTGGTGGCCCGGCGGCTGTACGGCTTCACCGGTGATCCCGATCATCTGGATCTTGCGGTCAAGGCGGGCCGGGCGTCAATGGCGGGCCTCCGCCCTGGCAGCCCCGATCGGGCGGCGGTCCTGTCGAACTTCAGCATGGCGTTGCGGGCGCGTGCCGATCGCACGGGCTCGGTGGACGAACTCGAGGAGTCGGTCGAGATCGGTCGCGCGGCGGTGGCGGCCGCACCTCCGGGATCCCGGGGACACGCCAAGCACCTGTCAAGTCTGTGCGCTGGGCTGGTCCGACTCTTCGAACGCGCTGGCTCGGCCGCCGACTTGGACGAGGCGGTCGAGGCGGGCCGGCTCGCGGTGGAGGTGACCGCGCCGGAGGACCCGGACCTGGCTAGCCACCTGTCCAACCTGGGCGCCGCACTGCAGGCGCGGTTCCGCCTCGCCGGTGACCTGTCCGATATCGACGACGCGCTGGACATGGCTCGGCGTTCGGTTGCCGTGACTCCGAAGGTGCATCCGGACCGGGCGAGCATCCTGGCCAACCTGGCCGTGGTCGGAACGGTCCGCTATGGACATACGGGTGTGGTGGACGACCTCGACGAGGTCATCGATGCCCGGCGGGAAGCGCTGGCGCTCACCCCGCTGGACCGCCCGACCGCGGTGGATCTCCGTGCGGCCCTGGCGGTGAGCCTGAACGAGCGGTTCGAGCACGGCGGCAACGTGGCCGATCTCGATGAGTCGGAGAGCATCTGGCGGCAGCTCATCGAGGCGGGGACACCGGGCGGTCCTGAACTGGGCAAGTATCAGACGGCCCTCGGTGTGACACTCAGGTCGCGGGCGGAGCTCACCGGCTCCACCGAGGACCTCGACGAGGCGGCGCGACTGCACCGGCAGGCCCTCCATGCGGTCGCGGACCACCCGGTGACCCGTGCGGCGGTTCTTGGCAACCTGGGTGCCACGCTGCTGCAGCGGTTCGAGCGTGCCGGTGTCATCGGGGACATCAACGAGGCGGTGACCGCCTTCCGCGACGCGGCCGAGCCGGCCGGCGACGGCTCCGACGAGCGGGCGACGGACCTGAACAACCTGTCCACCGCGCTGCGGGTGCGGTTCGAACGCACCGGCGCCACCGGGGACATCGCCGAGGCAATCGAGGCCGGCCGACGGGCGGCCGCCGCCACGTCCGCCAGTGACCACATCTACAAAAAGTGCCTGTCGAACCTGAGCCTGGCGCTGCATCGCCGGTACGAACGGACGGGGGCGATGGCGGACCTCACCGAGGCGATCGACCTGGGCCGGGCGGCCGTGGCCGCCACGCTGGCCAGCCATCCCGACCGGGCCGGGAACCTCTCGAACCTGGGCCTGACGCTGCGGGCCCGCTATCACCGCACGGGCGTGTCCGAGGACCTCGACGACGCGATCGCGGTGACCCGGGAGGCGGTGGCGGCCACGCCCGACGGTCACCTTGATCTGGGCATGTACCTATTCAATCTGTGCTCACTGTTGAACGCCCGGTTCGAGCTCGAGGGAGCCGGTGAGGATCTCGACGAGTCCATCCGCACGGCCCGCGCGGCGCTGGACCGGACGCCGGCCGACCACCCTGAACGACCATTGCGGCAGGCCTCCCTCGCGGTCACGCTCGTGTTCCGGTACCACCGGACGAGCGACCCGACGGATCTCGATGACGCGATAAACCTCGGCATCGAGGTACTGCGGGGGCTCCCGCCGGATCACCCGGAGACGGCTCAGCACACCGCGACCCTCGGCTTCATGCTGCTGCAAAGGTTCTGGCGGACACACGCACAGTCCGACATCGACGAGGCCGTCACGCAGGTGCGTCGGGCTCTGGAGTTGCTGCCGGACGATCGTCCCGACCGGGTTCGCCGGCAACCTCGCCGCCGTGTTGATGTCCCGGTACGGCAAGTTCGGGGCGGCGGCCGACCGGGACGAGGCGCTGCGGCTTAATCGGCTGAGCCTGCGGCTGTATCCGATCGACCATCCCGACCGGGCCGGGCATCTGTTCAACCTGGGGCATACGTTGCTCAAGCAGCCCGATCCCGCCGTCGTAGACGAGGCGATGGCGGCGTTCCGCGACGGCGCGCGGACGCCATCGGGATCCCCCGTCCACCGCATCCAGTGCGGCAGCGCGTGGGCGGACCTGGCGATGAGCACCGGACAGTGGGCGGCCGCCCGGAGTGCATGGCACGAGGTGTTCGAACAGCTACCGCTTCTGATCGACCACCGCCTGGCACGCGCGGACCGCCAGCGTCACCTGCACCTGTTCGACGGGGTCGGCCCGCGGGCGGCGCTCGCGCGTATCGATGAGGGCGACGTCGACGGCGCCTGGGCAGCCCTCGAACAGGCCCGGGGAGTGCTGTTCGGTCAGGCACTCGAACTGCGGGCCGACACCGCCGAGCTGCGGCGCGTGCGGCCCGACCTCGCGGCTGAAGTGGATCGGCTGCGGGGGATTCTCAACACGGAGACCGCCCATCCCGCGTTCGAACTGAACGCACGGCCGGCCCCGTCGTCCACGGCCCGGCGTGAGGCGGCCCAGCAGTGGCGGCAGCTGCTGGCCACGATCCGCGCGACGGCCGGCCTCGACCGCTTCGCGCTGCCGCCCACACCGGACCAGCTCCGCGAAGCCGGCGCCGGTGGCCTGGTGGTCGCCGTCAACGTCACCACTTACCGCTGCGACGCCCTCACTCTGACCGAATCCAGCGCCGACGTGGTGCCGCTGCCCGACCTCACCGAGCGCGATGCCCGCGCCATGGTCGACCGGTTCCTCCCCGCCGTGCACGGCGCCACGCGCTCGTCGGCCGCGGCGGTGCTCACCCAGGTGCTGGCGTGGCTCTGGGACAGCGTCACCGGGCCGGTGCTGCGGCACCTCGGCGTGCCCGAAGGTCCGGCTGAGGATGCGGCGATGCCGCGTGTCTGGTGGATTCCGACGGGCCCGCTGTCGGTGCTGCCGGTGCACGCATCGGCGCTCGACCGGGTCGTCTCCTCGTATACGCCGACGGTGCGGGCCTTGCACCACGCCCGCCGGCCGGCCGTGCCCGGCGGCGACGGCCCGCTCGTCGTCGGTATCAACGAGGTGCCCGATCATCGCCCGCTTCAGAATGCCGTCAGCGAGGCCGAGTTCGTCGCCGCAACCCTGCCCGGCTCCCGACCGCCGGTCCTGGACGGCGCCGCCGACCGCCGCACGATCCTCGACCGCCTGCCTGCGAGCGACTGGGCACACTTCGCCTGCCATGCCATGGCGATGCCCGATCCCGCGGAAAGCCATCTCGTCCTGCACGACGGTCCGCTGCCGGTTCGGGAGCTGACAGGCCAGAGCCTCGACCACGCCCGGTTGGCCTACCTGTCGGCGTGCACCACCGCGTTCGGCGGCACCAGCCTCGCCGACGAGTCCATCCACATCGCGTCCGCCTTCCAAATCGCCGGGTTTCCACACGTGGTCGGCACCCTCTGGCCCATCGCCGACACCGCCGCACTCGAATTCGCCCGCCACATCTACGGCCAGCTGAACGTCGGCACCGATCCCGCGCTCGCCGTACACCGCGCCGTGCATGCCGTCCGCAACGAGGTTCCCGAACGCCCACACCTCTGGGCCGCACACGTCCACTTCGGACCCTGAAATGATCCTGGCTACTGTCCCTCAAGTGAGCGAGCGACCGCTGAACTGCTCCACCGCCTCCCGGTCACTCAGACCCTCGAATCGCTGCAACACCATCACCACCGTGGTGACGCGGAACACCGGCGGCACCGCCGAGGGCTTCCCGGTGCGGCGGACCAGCTTGCGGCCACTCTTGCGGCCGTCGACGCCGCCGCCGCGGCGGTAGGTCCAGCGGCCGCTGCGGGTCGCGGCCGCCCGCCGCGCAACGTCCAGCATCCTCAGCCACTCGCCGGGGGACACGCCCAGACGGATCCGTTGAGCACTGCCCGGACACCGCGCCGCCCCGTCGCCGGCGAGCGCGTGCATCCGGCGACCAGCCGGACGATGATTTACGTCGCATGTGCGGTCGTCGACGGCACCGCTCACGTCGCCGACGAAGCGAAACTCGCCGAGGTCGAGTGGTGTGATCGCGCGACACTCGAGAGCATGTGTCCCATCGGTTCTTCGAGCCGGTGCAGCAGTACTTGTGCCGCAGCGTCTTCAGGGCGAGCTCGAGGCCGGCGTCGACGCCGGCGCTACGGGCGAATCCTCGACGTGGTGCGGTCTAATCAGGATTTGGAGGCGTAGCTTGGAGAGCGGAGCGCCCGCCGCACCGTAGCTGGACGCTCACACGTAGGAGGTTGGGCCGTGGCGGACGACATGGGGGCGCCGCGTGAGCCTCCTCCCGTAACTGTCAAGTTCCATCAACCGATAGTGCGGCCTGGGACTCCAGAGGCCCACGCTCACGGCTGTCTGTGCAACTTTGAGAGAAACATGCAGGCGGCGTTCCTGTCAGCCGAGCAGGCAGACGACGACGTGATTGTCGTGATCCATGACGACTGTCCGCTGCACGAGATCGTACGGAAACCCATGGACGACGCCCTCGGCGACGAGCCGTGACTTCTGGAATCTCAGAGCGGACAGTTGGGTACCGATTCGACGGCCGAGACTGGATCTGCCACCTTGATGTGGGCCGACGACCAACCCTGGGCCGGAGCACGTACTGCGGCACCGCGTTCCGGTCCAACCCCGGCACCGGGCCGGCTTCGGCACTTCTCACCCCGCCAGGATCCCGCAACCGGGCGAACGCGGCGGCACCGCCCCGTTGGTGATCAAGGCTCTACGAGGATCAACGAACGTAGCCAGCGCTCAGGTATAGATTCGAACCTGAACTCACCTCTAGATCCCCAGTGCGGCCATGGGAAGCGGCCGAAATACCCTGTGGCCCCCTCGGCGAATCTATCCGGCTCCCCGACTGGGCACCTCCCCTGCGTGTCGGCGTAGTACGTCGGGTCATCCAGCCCTTGGGTACGGCCGCCGGGACTAGCACTCAACTCATATGTGCTGCTGCCCCGCCGCGACTCTGTCGAGCGACCGGGCGCAGGGACATACGGTTGAACAGCTATCAGCTACGGCTGCGGCACATAGGAAGCCATGAACATGAACATGCTGGTGAAGACGAGCATCCACGCGGGTGCGCGTCTGAACCACCTGATCATCTTCCTCCTTCGACTTGTACCGCATACTTGTTCCTATCCGCGCGGTGACGGCAGGCTACCCCCTCCAGATCTTGCGCATGATGCGATCTGTCAAAGAGGACAGGCACAAGTTCATCGACGTGGGGCCGGCAACCGGGAACTGCGGAAAGGAGGGCGGACGTGCCGGCCCGCGGATGGGTAGCAGCCGCTTCGACCCGCGTCTTCCAGAGCCATCAGTCGTCATGGCTGCTTCCTGCGCAGCTGGGTGGCGATGACGTCATCCTCGCGGCTTACCTCGCAGGTCGGGGTGGCAGAGAAGTTGGGCCACGCATTGAAGCCGCCTCAGCAGAACCGCCATTCGTGCTCCAAATGGCCGTTAAGCCCGGCGCCTCGACGGCAGACACCGCACGATCTCCACGCCGCTGCTGGCCTTGATCAGCAGGCTGAGCCAACTCCTGCTGCTCCGGTCGATCTCGTACTGGATGCCGAAATCGGCGGAGATCGGCGGAGATCAAGCGACGAGCACAGACAACGAGGCGCGCGCCCGCCAATGCTGCATCTGGGAGGCTTAGTCCGGCCAGCTCGAACTCCCTCCACTCCACCAGGTGCTGACGCTCGGCGGCGTTTGCCACCCCTTTGCAGGGGTACGGCGTACCCACCCCTGATCGCCTCTGCGGTCTCCTCGGCCTCCTCGAACGGGAATCGGTGTTCCAGACCGGCCCGAACGCGTACACGCCGCGGTCGCGTCGGGCGCAAGTTTGCCCTCCGGTCAAGCTCGCGGCCTTGTGAGGGCTCATGACCTCCAGCGCGCCGCCGATGCCGAAACTGGTTTCGGCGCCACGCTCGGCGAGCAACCCCGCCATCCGCTCTAACCGGACGCGGCCCTCTTCGGCCTGCCGCCACCCCTCACCCATCGGCCGCTCCGGTTTCGGGAAGACGTCCGACGCCGTCGAGGATGCGGACGCTGGCGCGCACTCCGGTGGGTGTTAGCGACACGTCCACCTAGGCCAGGGAAACGAGGTCAAGACCGTCAAACCAGCTGCGGATCTGCTCGGCGGGCCGGAACACCGCCGGTGAGCTGGCCCCTCATACACCTTCCTGACCTGAGCCACCGCCTCCGGGTCGCTGCCGGTTGGGGGACCGCAGAGATGGCCAAGAAGTTGCCCGGTGCCAAACACCAGGTCAGCGACAGGATGGCGTAGAGGCCGACGTCGCGATCAGGTCGCCGAAATAGACCTCGATTCGGCCGTCCGCGTGCTACCACCAGGCCGATACAGTCGTGCCCCGCCGCCCGGCAAATCCAGGGGGCGGGGCACGGAGACGGTCAGCCTCGCTTTACCTCCACGGAACCGAGGCCATAAACATATCGAACATCTTGTCCCTTTCGTCCAGTTAGGGATAGATGCCCTCCCGATTCCCTCGCCGGGAGGCAGGGACAGTCTAGTTGTCGACAATATCAGAAGGACTGTCTTTGGTTGGAAAGGGCCGTACTTCTTACAGGCCCGCCGAAGAACTCGGCCAGAGTTCTACAAAAAGGATGCTTCGGATCCGGTAGCATGAGGAGCAGCCATGCGGGTCCTCAACACCTCGGCCTCGGGCACGCCCAAGTGCTCGTAGCGGGCAAGGGCGTCTTGCCAGTAGGGTGCCGCTTCGGCACGGCCCCGCGTATGTAGCAGGACCGACCCAATGCCCTCAAGCGCACGTCCCTCCTCGTAGAGGTCGCCCATCGTGCGGGCCAGGTCGAGGGCCATCGTGAAGCTGTTGTGCGCGGCCTCATAGTGGGCCCGTCCGAGGTGCGCCTCGCTGATGTTTCGAAGTGCCTGTACCTGGATGAAGGGATCGGCGATCTCTCGACCGACGGCGAGAGCCTTCTGGTTGTGGATCAAGGCTTCCCGGTGGCGAAGCATCCTCTGATAGGTGGCACCGACATTGTTGAGCGCGTCTGCCTCGCATCGGCGATCCCCGAGATCACGGAAGATATCTAGCGCTCGGCGACAACAATCGAGTGCACGCTGGTGATCTCCTGTGTAGCTGTACACCACGCCGACGTTATTGAGCAGAATTGCCTCCTGCTGCGGTCCACCGATGTCGTGGACAATGGCGAGAGCCTTCTCATAGTGCTGAAGCGCGTCGGCGTACCGCCCGGAGCGAAGCAGCATGTCACCGACGTTGTTGAGGGCGTTCCGCTCCCCGCGCCTATCACCGACGGCTCGATAGAGCTCAAGAGCTCCTTGGGCGTGGCTGAGCGCCTCGTCGTAGCGCGCGACGTGCCAGGACACTGCGCCGGTGTGGCTGAGGGTGTCGGCCTCACCCTGCCGGTCACCCACGTCGCGGTAGATGTCACGGGCTTGCTCGAAGTGCTGAAGAGCGTCCAGATAGCGGCCCACATGCCAGTAGACGAGCCCGATACGGTCGAGTGACTCGGCTTCTACATGACGATTACCCGTTTCGTGGCTCAGGGCGAGTGCATCTGCGGCCTGCTGTAGGGCCTCGTCGTAGTGGCCGGTACGCCAACGGATGGTGCTGAGCTCAAGTTGGGCCCGGGCCTGCCCGGCGCGGTCGCCGAGGTCGCGCCAGAGAGTGACGGCACGCTCATGGGCGGTGGCCGCCTCCGCCCAGTACCCCTGGGTCTCGAGGTACCCGGCGAGTACGTGTGGAAGGAGCGCGCCGTGCTCGAGCCGCCCATGAGCGGCAGCGTACTGTCCAGCGGTCAGTAAGTTGGCGCGTTCGACCTCCAGCCATTGCTGAGCCTCCTCCCTGGTGTGCAAGGGCGGGGCCTCCACCGGTGGGTGCTCGGCGTGGATATCGATGCGGCGGCGATGCGGGTACAGGACGCGGTCGGCCCAGTCCCCGGCCAGCAGGTAGTGATCGAGCAGTCGATCGAGGGCGAGGCCGCGGTCGGGTTCGGTGTCGTCGCGCAGGGTGAGGTCGCGGGCATAGTCGCGGAGGAGGTCGTGTAGACGGAAACGGCGAGGGCTGGGCTCCTCGATGAGGTGGTGTTCGTAGAGAGCGTCGAGAAGCCGTTCACTGTCTGTCCACGTCGTCCCGGTAAGGGCTGCCGCCACATACACGGAGAAGCTGGAACCGGGGAACAAGCCGAGGCGTCGGAGCATTCGCTGCTCTCTGTCGCTCAGGTCCTGGTAGGACGACTCGAAGGTCTCGGTGACCGTACTGTCGTCGAGGCGAGTTCGGCCCGGGCGGTGCGGGCCCCAGACGAGCCGTGCCACCAGGTCTTTGACGCTCCACGAGCGGCGTTCGCGGAGCTGTCCACCAGCGATGTGGATGCCGAGCGGCAAGTACCCGCACAACCGTACTACCTCGGCGACCCCCTCGGCGTCGGCGGTGCGGCTGGGGCCGACGACCCGTCGCAGAAGCTCTGCGGCGTCGTCGGGCGGGAAAACGTCGAGGGGAAGCGGCAGCACACTCGCAAGTCCGATGAGCCGTCGTCGGCTGGTGATGAGCACAAGGCACTCGGGGGTGCCGGGCAGCAGAGGAGATACCTGCTCAGCGCCGGCAGCGTCGTCGAGCACCAGGAGCACCCGGCGATTTGCCAGATGGGCGCGCCAGAGCGCCGCACGCTCGTCAAGACCTTGCGGGATCTGCTCGGCCGGGACCCCGACGAGCCGCAACAGGACGCCCAGGGCCGCGGCGGGGTCCACCGGGTCCTGGATGTTGTGGTGGGCGCGTAGCTCTAGGTAGAGCTGGGCGTCTGGATAGTGGTCGGCAAGCTGGTGGGCGACGTGGACGGCGAGGGCGGTCTTGCCGACTCCGGGCATGCCGTGGATGGCCACGACCGGGACGGCGGTGCCCTTCGGCCGGGCGGCGACGGCGTCAAGCACCTGTCGCATCTCCTCGGTTCGCCCCACGAACTCTGGGATATCGCGGCGGAGAAGGTTAGGTGTGGTTAGGCGGAAGGCAGGGCCTGACGGCGGCATCGCCGCGAGCTCCAGGTCGCCGCGCAGGATTCGCTCTTGTAGCTTCTCCAGTTCGGGGGTGAGGTCGACGCCTGCGTTGGTGAAACGCCGCTGGGTGTTCAGGTAGACCTCCGAGGCCTCGGGTACCCGGCGGGAACGATAGAGAGCGAGCATGAGGTGCTCGACGGGCTTCTCGTCGAAGGGGTACCGGCGGACGAGCTCGTACAGCTCTCCGACCAGGTCATTGTGGCGGCCTAGGCGAAGTTCGACGTCGATCCGCTCGAATGTGGACGCCTTGTGATCCTCCTCCAGTGCGGTGCGCCGCCGTGCCGCCCAATCCCCGGGTAGGCCCGCCAGCGGCTCGCCTCGCCACAGACCCTCGGCCTCGCGGAACAGCCGTGCGGCCTCCACGTAGTATCCGCTTTCGGCCATGGACCGTGCCTTCGTCCGCAGTTCGTCGAATCGGTACAGGTCTACGGCTTCCTCGTCTGCGTGGAGTACGTACCCGCCCTCTGCACGTGGCATTAGCGACTCGTCGCCAACGGCCCGGCGAAGTGTGCCACGTAACCGGGAAGCGTAAGTCTGAAGAGTTACATGTGCCTCGGGCGGAGGATCGGTGCCCCACAGGTGTTCGACGAGGGTGTCACTGGAGACGAGCCGGCCCCGCCGGTCGGCCAGACAGGCGAGTAAGCAGCGCACCTTGGGCGGGAGATCATACCGTCGATCGCCGACCCGCAACTCCACCGGGCCGAGCAAGAGAAACTCCACCAGCGGCCCCCTTCGCCGGATTCGTTCCCCCCTCCTGACGAGTTTGTCACCGAATGTCGCGTCCGCGCCAGGGCCGCGGGACGCGGGACCGCAAGGTAATCGTCAAGGTTTCCGCAAGGTTTCCGTCCACCAGCTAATCGCATGCTCGACATAGCTGGCCCGCGGCAGGGCGCGGGCCACGGAAGGAGGATGCGGAGGCTGTGATGTCTGGCGAGACATGGCGTGACGTGCCGGTCGGGTTGGACGCCCATCGGTGGGTGACGCGCGGGGGTTGCCGGACGGTTCTGGCGGTGGTCCACACGGTGACCTCGGGCCAGCGTCTGATGGACGCCATCCGTCTGCTGGAAGCCGACTTCAGGATTCAGGTGGTATTCACCGCCGCGCCGGACGTGTTCGACAACGGGGTAACCGAGTTTCTCCGCGGCGTCGACGGGATCATGATCCCTTGGCAGCAGGCCACACGCACACCGTTCGACCTCGCGCTGGCGGCCAGCTACGGGTCGCTGCACCAGTTGCACGCGCCGCTGGTGGTAATGCCACACGGAGCGAGCTTCAACAAGCTGGTGACGAGCCGGGAGCACGGCGGCGCGATCGTGGCGCGCGCCACCTACGGGTTGGAGCGACAGCGACTCGTGCGCGACGGGACCGTTGTGGCCTCGGCCATCGTGCTGGCGCACGACGCGGACCTGGTGCGGCTGGGCCGGGAGTGCCCGGAGGCGCTGCCGGTCGCGGCGGTGGTCGGCGACCCGGGGTACGACGGGTTGCTGGCCAGCCTCCCCGAGCGGGCGACATACCGCCGCGCGCTCGGCGTGACCGAGAACCAGAAGCTCGTCGTGGTGACCTCGACCTGGGGGCCGCGGTCGCTGCTCGGCGAGGGCACTGTCCTGCCACGCCTGGTCGAGGACCTGCCGAGCGACACGTATAAGGTCGCGGCGCTGATCCACCCGAACGCGTGGTTCGCTCACGGCCGCTGGCAGGTGCGGGCCTGGCTGGCCGACTGCGTACGCCGGGGCCTCGGGCTGGTACCACCTGAGGCGGACCCCCGGGCGGTGCTGGCCGCGGCCGACCTGATCGTGGGCGACCATGGGTCGCTAGCGCTGTACGGTGCCGCGGCAGGGATTCCGGTTGTCCTGGCCGGCTTCAGCGACCGGGACGTCGTCCCGTCCTCGGCCGGCGCGCTGCTGGCCGCAACGGCGCCTCGCCTGCGTCCGGATGCCTCGCTACTCGCCCAGCTCCGGGATGCCAAAGCCGGCTACCGGGACGAGCACCGGGACATCGTCGCGGCTCGGGTTACCTCACAGCCCGGCCGGTTCAACCGAAACATGCGCCGGCTGATGTACCGGCTGCTGCGGACGCGTCAACCGGCGACGATCCCGGCTGCCGAGCCAGCGCCCCCGCCGTTCCTCGTCCACTGACGACCTTCCCACCAAGCAAGGAGCCCCCAACCATGGGAGCCAAGATCGTTGTTGCCGGCGTAACCAGCCTGTCCATGGCGGTGCCGGTCGAAGGCTTTCCGGTGCCATACCGGCCGGCGTGCCGTCCCGCGTGGCTGCGGGCGGGCGTCGCGGGGTGGCATCCCACGTCGCCACCATCCTGCGGACCCTCGGCGACGACGTGCGCCTATGCACGGTCGCCGGAAGCGACCCCGCCGGAGACCTGATCCGGGCGGACCTGCGCGCCCGTGGCCTGCTCGGGATGGGTGTGATCAATGGACCCGAGTCCTCGTTCAGCGTCGCGCTGGTAGCACCGGACGGCCGCAGACGGGGCCACGCCTACCTCGCCGCGGTGAACGCCGTCCAGTATCCGACGGAGGTGTTCCGCCGGCAGGCGGCCGGCGTCGACCTCGCCGTGCTTACCAACGCCCGGTTCGTCCGGCCACTGCTCGAACACGCCGAGCGACTCGGCGTGCCCATCGCTGTCGACGTGCACCTGATCGCCGACGTGGATGACGCGTACAACCGACCGTGGCTGGAGGTGGCCGACATAGTGTTCTGCAGCCACGAACGGCTGCCCTGCGGCCCGACGGAGTGGATGGCCCGGGTCTTCGGCAGTTACCCCGGATGCGCGATCGCCGGTGTGGGCATGGGCGAACGCGGCTGCGCGGTGGGCCTTCGGGATGGCCGCCTGGTGCACGTGTCCGCGGTCGCTCCCCGCGGTGTCGTCAATACCGCCGGCGCCGGGGACTCCCTGTTCGCGTCGTTCCTGCATTGCTGGCTCGCCACCGGAAATCCGGTGGACGCGCTGCGGTCGGCGACGATATACGCGGGCTGGAAGATCGGGGACACCTTTCCTTCGGCCGCCTGGCTCACCGAGGACGAGCTCAAGCGACTCAAGGCCATCCACACGGTCGAGGCGAGGGTTGGCCGCTGGGACACGGCTCAAGCACCGTAGTCAGCCCGTCTGGCCGAGCCGATCCAATCGATCACGGAGGCGGGCGGCCTTCGGCGCATCGAGCCGGGTGAGGATGGCCAGCGCTCTCTCGTACTTGCGGCGCGCTTCACCCGGCCGCCCGGCTCGCTCGGCGAGTTCCCCGAGCGACTCAAGCACCTCTGCCTCGCCGGGCGGGGAACCGAGTTCACGCATGGCCCGCAGCGCACGCCGCAGAGACTCGGCCGCGGCGTCAAAATCGCCCGTCAGCGTGTGGGCGCCCCAGCTTCCCGAGGGCTCGGGCGTGGTTGTAGTGGTCCGACACCTCGATGAAGATGTCCGGCGCCTGCCGCAGATGGGGGACCGCTTCGCTGACCCGCCCGGCCATGGTGAGGGCGTCGCCGAGGTCAACCAGGGTCCGCGCGAACGCGCGTGTTTCGCCGAGCGCGCGGTGGGCGGCTAGCGCTTGGGTGAAATAGGCGATCGCCTCTTCGAGACGGCGGCGTCCGACCGCGACGAACCCGAGCCGGCGAAGCGACGTCGCCTGGCGATACCGGTCCCCCAACCGGCGCCACAGCGCCAGTGCCTGCGTAAAACGCTCGTCGGCCTCGTCGAATCGCTCCAGTTCGTGCAGCGCCAAGCCGACCCGGTTGAGCATTTTGGCCTCGGCGTTGGGTCCCCGCACCTGCGCGCGGCCTCCAATCCGATCAGGTCGAATTCCAGCCGCTCCCGATACAGCCCTCGCCGCAGGAACAGCGGCCACATCGCGTCCACGAGTTGCCACGCCGTCACCGGCAATCCGCGATCGAGGGCATGCCGAACGGCTGCCAGCACATTCGCGCGTTCCTGATCCAGCCACTCCAGGGCCTCTCCTGCATCCCGGAGTTCCTTCGGCTCCGCTGGAACGTACTCGACATCGCAGGGAAGGCCCCGCCGGTACGGCCGGATGAGCTTCCCCGCCGCTCTCGCGGGGTACAGATACCGGTCCAGCATCCGCCGCATGGCCGCATGGTGGTTCGAAGATCCCCAAGCATGGTGACGAAGCGCGCGGTCGCAGCGGTGCGGTGCGACCCACGGCTTCCCTGATCAACCGGTGCGTGCGTTGACCGCCGACTCGAGCAACGACCTCAGCTCGGGGCGGGCCACATCGGCCTCCGACTCGAGCCGCACCTGCCGGTGCACCTTCCCGGTGCCCCGCATCAGGCTGTGCGGATCGGGCAGCGACGCGCCGCCGGCGATGCCGAGCCGCACGGCCGCCTTCAGCGGGGTGACGACGAACACCAATCCCTTGTAACCGCCCTCGTAGTCCGGGCCGCCAAAACCGATGTCGTCGCCGTCGACGGTCAGCACCGCGCCGGGGAGTACGTCCCGTACGAGCCCGCAGGCTCGGCGCGCAATGGCCTGGACCTTGGGATCGAAGGAAGCCAGCAGCGCATCGATCTCCGCGTCGGACACCGTCACCCTCCTCTGTCGTCCGGGCGCTTCGATGCTATGGCCCTTGGCAACCGGGGTCATCGACGGTGAGCAGCGTGGCGCCGAGCACGAGCGCCAGGTCGATGGTGACGGCGTACGCGCGGTCCGGCCGGCGCGGCGGCGGCACGAACACCACGCCGCAGTCCACCGCGACGCCCAGGAGGTCACGCAGTTCGGCCACCCACTGGGCATGGGTGAGCGCGGTGGTCGTCGGCGGCTGCCCCAGCGGCGCCGTCTCACAGAAAATCAGGGCGAGGTCGCGGGGCGGGTCGATGGCGGGCTCCGGGCGTGGTCCGTCGCTGAGCAGCTCGGCGTACGGCGTAGTCCCCGGCACCTGGCCGAACGCGAACACCTGGCGGACGCGCGAGCGTTCGGTCGCGGCGAGGGCGTCATCCGCCAGCGACGGCGCGGTCATCAACAGCCGCGCGTCGCAGTCGGTAAGGCGGTCGGCCAGCTCCTCGACCGGGGCGTCGGCGGGCAACGGCACGGCCGCCGCGCCCGCCGCCACGAGGGTGTGCAGGGCGAGCACGTACTCCCGGACGCTGGACGCGTGTACCGCCGCGACATCGCCGGTACGCACCCCGCGCCGGACCAACCCGGCGGAGGCGGCGGCGGTCGTCGAGATGAGTTCCGCGTAGGTCAGAGCCGTGCCCTCGCAGGCGTCGACAAGGGCCGGCTTGGCCTCCGGCGCCCCCGAGGCATGAAGCACCATCTGCGTCACCGTCGCGGAAGGGACGGCCACGCGGGTAAGGCGCTTCTGCGTCATGACGCCGACCGTGGGGATGATGGGCGAGACATCGCGTTCATGGGATACGTACGGAGACGCGGAGGCACCCAGGCGGGCCGGATGAACGAGCCGGCCGCGCGGAGGTGGCGGGCTCGGGCGAGCACCGCCCGAGCCCGCCGATCGCGTGCACTCCACTCCTCGCCGGCCACCTCCCCCCCTCACGGGATGATCGGCGTTCGGTGTCCCCCCTCGGGCGAGCACGCGACGCCATGACCACAGTCAGCTTCCGCGACCGCGGCGGCGGCGTGCATCCACCGATCTATGCATTCCGGTATGCAGACGGGACGGGCGGGAGGGTGGCCGACGGCCCCGCCGGGCAGGTTCAGCCCGATGCCTCGTACCCGTGGCCGTTCTCGACGGCCCACGCGGCGACCTGGGCCCGCGAGCTGAAGCCGAGCTTGATGAAGATGTTCGCGACGTGCCGCGCCGCGGTCGCCGGGCTGATGACGAGCTCGTCCGCGATACCACGGTTACTCAGACCACGGGCTATCAGCAGCGTGATCTCGTGTTCCCGCGGTGTCAGCGTGTTGGTGGGAGCGGTCGGCGTCACCCGGGACAGGTCGGACCGCGCCGCGTGCGTGTGATCACCCGGTACCGGCGAGGCGTCAGCGGTCTCCGTCTCGATTGCGCAGGCGACCGCCTCGTCGATCGGCATCTCCCGGCCCTCGGCCCACAGCTGCATCAGCAGCGGCGGACCGAGCTGCCTGCGTGCGGGCGCGAGCAACCCCTCGAGCCGGGCCCCTGACATCGGCGGGCTGCCGACCTGTTCCCGCAGCGCCGCGGCCGCGCCCGCCAGTTGGACCGTACGCCGCAGGTCACCCTCCCGCGCCGTCAAGGCGGCGAACGCCTCCAGGCCGCGCGCGACGCTGAGACGCGCGCCGGTGGAGTGGCTCAGCATGAGGCTCTCGGTCAGGTGGGTACGGCCGAGCGCCAGATCTCCCTGGTCCAGAGCCACCCTCGCGATGCCGGCCAGGCACCGAGCGATCTCCGGACGCGCCTCGACCTCGCGGAGGATCGGGAGGGCCTCTTCGTAGTACCGCCGGGCCGCGGCGTGGTCACCGCGCACCTGGGCAAGCATCCCGAGGCCGGAGAGGGTACGGGCGGCGCCCCACTGCTGGTCGATGCGCCGCATCACGGCCAGGGCCGCCTCACCGCTGCGCTGCGCCTCGCGCAACCTTCCCTGAAGCGCGGCGAGCGCGCCTCGGGTGCCGAGCGCATAGCCCTCGTTCCACGCGTCGCCGCAGGCACGGGCGGTCGTGAAGGCCTCCTCGATTCGGGCGGCCGCGTGCTCCAGCCGTCCCTCGCGGAGGTCGACTTCCGCGAGGACGTTGAGGGCCGAACCCACCCCGACGTCGTCGCCGCCGGCGCGGCACAGCGCCAGCCCTTCGAGGGCGCGCTCCTCGACCTGCGCGGGATCCTGCTCGTGGTAGGCGATCTGGGCGCGCCCAACCAGGGCGGCGCCCCGAACGGCCGGCGGCACCTCGGGGGCGTCGAGGGCGAGGAAGCTGTCGAACCAGGCACCGCCCTCGGTGAAGTATCCGCGGACTACCCAACAGGGACGCAGCGCCGTGCAGATCCGCAGCCCTTCCTCCGCGTCACCGTGTTCGAGGCAGTGCCCCAGGATGGATCGGAGGTTGTCCTCGTCGCAGTCGTACCGGCGGAACGACGCGACGGTGACCGACCACGGGGCGGGAATCAGGGCCATCCCGGTCGCCGATATGCGCTCGGTGGTGTGCACGGCGTAGTCGCGGGACCGGCACCGTAGGTCCTCCGCCTCGCCCGCCTCGATGAGGCGTTCGGCCGCGTACTGCCGGATCGTGTCGAGCATGCGGTACCGGACCTCGCCGGCCACCTCGCGGTCGACCACTATCAGCGACTTGTCCACCAGCGCGGTCAGCAGGTCGAGTACGTCCTCGGCCGGCAGGTCGTCTCCCGTGCAGATTTGCTCGGCCATCTCCAGCGACCAGCCGGCGAAGCCGGCGAGCCGCCGCAGCAGAACCTGCTCCGGCTCGGTGAGCAGCTCGTGGCTCCAGTCGATGGTGGCGCGCAGCGTACGCTGGCGCGGCGGCGCGGTGCGGTCGCCGTTGCCGAGGAGCCGGAAGCGGTCACCGAGCCGGGCCGCGATCTGTTCCACCGAGAGCACCCGGACGCGCGCCGCGGCCAGCTCGATCGCGAGCGGGACGCCGTCGAGGGCCCCGCACAGCCGCGCCAGGGGCTCAGCGTTCTCCGCGGTGATGGCGAACCCAGGCCGCGCCGCGGCGGCGCGCTCGGCGAACAACCGCACCGCCTCGTGACGGGCCAGTCCCTCCGGCGTGAGAGGCGCGTTGGGTGGCGGCAGCGACAGCGGCGGCACTCGCCAGATCGTCTCGCCCGGCATCCGCAGCGGTTCCCGGCTCGTCGCGACGATGCGCAGCCGCGGACAGCTGGCGAGCAACGTCTGGCAGATGTCGGCGCACGCTTCGATCAGGTGCTCACAGTTGTCGAGCACGAGCAGCAAACGGCGCGGCCGCAGAGCGGCGGAGAGCGTGTCGGTCAGCTGCCGGTCCGCCTCCTCCACGACGCCGACCGCGTTGGCCACCCGCCGAACGACAAGGTCGGGCTGTTGGAGGTCGGCGAACTCGACCAGCCACACCCCGTCGTCGTACTCGTCGACCTGCGCGCCCGCGAGGTGCAGGGCGAGCCGCGACTTGCCGATGCCGCCGGTCCCGCACAGCGTTACCGCCCGCGTCACGTCGAGGAGCTGCCGAAGCTCGGCCATGTCGCGCTCGCGGCCGACGAAGCCGTTCGGTTCGGCCGGCAGGTTGTGCTGAAATGTCCGTGGAGTCATGCTGGGGCCGGGGTTACCAGGATCTCTCTCTCCCCCATGGTCGCATTCGCGAGGCGGGCTGCGCCCGGTTTGTCGTGAGGTCTACTCCAGTCCTTCGAAGTTTCCCATCTCAACTGTGCCAGTCTGCTCTTCCCGCGATTCCCATGGAAGACCCAGCGGGCACTCGGGGTTCTTTCAGCTACGGCACCTTGACTGGATGGCGCGGGGTCCTCTCCCGGCAGGTGGCCGGCACGCACACGACCGCCGGGAGGGGGGTCCCATCCACCTCCTTCCCGGCGGCGCATAGGAACCGGCCCCGGCGTGACCCGGTCTTCACCAACGTTCGCGTGCTGGACGCCGACGAAGTCACCTCGGACGTACCCGGATGATCCCCCACAGGCCTTCGGACAGCGCCCACCGCAGGACGCCGGTGCGGTACGCGTAGTCGCCCGGCTCCCCGGCCGTGAAGCTCAGGGTGCGCAGGCTCCCCGTGGTGAGGCCGCCGAGGGCGCCGACCCGCGGCTCGTCGAGGTGTTCCTCCATCGGCCAGGTCTGCTCGTGGATGTGGAAGCTGTGGTTGCGCGGCCGGTCGGCCGCGGCCACCAGGTGGAGCCGAACCTCGTCCCCGGGGGCGCACTCGAGCAGCGGCGTGCCGGGTTCGGGGTCGGCGAGCGACGGTCGCATGGGCAGCAGGTGGGCGCTGCGGTAGTTGACCGCCTTCTGCCCCGAGTCCTCGGGCTCGTCCTCGAGATCGCGGACCGGCTGGGTCTCGTCACCGTCGTGATACTGCCGCAGACCGTCCTGGAGCACGAGCACGAGCTCGTGGACCGGCCCGCCGCTGGGGCCGCGCAGGATGGCCTGCTCGCCGACCCAGCGCTCCCGGCCGGTCGCCGGGTCGTACGGCGTCACGTCGGACGGCTCGACAACCAGCGCGCCGACGAGCCCGCGATGCCGGTGCGTCCGTACGTCCGCGCGATCCTGGAGCAGCATTACACCCGGCACGTCCGCGTACCAGCGGTAGGTCTTCGACTCCTCCGGCCGCACGGTGCCGTCCTCGTTTTGGCCGATCCAGGAGCCGTCGCTGACCCGCACGTCGTATCGCAGCAGGCTGGGGTGCATCGACACCCGCGCCGAGGTCTCCCGATCCGCCGGGTCGTCCTTCGCCGGGAGCGGCGGGTCGAACGGCGTGGCCGGAGGCGCTCCGCCGAGCTCGTTGGCGAGCGTCACCTCGACCCATTCTCCGACCCGGCAGCGCAGCACGAGCGGCTCGTCCTCCGGCGCTCCCTCGACCACGTAGACGAGACCGTACGGGTCGGTGCGCTGGTCGCTGTAGCGGATCTCGCGGGCGACCGCCCGGACGTGGTAGCGCCGTGCCTTCGCCGGGTCGTACGGCGGCAGCGGCTCGTCCTCGAACGCCCCCGGCAACGGCGGCAGGTCGTCCTGGCGGGAGTCGTGTAGCCGGAACAGTCCCCAACAGCCGAGCCAGGTGTCGTCGATGGAGGCAAGCGACCACAGGTAGTCGCCGGGGCCGAACGTTTCGTCGACGTGGAAGTTGAACGCCTCGGAGATGCCGATCGTCTGCTGGTCGCGCAGCGGCGAGTCCGGGTCGTCGCGCCAGGCCCGCCAGCGCATCCCGTGCATGCCGAAGCTGTGCTGCTCCTCGTGCGAACCCTGGTAGAGCCGGATCCGGATTCGTTCGCCCGGGTAGCCGCGCAACACAGGGGTGCCCGGATCGCCGTGCACCTTGCTGGAGAACCAGTTCGCCGGGTCGCCGGGACGCTCGTGCAGCGGCTCGCAGCGGTAGTCGACGGCCATGACCCCTTGGTCGTCGAACGCGCCGGGAAAGGCCGGCGGGTTGATCGGAACGCCCTCCTCACCCGGCCCGTGCTCGAAGAGCGGTACGAAATCGGCGACGCCGAGCACCTGCTCGCGGAACGCCGACCCGTCGGGCAGCTTCACCACCGCCTGTGTCGCGTTATGTACCTCGCGGCCGTGGTCGTGCGGATCCACCCACACCGCGCCCTTGGGCTCGGCGACCATGCAGCCGAAGAGCCCGTGCCGCTGCCGCTCGTTGGCGAGCAGGTGGTCGTGGAAGAACACGGCCCCGAACTCCTCGTCGCAGTACCACCGGTAGATCCACGAGTTGTAGCGCGCGTGATCCTCCGGCCCCTGGTCGGCCGTGGCCGTGCCGGACAGGTAGTTCCAGCCGACGCTCGCCCCGTCCGCGACCAGTGGGTCGAACTTCACCAGGTGTACGTGCAGGCCGCACTCGGGCTGGAACGGGAGCACCGCGTCGAACGCCGTCTCCTCCCGGCAGCCGGTCGGGAGCGCGTTGGTCAGCGTCAGCTCGAGTACCTCGCCCTTGCCCGCGCGGATGGTGATCGGCTGGATCTCCCGCGTACCGTCCTCAAGCTGCCTCCGGAAGTCCTCGACCCCGCCGGCCGCGTCCACCTCCTCCTTGAGTACGAAGAAGACCCCGCGGTGGTCGTGCCAGCTGGTGCCGTGCCCGTCGCCGCGGCTCCGGAAGTAGGTGATCTTCCCTTCCATGACCACGAAGTGGTAGCGGCGCACGGGCGGATCGACGTCCTTCGGCGTCACCTTGGTGAACGCCTCACCCGGCTGCGGGTCCTCGCAGAACGCGGCCCTCTCCAGCTCCGTCGGCTCCCGGCCCATGCCGTCGGGCATGTGCGGCGTGCGGGGCGGGCGCGGCGACTTCTGCGGAAACTCGCCCGGCATGAACGCGGGAAAGCCGGGCTTCCCCGGCGTCGGCGGCGGTGGCGGCTCCGGGTTGCTGGGCAGCGGCTGCAGCGCCTCGATGGGTGTGCCGTCCGGGTAACGGCCGCTGCCGTCCTGCAGCACGTCGAACACCCGCCAGATCCCCCACATCCCGGAGTGGAAGTGCGGGTAGAGGTGGCAGTGGAAGATGGCGTCGCCGGTCGCGCGCTGGACCGAGCCGGCCTGCTTGTCGCCCGGCTCGTCCTCGCCGATCGTTTCGAAGCTGAAGGCCTGCTGGGGGCTGATCGTGATCGAGTCGACGATCGGCGACTCCGCGTTCGCCGGCACCGCCCGCCACTGGTGCAGGTGCAGGTGGAAGACATGGGTCTCCTTCACCCCAGCGTGCACCAGCCGGATCCTCGACCGGTCGCCCCGGTAGGCCCGCAGGACCGGCGTCGCCGGATCGCCGAACAGCCACGAGCTGTGGTGCTGCTCCTCGCCGACGATCTGGTCGCGCACCGGGTCGATCTCACCGGCGTCCAGCATCTGCTCGTACGCGAGCGCCCGCCAGCCCATCGGCTCGGTGCGGTAGCTGATCAGCATCATCGAGTCGTGCTCGGGCTCGCCGTGGTCGCCCGGCTCGCCGTCGTCGCCGTGATCGCCGTCGTCGCCGCCGTGGTCCTCCGGCCACAGGACCGGCTTCAGCCGCTCGCCGCCGGCGGCCACGGAGTGCGTGTGCGGACGCGGCCGCTCGCACACGTAGACGGGGTGCGGCGGCGGGACGGGGTTGTGGTTGTCCGTCTCGTCCTGCATGAAGACGACGTACTCGCGGAAGCTCTTGTCCTCGCCGGGCGGATGCACGTCGGCGTACAGCCCGTCGACCAGCGGCGCCCCGGTCACCGGGTCGGTCCAGGCGGCACCCTCCGGCTCCACCACCAGCGCACCGAAGAGACCATGGGCCTGCGACCCCTCCTCGCCTCCGCGCAGGTCGGCTAGGTCGTGGAAGAAGAACACGCCCTCGGCGTCGCAGACCCACTCGTACGTGCGGCGGCCCCCGTCCGGCTCGGCCGCCGAGTCGGGGTTACGCCCCACCGCGCCGCCGTCGGCGGTGTGCACGTCGTACCGCACGCCCTGTACGTGGATGCCGGCCCGCCGCGGCAGCTCGTTACGGAACCGCACCACCACCCGCTCCCCCACCTGGGCCCGCAGGACCAGGGGGCGCACCAGCCGGTGCGGCTCGGGCAGCCTGTCGGGCTCGTGGATCGGGTCCGGGAACGGCACCGGCCAGCTTTCCGCGATCCTCCGGAGCTCCGCCTCGTTCTCGGCGAGCGCGTAGATCATGCCGTCCCGGTCGTGATCGCCCCACGTGTCGTAGGCGATCGGCACCGGCAGCGCGACGACGTCGTAGGTCCTTCCGGCAGCCATGAAGCCCCCTGTCTACTGGCTCTGGATACGCCCCCGTTGTGGCGAAAACCCCGCGTTTGCCGACATTCTCGCCCTTCCTTCGTCGTCCCGAGGGCATAAAGCTCGAAGACCGAGGTCGGCGACGCGGGGGGATGGTCCGGACCTAGCGCGGCAGACCTCCGCGGTGGAGACGCCCGACACCGGGAACGAAGCGCCCCACCTGGGCGGCGTAGCGCTCGTACGCGAAGCCGTGCTGGCGATGCAGGTAGGGCTCTTCCACGACGCGAACCACAAGCTCGATGCCCGCGACGAGGACTGCGAGCCCGACGACGGCGATCAGGTTCGGCACGGCAAGGGCCAAGCCCAGCCCCATCAGGCCCCAGGCGGCGTAGATCGGATTGCGCACGACGCGGAAGAGCCCGTCCGTGAGCAGCGTGGTGCGTTCGGTCGGGTCGACACCGATCCGCCAGTACGTCCCCATGGCGAGCTGGGCCACGAACGCGCCCAACACGCCTACCCCGGCCAGGATCACTCCGGCGAAGCGCAGCGACGGCACGTCCAGGAAAGACAACGGGGCCCAGCCGGCCAGCTCGCCCAGCGGAGCGAGGACGCCGACGGCGCCGCTGCCGACGACGGTCGCCAACACCGCCCACAACCCCGAGCCCGGACGGACGGAGCGAATGCCGGTGTCGCCGGTGTAGCGATATTGGAGCCAGACCCGCACCCCACCAGCCAGTACGACGAAAAGAGCGAACACCACGAGCGCAATGACGGCCACGGCAATCACCTCCGAATGGGCGATCGTCACCAGGCAGACGGTACCCGCGGCCGCCCTCCCGCCGCCCATGGTGGTGCCAGCGAGCCTACGCCGGCTGCGCTTGCGCCTCCCAGGGCTGGAGCCACGGGGTGGCCGGCCAGCCCTCCGCGGCGGCCATCAGCGGGAAGGCGGTGGCGCCGTCCACGCACTCCCGGATGATGTCGGCGTGACCGGCGTGACGTGCCGTCTCCTCGATCAGGTGGAGCAGGACCCAGCGCACCGACCATGCCTCGACGTCGTCGGGGAACCAGGGCACGCCCCGCGGTACCGGCACCGCCTGCCCGAGGTCCTCGATCCCGGCGATGACCGCCTCAGTCTCCGTGGCCACCTGCTCATAGTGGTCGAGCACATCGGCCAGCGTCTCGTCCGGGCCGAGGCGGAAGTTGGCGACGTAGTCTTCCTCCGCGTCTTCCCTGGACGCCTGCTCGCGCTGCAGGACGACATTGATCCAGTTCCGCTCCACGTCCGCGACGTGTTTGATCAGGCCACCGACACTGAGCGAACTCTTGGTGGGCGTCGCCCGAGCCTGCTCGTCGGTCAGCCCGTACGCCGCGATGCGGAGCACTAGGCGTTGCTGGGCAAGGTAGGCGAGCAGCCCCTCACGCTCGTCGGCGACCGGGGGGACCTGTCCAGGCATGCGGTTATACCTCCCTGTTGGGATCAGATGATCAGTAAAGACCGAGATGTCCCGTGTCGGGACATCTGAATCATCGCACCCGGCACCGGCCCTTCGCGCCCTCGGCGCCAGGGTTGACAGGCATCTCGGCTCGGGTCATCATCGCGTTGGACCTACCGGTCGGTCCAATGCTGCGAACGCGTGGCGACCGGAGTCGTGGCGGCGTTCGGATCAGCCGTTGACGCTCGGGGTGGAACGTCGAACGAAGGCGAGACGATGAGGCCGTCACCGCTCTGTCGGGTGCCCCAAAACGGGGCCCAGCGGTCCTCGAGGAGGCAGCGATGACCGTCGACTTCATCGGGCAGCGCAATCTGCGGGATCTGCTGGAGGAACGTGCCGCGCGCTACCCCGACAACACCGCACTGGTCTGCGAGGACGCGTCGGGAAAGGTCGTCGAGTTCAGCTACCAGCAGTTCATCAACGATGTGCAGCGTACGGCCCGTGGCTTCGCGTCCCTGGGCATTGACAAGGGTGACGCGGTAGTCGTCCACCTGGCCAACTGCGCGGAATTCGTTCTGTCCTGGTTCGGCCTCGCCTGGATCGGCGCCGTCATGGTGCCGACGAACACGGCGAACACGACGAAAGAGCTCTCGCACGTGGTCAGCCACTCCGGGGCGGTCGCGGCGGTCACCTCGCCCGACTACCTCGATCTGTTCCGCGGCGTCCAGCGGGACTTCCCCGCCCTCCGGGACCTGGTCCTCGCCCGGACCCGGGGGCCCGAGGCCGGGACGACGCTCCTCGCCGACCTGCTGGACGCGACCGGAGCCCCTCCGCGTCCCGCGATCGACTCGGAGGACGTCGTTGAGATGATCTTCACCTCGGGCACCACCTCGCTGCCGAAGGCCGTACTGCTCACGCACGCCAACCACCTGTGGTCCGGCGAGCGGGCGTCACGGGCCATCGACGTACGCACCGAGGACCGCTGCCTGACGGCGCTTCCGGCCTTCCATGTGAACGCCCAGTCCACGACGATCCTGGCCGCGTTCAACGTCGGAGCCACCTGCGTCCTGCTCGAGGAGTACCGGGCCTCCAAGTTCTGGAGCCAGATCATCGCGCACGACGCGACGGTCACCAGCCTGGTGGCCATGCAGGCCCGCACGCTCCTCGCCCAGCCGCCGTCGCCGGACGACTCCCGGCATCGTCTGCGGCGCGTCTTCTACGCGATCAACGTCACCGACTCGGAGAAGAAGGAGTTCGAGCGCCGGTTCGACGTCGAGCTGATCAACGGCTACGGGCTCTCCGAGGCCATGACGATCGTGACCATGGCGCCGATACACGGTGACCGTCGCTGGCCGTCCATCGGCCTACCCACCCCCGATCGGACGGTACGGATCGTCGATGGCAACGGCGAGGACGTCTCGGTCGGGCAGACCGGAGAGATCATCGTGGCCGGCGTGCAGGGACGGACCCTGATGAAGGGCTACTTCAAGGATCCCAAGGCGACCGACGCCACGCTGCGGGACGGCTGGCTCTACACCGGCGACAACGGATACCTGGACGAACGCGGCTACGTGTACTTCTTCGACCGGAAGAAGGACGTCATCAAGCGCGCCGGAGAGAACGTATCCGCCAGCGAGGTGGAGTTCGTGCTCGCCGACCACCCGCTGGTGAACGAGGCCGCCGTCATCGGCGTCCCCGACGACATCAGGGACGAAGCCGTCAAGGCCTACGTCGTTCCGGCCGAGGACGCGCAGCTCACCGCCTCCGACGTGCAGGCGTACTGCCGGGAGCGCCTCGCGTCGTTCAAGGTCCCCACGATCGTCGAGATCCGCGAGTCGCTGCCCAAGACCTCCATCGGCAAGATCGAAAAGAAGACGCTCCGTGCCGAGAGCGGCGAGGGGTGACCGTGGCCCCGGACTGGCATGCGCTCCACGGGTCCGTGAAGGAGCATGTCGGCAGGTCGACGAGACAGCGGCTGGGTCCGATGTCCGCCGCCCAGTTCCAGCGCTTCGCGGTGGCCGTCGGCGACCTCAACCCCCGCTACTTCGATCCGGAGGCCGCACGGGAGCAGGGGTTCCCTGGGGTCGTCGCCCCGCCGCTGTACCTGACCAGCGTTCTCGGATGGCAGGCCGGGCCCGCCGAGGACGAACTGCGGCCGGACGGCGCGGAATCCGAGGTGATGGCGGGAGTGCCCCTGGAGGGCGTCCGGCTGATGGGGGCCGGCCAGGAGGTGGAGCTGTCCCACCCGGTCTGCGACGGGACCGACGTGACCCTCGAGGTGTCCGTCGACGACGTGGAGCTGAAGCACGGCGGCTCCGGCCAGTTCCTCATCCTGCGGCTGTTGCGACGCTACCTGGACGACCGGGGCACGGAGCTCATGCGCTGCCGCGAGACCTTCATCGCGCGATAAGAGGGGGGCGAGATGTCGGCCGGGGTTTCCTTCGAAGAGGTGGCGCCGGGGGCCGCGATCACCCCGCTGGTCAAGCGGCCGACCAACGTGCAGCTGTTTCGGTTCAGCGCGGTCACCTGGAATGCCCACCGCATCCACTACGACACCGCGTACGCCCACACGGAGGGCTACCCCGACGTGCTGGTCCAGTCGCACCTGCACGGCTGCTTTCTGGTCCAGGCGGTACTCGACTGGGCGGGCCCCCGGGCGCGGCTGCGCCGGTTCTCGTGGCAGAACCGCCGTTTCGCGCTGCCGGGCGACGTGCTGACCTGCTCGGGAAAGGTGACGGCCACCGAGGTCCACGACACCGTCGGGCTCGTGACCTGCGAACTCGAGGAACGCAACCAGGACGGGGAACTCTGTGCGCCCGGGTGGGCCACCATCGAGCTTCCCCGCGCGACCGTGATGGGGAACGACCATGGTGCCTGAGATGAGGCGGCGGCGCGGCCGACATCGACGAGGCAGGGACGAGACGTACAAGACGTGCGAGACATACGACGTGCACAACCCTCCGAGGAAGGGGAGGCACACGATGACGCCAACGCAGCGGGTGGCGCAGTTCGTCGCCTCCGTGAAGTTCGACGACCTGCCCGAGCACGTCGTCGAGAAGGCGCGGGTGACGCTGCTGCACGACATCACGGTGGGGGTGGCCGGCTTCCGGAAGGCTTCGGTGCCGATGGAGCTGGCCAGGGCGACAGGGCCGGATGCCGCGGGCGGGGGTGGCCGACTCCTCGTGGACGGCACCCGGGTGACCGTCGAGGCGGCGGCCTTCGCCAACGCCGCGCTGATCCACGCCCGTACCCAGGACGACACGTACCTCCCGGGGCTCACCCACGTCGGCTGCACGGCCCTGCCCGCAGTGCTGTCCCTGGCCGACAGCCTCGACAGCGACGGGCGCGCGTTCGTCACCGCGATGGTCGCCGGTTACGAGGCGGTCGCCGCGATCGGCGAGGGATGGGCGGCGAGGGCCACGTCGCGCGGCCTGCGGGCGACGGGCGTCTTCGGGCCGATCGGGGCGGCCACCGCGTGCGCGCGGCTGCTCGAATGCGACCCCCAACAGATAGCTTCCGCGCTCGGCCTCGCCGCGGGCTTCGCCGGCGGAACCAACCAGACCTGGGTCGCCGGTACCCAGGAGTGGCAGTACCAGCCGGGCATCGCCAGCCGCAACGGGCTGACGGCGGCCCTGCTGGCGGCCCGCGGGGTCACCAGCGCCCCGGACGCGCTCGAGGGCGCCGCGGGGTTCTACCGTTCCTACACCGGCGACCCGGACGGCGCGGAGAACGTGGGAGAGCAGCTCGGCACCGAGTGGCGGATCGGGGCGGTGACCTACAAACCCTTCCCGATCTGCGCACTCAACCAGCTCCCGGTCTCGACCCTCCTCGACCTGCTCGCCGCGTCGCCGACGCCGCCCGACGACGTCGAGCACATCGCCCTGGCCCTCCCGCCGGGCGACGCCGCCTATCCGGGTATCGACGCGAAGGGCCCGTTCACCGACGTGGGCGCGACGCTGATGAGCGCGCAGTACTGCCTCGCGGTGGGCCTGATCAGGGGCGGCATCGGGCTGGACGACCTCACCGCGTTCGACGACGCTGCGGTGACGGACCTGGTACAGCGGATCGACGTCGTACCGGACGCCGATCTGCCGCGGGGCGGGTGCCGGCTCACCGTTCGGACGCGGAGCGGAGCGGTCCGCGAACGCGAGGCGACACCCACGGCGGAGACCTTCAACTGGGGCCGCGACGAGACGGCGTCGCGGGCCCGCAGGCTGGCCGCCGAGTCGCCGCTCGATGGTGAGCAGATGGAACGGCTGATCGACACGATTCTGCGGGTGGACTTGCTGCCGGTCGCCGACCTGGTCGCCGCGACGGTGGTACCGGACGGGACGGAGCGGTGACCATGGCGAACACGAGGACCGGGCCGGAGGCGTTCTCCCTGGAGGGCCGTCTGGCGGTGGTGACCGGCGCCAGCCGCGGCGTAGGCCAGGCGACCGCCGTGGCCTTCTGCCGGGCGGGCGCCCGGGTCGCGTTGCTGGACGTGCTCGACATGGACGAGACGGTGGAGCAGATCAAGTCCCTGGGCGGCGAGGCCGACGCGTACCGGGTCGACGTCAGCGACCGATCCGCCGTCCAGGACGCGGTGCGCGGTGCGGCCGGCGGCGCGGGCCGCATCGACGTTCTCGTCACCGCGGCGGCCATCTACGGGGACACGACAGGGATCGACGACCTCGACGAGGCGGAACTCGAACGCGTCCTCGGGGTGAACCTCAAGGGCACGCTGTGGTGCGTCCAGGCGGTGCTACCCCGAATGCGCGAACACGGCGGCAACATCGTCTGTATCGGGTCGCTCGCCGGAAAGATAGGCGGCGTCCTGGCCGGACCCGCGTACGTGGCCAGCAAGGGCGGCATCCACGCGATCGTCAAATGGGTGGCCAAGGCCGAGGCGGCGAACAAGATCTACGCCAATGCGATAGCCCCCGGCGCCATCGACACCCAGATGATCGCGGGCAAGGGTTATCAATCGAACAACCTTCCGCTCAAGCGATTCGCGCAGCCGGAGGAAATCGCCTCGGCAGCGCTCTTTCTCGCCTCGCCGGCGTCCAGCTACGTGACCGGAACGGTGATGGACGTGAACGGCGGGTTCTTCATGGGCTAGGGGAGTGAACCTCGATGAAACTGAGCGACTCGACGGCAATCGTCACGGGTGGGGGTTCGGGGATCGGCCGGGGGTCCGGGCTCGCGCTCGCCGCGGAAGGCGCCAGGGTGGCAGTCTTCGACCGGGACCGTGCCGGTGCGGAACGCACCTGCGCCGACATCACGGCCGCCGGTGGAAAGGCGATCGCCACGGTTGGGGACGTCACCGACGAAGCGGCGGTCGTGCGGTCCGTCGCCGAGGCCGGTGAGCGCCTGGGGCCGGTGCGGGTGCTGGTCAACGCCGCCGGCATCGCCGTACGGAAGAGCCTCCTCGACACCAGCGGGGAGGAATGGAGGCGGGTTCTCGACGTCAACCTCAACGGCTACTTCTACTTCCTCAAGGCAGCGGTTCCCGCGATGGAAGAGGCCGGCGGCGGCTCAATCGTGCAGATCGCCTCGATCGCCGGCCACGTCGGTTACGGATACCCGTCGTACACCGCGGCGAAGGGCGGCGTGCTGGCGATAACCCGTCAGCTCGCGTCGGAACTCGCGCCCAAGCGGATCAGGATCAACTCGATCAGCCCCGGCGTCATAGAGACGGGCCTCAATCGGGACACCCTCGGCAACGAGGCGATCCGTGCCGGCACGATCCGTAACATCCCGTGGGGGCGTTTGGGCGACCCGGGCGACATAGCCAAGGCCGTGCTCTTTCTGGCCGGCCCGGACTCCGAGTTCGTCACCGGCTCCGACCTCGTCGTCGACGGCGGCATGATCAGTTGCATCCACTGGGGTGACGTGGCGCAGTCACTGCGCAGCTTCCACGCCGCCTCCGACTGATTTTCCTTGCCGCCCTTACGGGTGGAGCAGCACCTTGCCGAAGACGCCGCGGCGCTCCAGCTCGGTCTGGGCCTCGGCCGCCCGTTCGAGGGGGTACTCGGCGTGGATGACCGGGCGCACGCGGCCCGCGGCGGACAGTCCCAGCACGTGCTCGAGGTCGCGCCGGGTGCCCGCGAAGGAGCCGATGAGGGTGTGCTCCTTCGCGAACAGGTGCCACAGGTTGACCGAGACGTCGAAACCGGAGTGACCGCCGCAGGTCACCAGCCGTCCGCCGCGCGTCAGCGTCTGCAGGCTGCCCTCCCAGGTCGCCTGCCCTACGTGCTCGAAGACCAGGTCGACGCCCCGGCCGCCGGTGTAGCCGCGCACCTGCCCCGGCCAGTCGGGATCGCCGTGATTCACCGTGAAGTCCGCGCCCAGCCGCTCGGCCATGGCCAGCTTCTCCTCCGAGCCGGCGGTCGCGATCACCCGGGCGCCGGCGAGCTTGGCGATCTGGACGCCGAGCACGCCGATGCCCGAGCCCGCCGCCACCACCAGCACGTTCTCGTCGGGCGAGACCCGCCCTCGGGTCACGAGCATGTGCCACGCGGTGGACCCGGTGACAGCGACGGCGGCGGCGGAGCCGTACGGCATGTCGCGGGGGATGGGTAGCAGCTGGCTCCCCGGCGCGACGGCGTGCTCCGCGTACCCGCCCTGTGTCTGCACGCCGTAGATGAGGCCGTGGCGGCACATGTTGTCCCGCCCCTCGCGGCACGGCGTGCACGATCCGCAGGACAGCGCCGGGTTGACGAGGACGCGGTCGCCGGGCGTCCATTCCCGGACCGCCGAGCCCACGGCGGCCACCTCGCCCGCCACCTCGGTGCCCGAGACGTGCGGCAGCTCCACCGGGGCCGGCGTCTTCCCCTCCCGGGAAAGGATGTCCACGTGGTTGACGCCGCAGGCCCGGACGGCGACGAGAACCTCCTCCGGACCGGGCTCGGGCACCGGGACGTCGTCGGCGACCAACCGTCCCGCGTCGCCGTACTCGTGGAACCGCACCGCCAGCATCGTGCCGCCCTACCGCTTGCCGAGCCGGCGAAGCACCGCCGCCTTCGCCGTATCGAACTCGGTCGAGGTGAAGCACAACGAGTTCGCGACGGCCTCGAACCGCAGCTGGTCATGCAGCGAGCTCGTCTCACCGTTGCGCACCACCTGCTTGAGCATGCGGGTCGCGTCGGTACCCATCGAGGCGATCGTCGCCGCCAGACCGTCGACGTGTTGGACGAGGCTGGGCAGCTCGGCGAAGCATCCGTTCAGGAAGCCCAACCGTTGGCCCTCCTCGGCGGTCACCCGGCGGCCGGAGAACACCAGCTCCATCGTGCGCGCGGACCCGATCTGCCGCTGCAGGCTCCAGGTGAGGCCGAAGTCCTGCACCACGTTCAGCTGCCTGGGCACCATCCAGAAGCGGGCCTCGGTCACCGCGAACCGCATGTCGCAGGCCATCGCCATGCCGAACCCGCCCCCGCCGATCGCGTCCCCGTTGACCGCCGCGATCGTCGGCTGCGGGAGCTCGTGCAGGGCGAGGATCAGCTCGTGCTGCCAGTCGAGCAGGCGCATCCCCTCGAACACCGAGTCCGACTCGACGTCCTCCATGAAGAACGGGGTGTCGAGGTCCACGCCCGCGCAGAAGGCACGCCCCTCGCCCGTCAGCACGAGCACCCTGGTGTCGCGGGATCCGGCCACCAGCCGCAGCGCCCGCAGCAGCTCGACGAGCATCTCCGGATCGAGGGCGTTGAGCCGCTGCGGTCGGGCCAGGGTCAGCCGAGCCACACCGTCGGCGAGCTCGAGCCGGATGGACCGGAACGCCCCGGCGTCCGACGGCTCCTCAGCTGTCACGTTCGGCCTCCTTGTCTCCCCCGACCAAGGGAGGGCTCGCTAGCCATCTTCGATGCGTCCGATGACCTGCCCCGGCTCGACCTCGTCGCCCTCCCGCGCGTGTATCTCCCGCAGGGTGCCGACGGTGGGACTCTCGAGCTGGCCGGTTGCCTTGTCGGTCTCGATCTCGGCCAGCGGCTCCCCCTGCTCCACCCGGTCGCCCACGCTCTTCAGCCAGCCGACCAGGACCGCATCCTCCATGGTGAGGCCCCACTTCGGTATCACGACATCGGTCACGCGGCTCTCCTCGTCACGTCCCTCACGGCGGCGACGATGTCCGTCACCTGGGGGAAGTACGCCTTCTCCAGCTGCGGCGGGAACGGCACCGGCGCGAACGGCGGCGTCACCCGCCGAACCGGCGCCCGCAGCGCGTCGAAGCACTCGTCCGCGGCCAGCGACGCGATCTCCGCTCCCGGCCCGAACGATCCGACGGCCTCGTGCACGACCACCAGCCGGCCGGTCTTCTCGACCGAGGCGAACAGCCCCTCGCGGTCCAGCGGACTGAGGCTGCGCAGGTCGACCACCTCGACGTCCACCTCCGGCTCCAGCTCCGCGGCGGCCGCCAGCGCCCGGTGCACCGCCGCGCCCCACGACACCACCGTGACGTCACGGCCGGCCCGGCGGATCGCCGCACGGCCGATCGGGACCAGGTGATCCGGGTCCTCGGGCACCTCGCCCCGGCGCGACCACAGCGCCAGGCTCTCGATCACGACCACCGGGTCGTCGTCGCGGATCGCCGACTTCAGCAGGCCCTTGGCGTCGGCTGGCTCGGACGCCCACACGACCTTCAGCCCGGGTACGTGCGCCAGCCAGCCCTCCAGGTTCTGCCCGTGCTGGGGTCCGGTGCCCCGGCCGGTACCCGCCATGGTCCGTACCACCATCGGCGCGTGGTACTTCCCGGCCGACATGAAGGAGATCTTCGCGGCCTGGTTGACCACCTGGTCCATTGCCACGGCCATGAAGTCGAAGAACATGACCTCGACGATCGGACGGAGTCCGCTCATGGAGGCGCCGAGGGCCGCGCCTACGATCGTCGCCTCGCTGATCGGCGTGTCCCGTACCCGCCACTCACCGAAGCGCTCCTGGAGCTTGGCGCTGGCGCCGAACGCGCCACCCGCCGCACCGACGTCCTCTCCTAGGAGACACGTGGCTGGATCCCGCTCCAGCTCCTCGGCCATCGCCTGGTTGATGGCCTGCCAGTACTTGAGCTGCGGCATGGAGTCCCTTCCTACCTAGAGGGTCCTCAGGCGGAACCGGACCGGTAGACGTCCTCGAGTAGGGACGTCGGCGGCGCGGGCGGGAGGGACTCGGCCCACTCCACCGCCCGTTCGACGGCGGTGCTCGCCTCCCGCTCGATCCGGTCCAGCTCGGCGACGTCCACAGCGAAGCCGGCTTCCAGCCGTTCCTGGAATCGGGCCACCGGATCGCGCGCCTGCCAGCTCGCCACCTCGTCACGGCTTCGGTACCGCTGCGGATCACCCTCGAAGTGACCGCGCCATCGGTAGGTCTCGAACTCCAGCAACGTGGGCCCGCCGCCGTCGCGCGCCCGGCCGACCGCCTTGCGCGCCGCCGAGGCGACGGCCAGCACGTCGTTGCCGTCGAGCGTCGCCGCGGGGATACCGTACGGCGCACCGAAGTCGGCGACGTGCTTCGCGCTGAGGTGCATCGACACGTGGCTCAGCTCGGCGTACCTGTTGTTCTCGCAGACGAAGACCACGGGCAGCGACCAGAGCGCGGCGAGGTTCAGCGACTCGTGGAAGACGCCCTCGCCGACCGCGCCTTCCCCGAAGAACGCGACAGCCACCCGCCGCTCGCCCCTCACCTTGGCGCTGTAGGCGGCACCTACCGCCATCGGGAGGCCGGCTCCGACGATCGCGTGCGCCCCGAGGATCCCCGCGTCGGCGTCCATGATGTGCATCGAGCCGGAGCGGCCCTTGCAGTAACCCTCGCCGCGCCCGAACAGCTCGGCCATCATCCGGTCGACGCTGCCGCCCTTCGCGATGCAGTGGCCGTGACCCCGGTGCGTGGTGGTGATGCCGTCCTCCGGGCCCAGGGCGCTGCAGACCCCGGCGGCGACGCCCTCCTGCCCGATCGAGAGATGGAGGAACCCGGGCAGCCGCCCGCCGGCCAGCAGGTCCGCCGCTGCTGACTCGAAGCTCCGGATCGTCAGCATCACCCGGTAGATATCGAGTGCCTGCTCCGACGAGATCTCGCCGTCCGAGCTTGCGAACCATTCGGTCATCGGCATCCCCCGGGCTCACGAGTCCGCCGACAGGCCGAGCATCTGCCTGGCGATCATCCATCTGTGGATCTCCGACGTACCATGGCCGATGCGCCACACTCGGACCTGACGGTAGAAGCTTTGGATCGGGAGTTCCCTGCTATAGCCGAGCCCTCCGAAGATCTGCAGACAGCGGTCGGTCACCCGCTGCGCCATCTCCGTGGCGTACAGCTTGGCGACGAACGCCTCGTGCCGGGTGGCGAGCTTCTGATCCACCATCCACGCCGCGCGGTACACGAGCAGACGGGCGGCGTCGAGCTCCACCTGGGAGTCGGCCAGCATCCACTGCACACCCTGGCGGGTGCCGATCGGCTTGCCCCAGGTCTCTCGCTGCTTCGCCCACTCGACGGCGAGGTCGAGGGACCGCGCCGCGACACCGAGCTGGTAGGCGGCGATGCGCAGCCGGCCGTGGCTGAGTTGGTGGTTCGCGATGGCCCACCCACCGCCGGGCTCGCCGAGCCGGTTCGCGTCCGGCACGACGCAGTCCTGGAAGGAGAGCTCGTACGGCGTCCACGCGTCACCCATGGTCGGGATGGGGCGCGACACCTCGAAGCCTGGGGTCCCCTTGTCCACGAGGAAGCAGGTGACGCCGCGCGCCTTCTGGGACGGGTCGGTGGTCGCGAAGAGGATCAGGAAGTCGGCGCGATCGACGTGGGAGATGAACGTCTTCCGCCCGTTGATGACCCACTTGTCGCCGTTCCGCTCCGCCCGGGTACGGATGCCGGCGAAGTCAGAGCCGGTGTCCGGCTCGGTGAACGCGTAGCAGGACCGCCGCTCCCCGCGGATGACGGGGAAGAAGAAGCGTTCCTTCTGCTCGTCGTTGCAGAGGTAGAGCGCGGGCTCGGGGCTGCCGCCGAACTCGAACATCGCCGGGTGCTTGTACAGCTCCTCGGCGATCAGGCACATGGCCAGCTCGCCGAGGCCCTCGCCTCCGTACGCCTCGGGTACGTCAAGCGCCCAGAAGCCCAGCTCGCGGGCGCGCTCCTCCAGTGCCAGCCGGGTCTTCACGTCCCAGTCACCGTTGATCAGGAACTCGTGCTCCAGCGGTGCCAGCTCCCGCTCGCGGAACTGACGAACCGCGTCGACGAGCATGCGAAGTTCCTCGGGAACAGCGAAATCCACGAACCCCTCCGCCGTTGGACCGACTGGTCGGTCGATATGCTAGTCGCCGGTTCCCTGGCCTGCAAGGAGGTAGCTGCTACGTGATCGCGGTCGAGCATGACCCCGGTTCGGACTGGACAGAGCCGGGTGTGTTCCGTGTCCTGCCGGGTGTGTACCGGATCCCACTGCCGCTGCCCCAAGACGGTCTGCGCGCAGTGAACGTGTACGCGATCGAGCACGAGGGAGGGCTGGTCCTGGTCGATGGCGGGTGGGCCGTTGAGCAGGCGCGCGACCGCCTGCAGCACATGCTCGCCGCCCTCGGCAGCGGCCTCGGTGACGTGAGCCGATTCCTCGTCACCCACGTCCACCGGGATCACTACACCCAGGCGGTCACACTACGGCGGGAGTTCGGCGGCCGAGTGAGCCTGGGACGGGGCGAGGAGCCGTCGCTTCGGGCGGCCGCCGACCCGACGAGGCGCCGCTGGGGCGCCCACGTCGACCGGCTGCGCGGCTGCGGCGCCTCTCCAGTGGTCGAGCGGCTTCTGGCCGCCTACCCCGACGAGGGGGCCGACGTCTCCGTCTGGGAGGCGCCCGACGACTGGATCGACGACGGCTCCGACATCGTCCTGGAGACCCGCACCCTGCGTGCCCTTTCCACGCCCGGCCACACCCGCGGTCATCTGGTGTTCGTCGACCGGGAGGCGGGCGCCGTGTTCGCCGGCGACCACGTGCTTCCGCACATCACGCCGTCGATAGCCTTCGAGGCGGAACCCCCGGAGCTGCCGCTGCGCGGCTATCTCGAGTCGCTGCGCCTGATGCGCACCCTTCCCGACATGCTGCTGCTGCCTGCGCACGGTCCGGTCGCCGACAGCGTGCACGCCCGGGTCGACGAGCTGCTCGCCCACCACGACGCCCGCCTCGAGGCCGCGGCGGGCACCGTCGAGGCAGGGGCGACCACCGCGTACGAGGCGGGGCGCATGCTGACCTGGACCCGCCGCAACCGCGTCTTCGACGACCTCGACCCGTTCAACCAGATGCTGGCAGTCCTGGAGACCGCCGTACACCTCGATCTCCTGTGCGCCCAGGGGAGGCTACGCAGCTCGGCGGCCGACGGCGTCACCCAGTACGCGCCCGGCTAACCCCCCCTACGGGGGGGGCGGGCCGCCTCACCAACCCATGAGGGAGGTGAGTTCCTGCCGCAGGCCGGGGATCGCGAATCGGTTCCAGGCCATCCGGATGTCGGAAGTCCGCCCCTCCTCGTACATCCGGACTCCCGTGCACAGGATGGTGATGAGCATGAGCGCGCCGAGCGCGGCGTAGGTGTCCACCGCCTCTCGGTCGACGGCGCGCCCGCTCAGCCGTTCGTATCGGGCGTAGAACCACTCCCGGTCGGCGACGGCATCCAGCAGCAGGGAGCCGCCGCCGGCGAACCTGCCGGCGACGTACCGCAGCGACGTGTAGCCCAGGTCGAAGTGGGGGTCGCCGACGTAGGCCAGCTCCCAGTCCATGACCGCGCTGACCTGGTCGCGGTGCAGCAGCATGTTGCCGATCCGGTAGTCGCCGTGCACCAGCGTCGGCGGGACCGGCGGGGGCCGCCGCGACGCCACCCAGGCGAACGCCTCCTCCACGATGGGGTCGTCGACCAGGCGCATCTCCTCGTACGTCTCGCGCCAGCGACCGACCACGTCGTCGAACGACCGGGGCGGGCCGAGGAACGTCAGCCCATCGGGGTCGACCTCGTGGATGTCGGCCAGGATGCGCGCCAGCTCCCCGGCGAGGACACGGCCGTCGTACCAGTCCGCCTCGAGCCTCTCCCGGTCCCGCCGGCGCCATACGTTGGGCGCCTCCCCGGGCTTCCAGCCCATGACGAAGAACGGACCGCCGAACGGGTTGTCCGCCGACCCCGAGCAGCCGTACACCGGGGGGATGGGCACCTTGCTGTCCTGGAGCGCCCGGTACGTCTTGTACTCCGTGACCAGATCCGAGTCCAGCAGCCCACCGGGCGGCTTCACCCGGACGACGTAGGCCCGGCCCTCGCGCGGCTCACCGCGGGAGAGCACGTACGTGTGCCGCGACCAGCCACCCTCGAGCTGGGTGAGCCGGGGCTCCTCGCCCGGTCCG
Source organism: Streptosporangiales bacterium (assembly GCA_009379995.1). Lineage (GTDB taxonomy): Bacteria > Actinomycetota > Actinomycetes > Streptosporangiales > WHSR01 > WHSR01. Next base: position 37,599 of record WHSR01000012.1, read on the forward strand.
TCGAGCTCACCCGCCTCGCGGAGGATCGACAGGACGGCCTCGATCCGGCCGCCCTCCTCCGCGCCGGCTCCGGGTGACGTACCCATCTACGGCTGCCGCTCCCGGACCAGGTTCTCGAACTCGACGTTGGCCCATCCCGCCGAGCCATCGTCGTACGTGCACTCGAGCAGCGCCCGGTCGTTCCAGGACACCAGGCGCTCCGAGTCGTCGCCGCGGGCGAAGAGGACGGGGAGCACCCGCACGACGCGGCCGGAGAAGCCGACGCGCCCGCCGTCGGACTCGACCTCCGCGCGGAGCGCGCCGGGCCGCGGTTTGCGCTCGCGGGGCTGCGTCTCAACGGTCTCGCGGTAGCCGGTCAGCGCGGCGGTACCCCCCGCGGCGTAGACGGCCCCGTCGTCGACCCACCGATCGGGTTGCAGGCTGGCGCGCCACAGCGCGACCTCCGGGGCCGCCGACTCGGTGAGCAGGTCGAGCCACCGCCAGGCGTACGGCTTGAACCAGTCCCGCACGCCCCAGGAGTGGTCCTTCGCGCCCCGCCCGTCGATCGCGTACTCGCGGCCGTCGATCGCGAGCGTTCCCCGCACCGCGCCGATCTCGTCCACGTGGCCGGTGAAGAGCTCTTGCCACTCCGGTCTCTCCCGGTAGAGGTAGGGAGGGTACGACGGAGCGAAGGTGAGGTCGAAGTCCACCCTGGCCTTCGGTGTCTCGGACTTCGCGGCCGGGCCGAGCGCCGCGTGGTCGCACTCCACGCCGATCCCGCCCACGTTGAGGGGGCCAGAGAAGGCCACCCGCCACCGGCCGAACGGTTCCTCGGCGCGGTAGGTGAGTCCGGCGGCGGCGTAGGCGTCGTCGTGCACCTCGAACATGTCGAACTCGGACGCGACCAGCGTCGGGATGTCCGGCCCCCAGATGACGTTGATGGAGCCTGTGCGGCCGGACGCGGGCCGTCTTCCGATCGAGGAGAACCCCCCGATCCCGTGCCGGGTGTCGAAGAAGGAGAAGTAGTAGCTCTCCCGCCACCGGCGGTCGTCGACCGGCTCGTGCACGCGGTCGTGCCGCAGGACTTCGTCGCTGAGACTGGTCAACGGGTTTCCTTTCTCGATGACTGGGCGGCCGCGTCGGCCAGGAAGGCCACCTCACGGTCGGCGAGCTCACGAAGCAGCCCGTGCAGCCGCTCCCGGAGATCGGCGGAGGCCCCGTGCTCGGCGCTCGCGATACGGCGGAGCAGATCGACGAGGATGCCGCCCAGCGCGGCAGTGTCGCCGTCCGCGTTCCGCACCTCCTCGGCGGCGCGCCGGAACGTCCCCGCGCATTCCTCGCCGCCGGCCCGCTCGAGCTCCTCGACCAGTTTGGCCTCGAACTCGGCGACCACCGCCGGGCCGTGCGCGAGCTCCGCCGCCAGGAACTTCCCGATGCTGCTGGCCGACATGAGCTGCGCGGCCTGGAACGGCTGGAGCGGCCGCTGCCACCCAGCGCTTTCCAGCAGCAGCGCGCTGAGCATGGCCACCAGCCGGTCAGGGGTCAGCGGGTTGAACACCTGGCGACCCCCATCACCCCGAACCCGCGCCTGCGAAGAGTTCCCGCAGCTCGTACTTCTTGACCTTGCCGGAGATCGTCCGGGGAAACTCGTCGATGGTCTTGACGACCGAGGGCTTCTTGAAGCTGGCCAGCCGTTCCCGGCAGTAGGCGATGAGCTCGCGGGCGATTTCCTCCTCGCCGGTGGCGGTGCCGGGGGACGGCTGGACCACCGCGCAGACGGTCTCCCCCCACTTCTCGTCCGGCAGGCCGATCACCGCCACGTCGTGCACGAACGGGTGCTCGCGAAGCACGTGCTCGACGTCGGTCGGATAGATGTTCATCCCGCCGCTGATGATCATCTCCTTCTTCCGGCCGGCGACGAACAGAAAACCGTCCTCGTCGAGGTACCCGAGATCGCCGGTGAACAGCCAGCCGTCGCGCACCGCCTCGGCGGTGGCCTGCGGGTTGTCCCAGTACCCGGCGGTCACCGAGGGTCCCTTGACGATGATCTCGCCGGTCTCGTGTGGCGGCAGCGGTTCGCCACCCTCGTCGACGACACGGATCTCGTTGTGCATCGAGGCCTTTCCGGCCGAACCGATCTTCGAGACCGCGTACTCCGGTGGCACGAACGTTACGGTTCCGCCACCCTCGGTAAGGCCGTAGACCTGGACGAAGTTGGTATTCGGAAAGGCCTTCTGGGCACGTTCGATGATTTCCTGGGACAGCGGCGCGCCGCCGCACATAATCATTTCCAGCGAGCCCGTGTCAATATCGGCGAGGTCGGGTACCCGAAGCACGTCGTAGAGCATTGTGGGGACCCACAGAACGTGGCTGATGCGATGGGACTCGATATAGGTGACGGCCTCCCGGGCGTCGAATCCGCCGGACCGCCGGATGTGTACGGTTCCACCCTGATGGAGAATCGGCCAGGTGAAATCGTGCCGACCTCCGATGTAGTTCAGATCGAGTGCGACATAGGTCGAGTGATCCGGCCGCAGGCCGTAGTCCATCACCTGCTCGATCGAGTTCCACAGTACGGTTCCGTGGGTCCAGACCGCGCCCTTGGGTACGCCAGTGGTGCCCGAGGTGTAGATGATCTCGTGCGGCTCGTCGAGCTCCGCGGCGACCGGAGACGGCGTACCAGGCGCCGAGGCGCACAGCTCGGCGTACCCGAGGTCGGCTGGCCCGTCGGCCGGCCCGGAGGCCTCCGCCGCCTCGCCCAACGCCACGACGAGCCGCAGGTCCGGCAGTTCCCCGGCCTTCCGGGCGGCGACGATCTCGGGAACGAAAGAAGCCTCGGCGAAGACGACCTTCGTCTGCGATCGGCGGAGCAGATTCACCCGTTCGGCGGGGCTCAATCGCCAGCTCAAGGGCACCATAATGGCACCGGCGCCGGCGATACCCAACTCGATCTCCAGATACTGCAGACAGTTCCGGGTCGTGATGGCCACCCGCTCGAGCCGTTGCACCCCACATTCCCGCAACGCGTTGGCCACGCGTCGATGCAAGTCACGGAACTCGGCGTAGGTCCGCGCTTCCCCCTCGCACACAATCGCGGTTTTTTCGGGGTTCACACCGGCTCGTTCAACCAGGTAGGTCAGGTTGAGTGACGACCACCTGGGTGCCTGACTCGGCCTTTCCTCCCCGATTGAGGCATGCCTGTCCCACACGAAGTCCTCCACGGCGTTGCACCCTTGGAGGGTTACCGGATCACCCATCTATGCGAGCTTGTACCGTTCGGTCTAAGCTGGTATCCAACCTAGCCGAACACGTGGACGGCGACAAGGTTCTTTTGGCCTTTGCGCTCGCCCGCTCGCCGGAGGGAGGGACGTTGCCGGTCCTCAGGACCCAGGCCGACACGGCCAGCGAGGCGTATCGCGAGAACCGCGAGGCGCTGCTCACGGTTCTCGCCGCCCATGAGGACCAGCTGGGCCTGGCCCGCGCGGGAGGCGGACAGCGATATGCCGAGCGCCATCGCCAGCGCGGCAGGATGCTGGCGCGTGAGCGCATCGAGCTGCTGCTCGACCGGGATGCCCCGTTTCTCGAGCTGTCCCCGCTCGCCGCGTGGGGGACCGAGTTCACGGTCGGCGCGGCCATCGTCACCGGCATCGGTGTCGTGTCCGGCGTGGAGTGCGTGATCATCGCGAACGACCCCACCGTGCGCGGCGGTTCGATGAACCCGCACACCCTCCGCAAGCAGCTGCGGGCGCTGGAGATCGCACGGATCAACCGGCTGCCGCTGATCTGGCTGGTCGAGTCGGGCGGCGCCGACCTGCCGACCCAGTCCGACCTGTTCGTGCCGGCCGGCAGGACCTTCCACGACTTGACCGCCCTGTCCGCCGCGGGGATTCCGACGATCGCGCTGGTCTTCGGCAACTCCACCGCCGGCGGCGCGTACGTCCCGGGCATGTGCGACTACTCGGTGATGGTGGACCAGGGCGCGAAGGTGTTCCTCGGCGGGCCTCCGCTGGTGAAGATGGCCACCGGCGAGGAGTCCGACGACGAGGAGCTCGGCGGCGCCGAGATGCACTCGCGGGTCTCCGGGCTGTCCGACTACTTCGCCGTGGACGAGCGGGACTGCATCCGGCTGGGCCGGCAGATCGTCAGGGATCTGTCCTGGCGCAAGCTCGGGCCGGGGCCGAGCGAGCCGGCCGACGAACCGTTGTACGACCCCGACGACCTGCTCGGCATCGTGCCGGCCGACCCGAAGACCCCGTTCGACCCCCGCGAGGTGGTCGCCCGGGTGGTCGACGGCTCACGGTTCGACGAGTACAAGACCCTGTACGGCACCAGCCTGGTCACCGGCTGGGCGTCGGTGCACGGCTACCCGGTCGGGATCCTCGCCAACGCCAGGGGTGTGCTCTTCGGCGAGGAGGCCAAGAAGGCCGCCGAGTTCATCCTGCTCGCCAACCAGACGGACATCCCGCTGATCTTCCTGCAGAACACCACCGGCTACATGGTCGGCGCGCAGTACGAGCAGAACGGCATCATCAAGGACGGCGCCAAGATGATCAACGCCGTCACCAACAGCACGGTCCCGCACATCACCGTGAACATCGGGGCCTCGTACGGCGCCGGCAACTACGGCATGTGCGGCCGGATGTACGAGCCCCGGCTGCTGTTCGCCTGGCCGAACTCCAAGCTCGCGGTGATGGGGCCGCAGCAGCTCGCCGGGGTGCTGTCGATAGTGGCCCGGCAGGCCGCGCAGGCGTCCGGGAAGCCCTTCGACGAGGAGGCCGACGCGGAGCGACGCCAAGGCGTCGAGGACCAGATCGAACGCGAGTCACACTCGTTCTTCGTCACCTCCAAGCTCTACGACGACGGGATCATCGATCCGCGCGACACCCGAACCGCGCTGGGCATCGCCCTGTCCGCCGCCCATTCGAACGAGGTCCGGGGCCGCCGTGGCTTCGGCGTCTTCCGCATGTAGGAGAGCGACGATGCCGACGATCAGCAAGCTGCTTGTCGCCAACCGCGGCGAGATCGCCGCGCGCGTGATGAGGACGGCCCGGGAGACGGGGATGGCCACCGTTGCGGTGTTCTCCGACCCCGACGCCGACGCGCCGTTCGTGCGGGAGGCGGACGAGGCGGTGCGGCTGCCCGGGGCGAGCCCTACCGACACGTACCTGCGGGCCGACCTGATCGTCCGGGCGGCCCAGGCCACCGGGGCGGACGCGGTGCACCCCGGGTACGGGTTCCTGTCGGAGAACGCCGCCTTCGCCCGGGCCTGCGCCGACGCGGGCCTGGTCTTCGTCGGCCCGCCGGCCGAGGCCATCGAGGCGATGGGCTCCAAGCTCCGGGCGAAGGCCCTGATGGCCGAGGCGGGCGTGCCCATCCTGCCCGGCGAGACGGTCCATCCCGACGACGGACACGAGGCGTTGGCGGCCGCTGCCGAGCGGATCGGCTTCCCGGTGCTGGTGAAGGCCGCCTACGGCGGGGGCGGGCGCGGCATGCGGATCGTCGCGGACGCGGACGAGCTCGCCGAGGCCGTTCGCGGCGCGCGGGGCGAGGCAGCCTCCGCGTTCGGCGACGGCACCGTGTTCCTGGAGCGCTACCTGGAGGCCCCGCGGCACGTGGAGGTCCAGGTCTTCGGTGACTCGGGCGGGGGCGTCGTCCACCTGTTCGAGCGCGAGTGCTCGATCCAGCGACGGCATCAGAAGATCATCGAGGAGTCCCCGTCCCCCGCGGTGGACGACGCGCAGCGCGAGGACATGGGCGCCGCCGCGGTCGCCGCGGCCAAGGCCATCGGATACGTGGGCGCCGGGACCGTCGAGTTCCTCCTCGACGACGGCCGGTTCTACTTCCTGGAGGTCAACACCCGGCTGCAGGTCGAGCACCCGGTCACCGAGCTGGTCACCGGCCTGGACCTGGTTCGGCTGCAGCTGCTCGTCGCCGAGGGCCATCCGCTGCCCGACGAGGTCGGCGAGGCGACCCAGCGCGGGCACGCGATCGAGGCGCGGCTGTACGCGGAGGACCCGCTGGCCGGCTTCCTGCCCACCAGCGGCCTGCTGCACAGGTTCCGGATCCCGGAGACGCCGGACGTCCGGGTCGACGCCGGCGTCGCCGACGGGTCGGTCGTCGGCACCCACTACGACGCGATGCTCGCGAAGGTGATCGCCCGTGCGCCGGCCCGGGACGAGGCATGCCGGCGGCTGGCCGACGCCCTGGCCCGCGCCGAGATCCACGGCGTCACCACCAACCGGGACCTGCTCGTCGCGATCCTGCGGGAGGACGAGTTCCGCGCCGGCCGTACCGACACGGCCTACCTGGCCCGCCACGACCCCGCCCGCCTCGGCGCGCCGTCCTGCGACCCGCTGACGCTGCGGCTGCACGCCGCGGCCGTGGCGCTGGCCGGGCAGGGCGAGCGCCGGGCGGCGGCGCCGGTGCTGCGCACCGCGCCCTCCGGGTGGCGCAACAACCCGAGCGACCTGCAGCGCGACGCCTACCTGGCCAAGGAGACCCAGATCGAGGTGGGCTACCGGCTGTACGGCGGCCGTACAGTCGTCGAGGTCGACGGGGAGCCGCTCCCAGGGGTACAGATCCTCGATGCCGCCGCCGACGCCGTCCACCTCGAGGTGGACGGGGTACGCCGGCGGGTCGGCGTGCACCGCGCCGGCGGCGCCGTCTACGTCGACAGCCCGCTCGGCTCGTCGGTCCTGACCGAGGTCGAGCGGTTCCCCGACCCGGAGGCCGCCCGCGCCGTCGGGTCGCTGCACGCGCCCATGCCCGGAACCGTGGTGGCCGTCCTGATCGAGCCGGGTGACCGGGTGAGCGCCGGCCAGGGGCTCGTGGTGCTGGAGGCGATGAAGATGCAGCACACCGTGCACGCGCCGGACGACGGCGTGGTGACCGAGGTGCGCGTGAGTGCCGGCGACCAGGTGGACGCCGACGCCGTGCTCGCCGTGGTGGGTGAGGACGAGAAGCCGTGAGCGAGCCGGTCAGGTACGAGGTCGCGTCGGGCGTCGCCTGGCTCACCATCGACCGTCCCGAGTCCCGCAACGTCCTGTCCGCCGACGTACGCGCCGGGCTGTGGGACGGTGTCCGCCGGTTCGTCGCCGACGAGGACGCGAAGGTGCTGGTGCTGACCGGCTCCGGGGACAAGGCGTTCTGCGCCGGCGGTGACCTGAAGGAGATGGCCGAGACCGGTCTCGAGGTCCCGCCGATCGACTTCGTGCCGCAGTTCGGCCGCAACATCGAGGTACCCAAGCCGACGATCGCCGCGGTCAACGGCGTCGCGTACGCGGGCGGGTTCCTGCTCGCGCAGGTCTGCGACCTGGTCGTCGCCGCGGACACCGCCCGGTTCGCGATCAGCGAGGCGAAGGTCGGCCGGGGATCGCCCTGGGCGGCCCCGCTGCCGTGGCTCGTGCCGCCCCGAATCGCTCTGCAGCTTCTGCTGACCGGCGACCCGATCGACGCCGCGCGGGCCTACGACGTGGGCCTGGTCAACCAGGTAGTGCCAACCTCCGAGCTGCGGCCGACGGCCCGGGCGCTCGCCGAACGCATAGCCGCCAACGCACCGCTGTCCGTCCGGGCGGCCAAGGCCATGGTGTACGCCTCCGCCGAGCGTCACCGCGCGGAGGCCTACGCCGAGGCCGAGCGGATCTGGGAGCCGGTCTACCTGAGCAACGACGCCCAGGAGGGCCCGCTGGCCTTCCGGGAGAGACGGTCCCCGCGCTGGAGGGGGTGCTGATGTCGTCGGTCGCCATGGACCCCCTGGTCGACGACCTGCTGGCCGAGACCGCCGACCTGGTGTCCCTGCTCCGGCCCCTCGACGAGGCGGGCTGGGACACGCCCACACCGGCCCCCGGGTGGACGGTCCGCGACCAGGTCAGTCACCTGGCCTACTTCGACGAGATGTCGGTCGCCGCGGTGAACGACCCGGAGCGGTTCACCGGAGAACGCGCGGAGCTGGCCAACCGCGGCTCGGCCTACGTGGACGACGTGGCGGCACGCCACCGGCACCTGACCGGGGCCGAGCTGCTCGCCTGGTTCACCCACGCCCGGGACGAGCTCGCCGAGCTGGCACGCGGGATGGACCCGAAGGCGCGTGTGCCGTGGTACGGACCGGACATGGGCGCCCTGTCCTTCCTGACCGCCCGGCTCATGGAGACCTGGGCGCACGGGCAGGACGTGGCCGACGGGCTCGGGGTCGACCGGGAGGCCACACCGCGGCTGCGACACGTCTGCCACCTCGGCGTGCGCGCGATACCCAACAGCTACCTGGTGCGGGGCCTGCGGCCACCGGAGACGCCGATCCGGGTGGAGCTGGCCGGGCCGGACGGCGAGGCCTGGACGTGGGGGCCGGAGGACGCCGCCGACGCCGTGCGCGGGCCGGCCCTGGACTTCTGCCTGGTCGTCACCCAGCGCCGCCACCCGGACGACACCGGGCTCGTGACCCGCGGCCCCGTGGCGAGCGAATGGATCTCCATCGCCCAGGCCTTCGCCGGCCCGCCGGGGCCGGGCCGCCGGCCGGGGCAGTTCCGCAGGGATCAGCCGTCCGAGGAGAGGCCATGACACGTCCGACCCAGCTCGCGGCACGGTCAGCGGAGATCACCCTGGCCGACGTCTTCCGCCGGTCGGCCCGGATCTTCGCCGACCGCGTCGCCCTTGCCGCCGAGGACACCCGGCTGACCTACCGGGAGCTGGACGAGAACGCCAACCGGCTCGCCAACGCGCTCGTCGGCCTCGGTCTGCGCCGCGGCGACCGGATAGCCGTCCTGTCCGAGCCCCACCCCGGCTACGCCACGACGTACGTGGCGGCGGCCAAGGTGGGCATCACGGTGGTCGCGCTCAACATCCGCCTCCACCCCGACGAGCTGCGCGGCTGCGTCGACGGGGCCTCGCCGAGGCTGCTGTTCACCTCGGGTGCGTACGCCGAGACGGCGATCCAGGTGCGCGGCGGGACGTCCGTCCTGGACCAGGTGATCTGCTTCGACGGGCGGCGCGACGGATGCGACGACGTCGCGGAGCTGACGGCGGCCGGCGCCGCGGCGGACCCCGACACGGAGGTGGGCGCCGAGGACATCCACAACATCCTCTACACCAGCGGCACCACCGGGCCGCCGAAGGGCGCGATGATCAGCCAGCGAGCCGCGGCGGCCCGGGCGCTGCGGATCGCGCAGTACTTCGAGCTGGGACCCGACGACGGCTTTGTCGGATGGCTGCCGCTGTACCACTGCGGCGGCGACGAGTCGCTGTACGCGACGCTGATGACCGGCGGAAAGTTCTACCCGGTGCCGCGGGCCGAGCCGGAGCGGCTGTTCCGCGCCATCGCCGACGAGCGACTGACCTGGACGCTGCTGTTGCCCGGGGTGATCACCGATTTCCTGCATCATCCGAAGCGGGAGGACTACGACCTGTCCAGCCTCCGGTTCGCGTTCGGCTACGCGAACATGATGCCGCAGGTGGTGAGGGAGCTCACCAAGGCGACCGGGATCACCTACTACGACGCCTTCGGACAGACCGAGACCAGCTACCTGGTGGCATACGGCAAGATCCCGCCCGGCACCGAACCGTCGCTGCGCAAGACGCCGACCCCGCTGCTCGACGTCCGGGTGGTGGACGACGAGCTCCGGGAGGTCCCGGTCGGCACGCCCGGCGAATGCGTCGTCCGCGGTCCGGGCGTGATGTCCGGCTACCTCGACGATCCGCAGGCCACCGAGGAGGTGTTCCGCGGCGGCTGGCTGCACACCGGCGACGTCCTCGTCCGCAACGAGGACGGCACCCTCACCTTCACCGACCGCAAGAAGTACCTCATCAAGACCGGCGGCGAAAACGTCTACCCGGCGGAGGTCGAGCAGGTCATCGCCGCCCACGAGGCGGTCCAGGAGGTGTGTGTCTTCGGCGTACCGGACGAGCGCTGGGGGGAGACGGTCAAGGCGGCGGTCGTGTTGCTGCCCGGGCGGACGGCCACCGAGGCGGAGATCGCGAACTGGTGCCGCGATCACCTGGCCGGCTATAAGCGGCCCAGGTACGTGCAGTTCATGAGGGCCGAGGAGATGCCGCGCAGCGCCACCGGCAAGCTGCTGCGACACGAGCTCGCCGCGTTGCCGGTGACCGACGAGCAGAGGGTTGAGGGGGCACGCCCATGACCGAGATCACGGCGCACGACGAAGACGGTGTCCGGGTACTGGCCGTCAACCGGCCGGACCGGCTCAACGCCCTGGCGCCCTCCACAGCTACCGAGCTGGAAGCGGCCCTCCGCGAGGCCGAGGCCGACGCCTCGATCGGCGCCGCGGTGCTCGCCGGCGTGGGCAAGAACTTCTCCGCGGGCGGCGACGTGCACGCGATCGTGGGTGCCATGGACGACCCGGAGGACGCGGCGCCGGTGCGGCTGATGCGCACCTTCCACCGTCTGATCGAGGGGATCTGGAACCTCGAGCTGCCGGTGGTCGCCGCGGTGACCGGGGTCGCGTACGGCGGCGCCTTCAACCTCGCCCTCGCGGCCGACCTCGTCGTGGCCGCCGAGAACTCCCGCTTCTGCCAGGTCTTCGTGCGCCGGGGCGCGGTGCCGGACCTCGGCGGGGCGTTCTTCCTCCCCCGGCTCGTCGGCATGCAGCGGGCCAAGGAGCTGATGCTGCTCGCCCCGGAGGTCGACGCCGCGGAGGCGCACCGCCTCGGCCTGGTCAACGCCGTGGCACCGGACGCCGACGCGGCCCGGCGGCACGCCGTCGAGCTGGCCGGTCGGCTGGCCGCCGGGCCGCGCTTCGCCATCTCGCTCACCAAGCGCCTCGTCAATGCCAGCAGCGGACTCGACCTGGGGGCCAGCCTGGAGCTGGAGGCGATGACCCAGGCCAACGTGCTACGGGGCGGGGAGGCACGCACCGGGTTCGGTGGCTTCGCGCGGCGGGCCTCGCCTTGACCGGTCCTCCGTGCCCCGATTATGATTGTACCGACTGGTCGAAATGTTCGGAGAGGTCATATGCACGTCGGACTTGCCGCTATCTTTCAGAACCCCGGCAAAGCGCGCCCGGATGTCGACATGTACCGGGACGAGCTTCGACTTGCCGACCTCGCTGAACCTCTCGGTTTCGAGTCGATCTGGGCCGCCGAGCATCACTTCACCGACTACACGCTCTGCCCGGACACGGTGCAGTTCCTCACGTACATGGCGGGCAGAACGACCTCGGTTGGACTCGGCACCATGATCATCGTTCTCCCCTGGCACGATCCGGTCAGGGTGGCCGAGCAGGTTTCCGTGCTGGACAGCATGAGCGGGGGTCGGGTCATCCTCGGTATCGGCCGCGGACTCGGACGAATTGAGTTCGAGGGTTTTCGGCTGCCGATGGACGAGTCTCGGGAACGTTTTCTGGAGAGCGCAGAGATCGTCCTTCGCGGCCTGGAAAATGGCTACATCGAGCACGACGGACGCATTTTCAAGCAGCCGCGACGCGACATTCGCCCGTTTCCGCACAAGAGCTTCCGCGGACGCACGTACGCCGCGGCCGTCTCGCCGGAGTCCTTCCGCATCATGGCCGAACTCGGCGTCGGCATCCTGATCATTCCGCAGAAGCCGTGGCAGACCGTCGCCGACGAGCTCGCCGCGTACCGGGACATGTACCGCGAGGTGAACGGCGTGGACGCGCCCGGCACCGCGGCGGCCGGCTGGGTCTTCTGTGACCGGGACGAGGACCGGGCGCGGGAGATGGCCTACCGCTACATCGGCGGGTACTACGAGTCGGTGCTGCAGCACTACGAGCTGGCAGGAGAGCACTTCAAGGGGACGAAGGGCTACGAGTACTACGACAAGATGTCTCAGACGATCAACAAGTACGGCGAGGACGAGGCGGTGCGGTTCTTCGTCGACCTGCACGTGTGGGGCACCCCGGAGCAGTGCTACGAGAAGATCCTCAAGATCCAGTCGACGGTCGGCTGCGACCGGTTCATGGGCGTCTTCAGCTACGGGGGCATGCACCCCGAGGAGGCGGAGCGGAACATGCGACTGTTCGCCGCGGAGGTCATGCCGGAGGTCAAGGCGCTCAAGCCGAGCCTGTAGCGAGGGCCAAGGGTGGGGGAACGAGAGACCTACCGCTTGGCGGCGGAGAAGATGCCCTGGGTGAAGAGCTGGTGGTAGTACTGGCCGATCAGCTCCGGGCTGAGCCGGCCCTCCGAGCGGTACCACTGGTAGGTGTAGTTCACCATCCCGAACCAGGCCAGCGTGGCGATCCGTAGGTCCGGTATGTCGAAGTCGCCCCGATCCACGCCTTCTTGGAGGATCGACTCGAGCACGTCCTCAACGGCACGCCTCTTGTCCCGGAAGGAGCTGGCGTTTCTGCCGCGCAGCGCCTTCCACTCGTGCAGGAAAACCCAGACGTGATCCATGTGGTGGACGATGGCCGCGAGCATGGTCTCGGTCATCCGCCGCAGCTTCGCCTCGGGTGGGTCCGTCGAGGCCGCGATCTTTCTGGTCTCGTCGACGAGGGGGTTGAGCACGCTGCCGTGTATCTCGGCGAGCAGCCGTTCTTTCGACCCGATATAGTAATAAAGAGAGCCTTTTCCCAAGCCGGTTTCCCGGCACAGCTCGGCCACACCCGTCGCGGTGTATCCTCGTTCCGCGAACAGCCGCGCGGCAATGTCCACGATCTCCTGACGACGCGCTTCCCAGCGATCTCCTTTTTCGTGGTTCTCCTGCTCGACGGTTGCCACTTGTAGGTCTCCGTTACTCTCGTCCTTCTCGTGCGGAGTGGTAGCGCACAGAGTACGTCACGGCGGTCGGCGACTCTCCCGCTTCCCCAGGGGCGGAGAATATCCGCTCACGACGTCATAGGCCGATCCTCGACTCCGTCGGGACCGCCTCCGGCCAAGCCCCCGGCACGGAGCACGCGCTCGCGCAGTTCCCGCTTGAGCACCTTGCCCGAAGGGTTACGGGGAAGCGCATCCAGGAACTCGACATGCTTCGGGCACTTGAAGCTCGCCAAACGATCACGACAGTGCTTGACAAGATCCATCTGATCCAACGACGCGCCCTCGGCGGCCACAACGAAAGCCGCCGGGACCTCCCCCCACTTCTCGTCCGGTTTAGCCACCACCGCGGCTTCGAGCACCGACGGGTGCTCATAGAGGACACGCTCGACCTCGGGAGAGGCGATGTTCTCTCCCCCGGAGACAATTACGTCCTTCTTGCGATCCACGACGAAGAGAAATCCGTCGTCGTCCAGGCGTCCAATGTCGCCGGTGTGGAACCAACCTCCACGGAAGGCATCCATGGTGGCCACGTCGTCACGCCAGTAGCCCTGGAACACTTTCGGCCCACGCAGCACGATCTCACCCTCCGCGCCGACCGGTATCGCGTTGTCGTTCTCGTCCCAGATCTGCAGCTCTATGTAGGGGCACGGCTTGCCGACCGAGCCCAGCTTCTCCAGGCATCGGCCCTTGTCGAGGAAGGTGTCGCCGCCGACCGTCTCGGTGAGCCCGTAGGCATCGGCGAACCACGCGGACGGAAACACCTCGAGCACGCGTTTGATGAGCGGCAGCGGCATCTTCTCGCCGCCGTCGATGATCAGCCGGACCGACGACAGGTCACGGTCCTCGATCCCGGGCACCCGCACGAGCTGGCTCACCATGGCGGGAGCGAGCCACACGTTGGTGACCCTCTCCCGCTCGATCGCGGATACCACCGCCGCCGGGTCGAAGCTCCGCTGGACGACGACCGCGCCGCCGGCGTGCAGCAGCGTGGTCGCCGTGAGGTCGAGGGCGCCCACGTGGTAGAGGGGACCGGCCACCAGGCCGATGTCGTCGGGGGTCATCGCGAGCTCGACCGTGTGGCACGCGTTCTTCCAGGCCACGTTCGCGTAACTGATCATGACGCCCTTCGGGCGGCTGGTCGTCCCCGAGGTGTACATGAGCCGCTGAACGTCGTCGGGGCCGACCGATGCCATGGACGGGCGCTCGCCGCCGTCCCGGAGCTCCTCCAGGTGCGTCCATCCCTCGCCGCGGTCAAGGGAGTCGTCCAGGGACAGGCGGCGCAGGTCCGGCATGCCCCCGCAGGCGGGTACGGCGAGGCGCATGAGCTCGTCCTCGCTGACGAAGGCCCGGGCGCCGGAATGTTCCAGCAGGTAGCGGACCTCCTCCGGGGCGAGCCGGTAGTTGATCGGCATGAAGATGGCGCCGACGTAGCTGACGGCGTACATGAGCTCGATGAAGGCGTCGGAGTTGAACGCGAGAACGCCGACGACGTCACCGGCCCGAAGGCCGCCGCGCAGGAGACCTGCCGCCAGCGAGCGCACACCCTCGCAGAGCTCCGCGTAGGTCCGCGGCCTCCCGTCGAAGGCGAGGCAGCGGCGGTCCGGGAAACGATCCGCATGATGCTCGAGGAGCGACGCGGGGTTCCACCCGTGGCCCGTCGAACTCGGGATGTTCGTCGGCATGTCAGTCTCCCGCCGGAACTTCCTGCGGGACACGCCCTCGGTCGACCAATCGCCGCCCGGCCAAGACGCCCAGGCCGAGCTCGTGGACGGCCCGGTCGCGCAGCCTGAACTTCTGGACCTTGCCGCTCGATGTCATCGGGAACTCGGTGACGAACCGTACGTGACGCGGAACCTTGAAGTTGGCCAGACGCTCCCGGCAGTGCGCGACGACCTGCTCGCCCGTCAGCGTGGCATCGCCCCTGAGCTCAACGAAGGCCATGCCGATCTCGCCGAGCCGGTAGTCGGGCACCGCTACCACGTAGACCTGCTTGACCTCGGGTAGCTGGTAGATCACGTTCTCGACCTCGGCGGGATACACGTTGGAGCCGCCGACGATGAACATGTCCTTGAGCCTGCCGGTGATGCGCAGCCGCCCGTCCCCGCCGATCCAGCCGAGGTCGCCGGTGCGGAACCATCCGTCCGCCGTCATGACCTCGGCCGTCTCATCGGGCTTGCGGTAGTAGCCCTTCATCACCAGGTGTCCACGGACCCAGATCTCCCCCTCGGACCGGGGCGGAAGTCCGTCGAGACTTCCCGGATCCGCGATCATGATCTCGTAGTCGTCCGAGATGGGGGTGCCGACCGTCTCGCACACCACGTCCACGGGGTCGTCGGGGCGGGTGAGGGTGGTGACCGACGTGGTCTCGGTCATCCCGTACACCGAGCAGATCCGCATGTCGAAGCGCTGCCCGATCTCGCGTACCACCTCGGGTGGGTTCATCGAGCCGCCGATCCAGCCGGTTCGCACCGACGACACGTCGTACTCGTCGAACCTCGGGTGGTTCAGCATCATGATGAAGTGCGTCGGTATCCCGTTCAGGACCGTGCAGCTTTCGCGTTCGATCAGCCGAAGCGCCCGCTCGGGGTCGTACACGTCCATCAGGATCACCGGCGCTCCGGTGATGAGGCTGGGAATGACCGTGGTGAACCCTGCGCCGACGTGGAAGAACGGCAGGTGACCCAGCAGCCTGTCGTCGGCGCCGATGCCGAACCAGCGGGAGATGGCGTACTCGTTCCGCAGGATGTTGCTGCTGTGCACCGCCCCCTTCGGTGAGCCCGTCGTCCCCGAGGTGTATACGACGACGCAGTCGTCGTCCGGCGAGACCGGCGTCGCCGCGGCCTCGTCCTCGTCCCGCCCGCTCGCCCCGCGGGCGACTACGTCGCGGTAGCGGAGCATGCCGGAATGCCCCCCGTCGCCGGCCGCGATGACGCTGCCGAGCTGCGGGAACCGTACGCTCTCCAGCGCACCCGGCGTCGACGTCGCGAGCTCGGGGACCAGGGTGTTGATCATCTCCAGGTAGTCGATGTCGAGGAAACGCTCCATGAGGATGAGCGCCCTGGCGTCGGACTGGCCGAGTACGTAGCCGACCTCGTCCGTCTTGTACCGGGTGTTGAGCGGAACGAGGACGGCGCCGATCCGGTTCGCGGCCAGCCAGGTGATGATCCACTCCGGCCAGTTCGCCATCCAGAGGGCGACCTTGTCGCCCTTCCGGATACCCAGCCGCCGCAGCCCGCGGGAGAGGTCCTCCGCCTCTTCTACGACCTGTCGCCAGGTCAGCCGCCTTTCCCCGGAGACGATCGCCAGGTGCTCGGGCATCGCGTCGGCGGTCTCCCGAGCCTGCCGGTAGAGGGTCTTCGGGGTCCAGTTGAGCACCGGTCCACCTCCTACAGCACCGTAAGCATCCAGCTACCGGGGCTCCTCCACGAGGACACCCGCGTCCTTCAGCTCCCGATACGCCTCCGATCCGTAGCCGAGATACCTACTCAGCACCTCCTGATTGTGCTCGCCGAGAAACGGCGCCTGGAGGGGCAGCTCCGTCGGGAAGGCGGAGAACCGCAGCGGTATACCCGGGACATCGAGCTGGCCCCAGACGCGATCTTCCACCGACCGCACCGTACGGCGCTCACGAAGGTAAGGATGCTGGACAGCCTGCTCCACGGTGAGGATGGGCGCGACAGGCACCCGCTCCGATTCCAGGATCCGTATCGCCTCATCGACACCGGACAGGCCGGCCAGCCACCCCTCGATCAGCTCGACAACCTCCGGCAGGCGCTCGACCCGTCCGGCGTTCGTGCGGTAGCGGGGATCGTCGATCAGGTCGGTTCGGCCCATCGCACGACAGATATGCGGCCACTGGTGGTCCGAGGGGACGGCGATGAAGATGTACCCGTCCGTCGCCCTGTAGATACCGAACGGACTTACCGCGTAATGGTGCGATCCGGATCGGGTGGGCCTGATCTCGCCATCGCTGCCGCTGTAAGCCTGCACGTTTACCTCGTGGCAATTGAAGTAGCTATCGAGCAGCGAGACATCCACGTGCTGCCCCTGCCCGCTGCGCTCCCGGTGGAACAGCGCGGACGCGACGGCGGCCAGGCCATAGACCCCGGTCGTCACATCACCCACCGCGAAGTTGGTAAGGCTCGGTGGCGCGCCGGGCGCGCCGACCATCGAAGTGATTCCCGAGTACGCCTGAGCGACGTTGTCGTAGCCGGGCTTGCCCGCGAACCCCCCCTTCTGGCCGAACGCGGAGACGGAGCACATGATGATCCGGGGATTGACCTCGCTCACCGCCTCGTAGCCGAACCCGAGAGAGGCCATCGTCCCCGGACTGAAGCTCTCGACGACTATGTCGACGTGCGGGAGAAGTTCGGTGATGATCTCCTTTCCCCGGCCGGACTTCACGTCGACGCAAAGGCTCTTCTTGCCCCGATTCTGCTGAATGTAGTAGCCGCTTCTGCCGCTCTTTTGATACGGCAATGCGCGCGATATGTCACCTCGGGGCGGAAGCTCTACCTTGAGGACCTCGGCCCCCATCTCGGCCATGAGCCTGGTGACGGTGGGGCCGGCGAGGACCTGGGTGAAGTCGAGGACGCGAACGCCGTCGAAGATATGCCCGAACCGATGCGCTGGAGATGCCACGGCTACCTCGCCACGAACCCGCCGTCGACCGCCATCGCGTGCCCCGTCACGTAGGAGGCCCGATCGGAACACAGCCACAGCACGCACTGGGCGATCTCCTCGGGCTCGGCAGGCCTACCCACCGGCTCCTGGGCAACGAGCCGATCCCTGAGGTCGGATCGGTTGGCCGTCATGCGGTCGACCATTGGTGTGGCCACGATTCCCGGACACACCGCGTTGACCCGCACGTTCGCGGACGCGTACTCCAGCGCGGCGGCCTTGGTCAGCCCGACCACGCCGTGCTTGGAGGCGGTGTAGGCGGGCATGCCGTGTGAGCCGACGAGACCCGCGACGGAGGCGACGTTGACGACGGACCCGCCGCCGTTGCTCGCCATATGGTTCAACTCGGCGCGCATCGCCAACCAGGTTCCGGTGAGGTTGACGTCGATGACCGCCTGCCAGTCCTCCTCCGAGTACGCGGCGGTCTTGGCCAGTTTCCCTTCGATTCCCGCGCTGTTGAAGGCGTGGTGAAGCCCGCCGAACCAGCTCACGGCCTGCTCGACGAGCTTCTCGGTGTCGCCGCGTTTGGTGACGTCACACTGAGCGAAGCGGGCGGTGCCGCCGCTCGACCCGATGATCCTGACCGTCTCCTCACCGCCCGCCCCGTCCAGGTCGGCCGCCACCACCCGTGCTCCCTCACCGGCGAACAGGACGGCTGTCGCCCGGCCGATACCGGAAGCCGCGCCGGTCACGACGACTACCTTCTCTTCTGCTTGTCCGGTCACGGCCGTCTACCTCCTACCGATCCAAGGCGGGCGGGTAGGGCAGCCGGAGCTGCCCTACCCGCGAGGGAATGCCCCGTGATGGCCTGTGATGACCTCCGCGCCCCTCAGGCCATCTGGGCGCGCAGCCTGTGCGTCTCCTCGTGATCGATCTGGAGACCCTCGGGGTCCCATTCGGGGTCGCCCTTGACCGCAACGCCGTAGTCGCGGGCGGCTCCCTCGATGGTCACGTAGCCGTCCCGGACGTCGCGGAGCACTCGCTCCGGCTCACGGTCCAAGGGCTTCCCCCAGCCGCCGGCACCGTTGGTGATGTACCGGAAGATGGTGCCGGGCCTGGTCTGCCAGATCGGCACCCGGGCGAAGTAGAAGTACTCTCCGTCCGGGTCCAGACACTTGGTCTCCGGGTTGAGCACACCGGCGACCGGGATGGACTTCCGGTAGACCTCGGGCGACATGCCCAGGATCTCCTTCCGCTCCTCCACGTTGTACGCCTCCGGCTCCCAGACCCAGGTGGCACCCGCGGGCGCCGTCTCGCCGCCGTACACGCCGAAGCCGCTCGGTCGCTTGACGTGCAGCGGCGTCGAGTAGTGCTCGGCGTCGGACAGCCAGAGGGTGTCCTTGACCACCGCCGCCCCGCCCCGGTTCTTGCCGGACCCGGAGGTGTCCGGCGCGTAGTCCTTGCGCAGGAGCACCACGGGGAGGTCCTTCTCGATGGCCTCGGTGGGCGGGTCGATGTTGTTGGCCTGGTAGAAGACGGTGTACGTCTCGCCGTCGGCCTCCTGAGTGGCGCCCCACGGCCCGTGTTCGCCACCGCACTGGGCCATGGTGACCCAGGGGGTGCCGTCCGGGGAGACGCCGTTGGCGTTGTGGATGTTCAGCGACAGGTAATCGCCGCCGGCCGCCCTGGCGCCCAGAGCCTCCCGGAGCGCCCGGAAGGTCGCGTTGACCACCAGGTTGGAGGCCTCCCAATAGAGGAAGATGACTCCTTCCGGTGGAAGCGCGCTGACCAACGTTCCCTCGGGCAACACCAGGTCGATGTTGCGCATCGCCCCCGAGGTGTACGGCGTCTTCGGATCGAGGAGGAGCTTCAACGCCACGGCTGTGGCGGTCCTCGCGTCCAGCCAACCGGCGTTGATCGAGGTACGGGCCTGGCGGGAGGTGCCGGACAGGTCCACCTCCGCCCGGTCCCCCCGGACCCGGATGGTGACCTTGACCTTGTATTCCTCGGTGTCGTCGACGCCGTCGCAGTCGAGCTGCTCCTCGCCGACGTAGTCGCCGTCCGGCAGCGCCGCGATGCCGCCGCCCATGGTCTCCGCGCCGAGATCGCAGGCGTACTGCACGGCACCCAGGTACGCGTCGAGCCCGTAGCGGTCGATGGCCTCGACGAGCATCCGCTCGGCGAGCAGCAGATCGTGGTAGATGCTCGTCAGGTCCGAGAACAGCAGCTCGCCGAACCGAGCGTTGTCGAAGATGAGGTCGTAGGTCTCCTTCACCGGCTTGTCGTCCCGGTAGAGCAGCCGCGGGGCGAGGACGAGACCGTTCTCGTAGACGTTCTTCTTCGTCCCGCTGAAGCCGGCCGGCACGACACCGCCCATGTCCAGCATGTGCGCCCGGAGCGTGATGAAGGCCACCGGCTCCTCGGAGCCGCGGTAGAAGACCGGCCGCATCAAGCACAGGTCGTTGACGTGGTTGCCCATGCGGTAGGGGTCGTTGCCGAGGAGCACGTCGCCCTGCCGGACGTTCTCGATGCCGTACTCCTCGAAGGCGTTGTGCACGGCCTCGTCCATCGTCCCGATGAACAGCAGCAGGCTGTTGCTCACCGCGGGCATCGGATACCCGAGCGACCGGGGCCCCGAGATCACCGCGGCGAAGTCGTACCAGTCGCGCAGGATGATGGAGAAGGCCGTGTTCAGCAGCCCACTGCACATGTGCTCGACGATGTACTGGAACTTGTTGTTGAGCACCGTCGCGGTCAGGCGGTCGCAGCTGTAACGCCCCTCGAACTCGGCACGCGACAGGTCTTTGATCAAAGTTGGTTGCGGTTGTGTCACCGTCACGTCGTACCTCCTTGCCTTACCGGGTCCCGCCGCGCGTCACAGCGAGGTCCCGGAACGCCTGATCACGATCTCCCCAAGGTCGCCGACAGTCGCCTGCTGGCCGACGCAGACCTGGATCGTGGCCATCGCCTCTCGGATGATCGCGGGGCCGTCCACCACGTCGCCGGACCGCAGGTTCTCCCGCGCGTACTCGTTGGCCTCGGCCTCGCCGCTTTCCAGATAGCGAAGGACTACTCGGCCGGTGGGCTCGGGCTTGGTCCCGGTGGCCTTCGGGACGGGTTGGTACGTGACCTTCTGGATCGGCGCGATCACCTGGACCCGGTAGGTCACACCCTCGACCGGCATGGCCTCGAACTGGTTACCCCACCGCTCCTTGTAGGCCCGGTGGAAGTTGCCGATCATCGTCTCGATGCCGCCGACCGAGATCTCTCCGTTCGGCACCGTGACGAACGGCGTATCCCAGGTCTGGCCCACCAGCCGGCCGTCGAAGGTCCGCAGGATCGTAACCTCGTCACGCCGCGCGTTGATCCGCTCCAGCAGCGACTCCTCGAGCGAGGTGTAGATGTCGTTCACCTGGGCGGCGGCGTCGGGGGTGAGCACCGTGTACGCCGACCTGTTGTCGGTGTAGACCCGGTCGGCGCTCACCAGGCCGAGCGCGGAGAACAGCCCCGGGTAGGGCGGCACGACCACGGACTTCACGCCGGTGAGCTCGAGGACGGCCGGGAGCAGCATCGGGCCGGCCGAACCATACGCCATGATCGAGAAGTCGCGGGGGTCGATGCCGTAGCGGATGGCGATGTCGGTGATCCCCTCGCTGATGTTGTGCAGGCCGAGCCGGTAGGCATGGTGCACCCGCTCGTCCAGCGACAGCGGGGTGTCGAGGGACTCGAAGGCCGCCCGCGCCTTGCTCCGGTCGAGACGCATCTCGCCGCCGAGGAACTCCTCCTCGTTGAGCAGCCCGGCCAGCAGGCAGACGTCGGTCATGGTCGGCTTGGTGCCGCCGCGCCCGTAGCAGGCCGGCCCCGGATCCGCGCCGGCGCTCTCCGGCCCGACCTGGAGCGCGCCGCCGGGCGCCACGCTCACGAGGCTTCCGCCGCCGGCACCCAGGCTGGAGATCTCGTTGGCCAGGGTGTTGACGAGCAGGTCGTGCTCGACCTCGAACGTGGTGTTGACGATCGGGCTGCCGTCGGTGACCACGCTGATGTCGGTGGACGTGCCACCCACATCCGCGCAGATGAAGTTGTTCTCGCCGATCAGGCTCCCGAAGTACGACGTGGACACCGTTCCCGCCGCCGGGCCGGAGAAGATGACCCGGTACGGGCGCTCCAGCGCGAAGTCGATGGGGAGCAGGGTCGCCGCGCAGTCGGCGAAGTTGACGACACCCTGGAAGTTCCGCTCCTGCAGACCCTGTACCAGGTTGTCGGCGTACCGCCGGAAGATGCCCTTCATCAGGACGTCGACGATCGTGGTCGACGCGCGGGCGTATTCCTTGGCCAGCGGGGAGACCTCGCTGGAGATCGAGCACGGCATATCGTCCCCGAGCACCTCGCGGACGAGCTCGCGCAGCTGGATCTCGTGTTCCGGACTGACGTACGCATTGATCAGGCAAATGGCGACGCCCTGCACATTGCACTTCTTGAGGACGCCAAGCTGCCTACGCGCGTCGTCCCGGTCCAGCGGAATGAGCACCGAGCCGTCGGCCTTGATGCGCTCCTTCACCCCGCGACGCAGGTAGCGCGGCACGAGCGGCCTGTTCGCGTCGCCGAACGACCGCCGCCACGACGGGTCGGTGAGCGCCTCGAACGGGCGCAGGGCACGGCCCATGTCCGGTACATCCCGGTGCCCGTCGGTCGTCAGGTACCCGATCTTGGGCAAGTTACGGGTAATGACGGCGTTCAGCCCGACCGTACTCGCGTGGTTGAAATACGTGACCGAATCCAGCCCCAGGGCGGAGGCACCCTCGACGACCGCCTGTTCCGGGTCGACCTTCTTCGACGGGACCTTCAGCGCCTTGATCTGACCGTTCTCGTAGGAAATACAGTCGGTGAAGGTACCGCCTACGTCGATACCTACCAGACCGTCGCCCGCCATAGGTTACTCCTTTTCGACAAGTCTCAACGACTCCCTTTGCTCAATGGCCGAAGGCTCGATCGGCGCCTCAGAGTCCGCCGATGGGCACCATGGACCCGAATAGTCCGCCGCGCTCGCGTTCGACCGAGTGAAGGCAGCTCCGGCACTTTACAACCTGCCACCAGCCGCCCTCGCTGAGCACCGGGTAGCGGAACAGTTCCGCGGAGCCGCATGCCGGACAAGAGCCGTCTACTGGTTCCCTTTCTACATGGAGAATGGACTCTTGAGGTCGTGGATGCGGTTTCAATTTCCCACCCCTCTCTCGTTCGACGGATCGCCCGCGACGTTGATCTCAAGCCAGCTCGTAGTAGACCGATCGGTACACGACAGTGGACCGATCAGTAGACATCGAAACACAAGCGGCAGGGCGGGTCAAGACCTAGTCGCGAGACGAAGGCGCGAAAACCGCTGTGGTCACGCCCGCGACCGGCCCACGCCGGGCATGCCGACAAGGATTAAGTCGACATATCTGACACGCCGGTAGCCGCGGCCCGAGTGGGATGGACCGCGGACGCTACGGTTGGGCTCGGGGTCGCTAGAAATGAGCGCTAGCTTGCACACTCCTCACGCTGGGCGTTCATCAGCCGCCAAAAGTCTCGGTCGTAATACACGAGGGGTTGGCCGTCATTGGTGACGACTCTTTCCACGGCTCCGGTCAGGATCGTGTGGTCGCCGAGGTCTATACGTTCCCGCGCGTGGCACTCGATAGTCGCGAGGGCCTCGGGCAGGACAGGAGCGCCCAGCGGACCCTCGTGGAAGCTGGTGCCGGCGAACTTCTCTTCGCCCTTGGTCGCGAAGCGCTTGGCCAGCTGTCGGTCCTCGCTCGCCAAGATGTTGACGGCGAAGCTCGACGCCACCTGGAAGGTGGGGTGGCACTCCGCCGCGCGGTCGAGGCAGACGAGCACCATGGGCGGCTTGAGGGACAGGGAGCATACGTCGCTTGCGGTGAAGCCCCGCCAGGCCCCGTCGTAGTCGGTGCAGGTGACAACGGTGACGCCACCCGCGAGCTGGGACATGCCCTGTCGGAACTGAACTTCGGTCACCATCTCCGTCACCCCGCTACGCCTTCCGTCCGTCGCTCGGCAGGCCGGCCGCCGCCCGCTTCGGCGACCCTTGCCGTCGCCGCGGACACGCCTGGGGCCCGTGACCGTACGGCCGGCATCACCTCACGAGCGAAGAGCTCGATGGAGGACAGCGCCTGCTCCCTCGGGATACCCCCGAAGTCGAACCAGGCGAGGAAGTAGTTGATGTGGAGATCACGCCAATGCTGGACCATCTTCTCCGTCACTTCATCGGGTGTGCCGAAGACGACGCCATCGGCCAGGAGCTTCTCGTAGGTGAGAGTCTCCAGGTGCCGCTTGGTCTTCGAGTACATTTCGTAGCCCTTGTGTTCCTCCCCTTCTTCGGCGATCAGATGGCCGAGAAGCCGAAAGTAGGCAAGGGAATACTCCCGAGGTATCGAAAGGGCACTCGCCGGGTCGCGGTGGACAAAGACCTGCTTGAGCATGGGTATCTCGATGTCGTCGAGATCGAGGGGACCAGCGGCGGCGTACGCGGACAGATACTTCTCGTTCAGCGACTTCACCAAGTCGCTCGGCGTGAAATTCGGCGAGGTAAGAATACGTCGCCGCTGCCTGCCCAGCCGCTCGAAGGTCGGTGGGCTGGCCGCGGCGATGCGGAACGGCAGCGGTTCCTGGACCGGCCGCGGCTGGACCGTCACGTCGTCAAAGCTCCAGTGGCGGCCGTGGTGGGAGAACGTCTTCCCGGCGAATGCCTCGTCCAAAACCTCGAGCGCCTCGTCGAACTTCGCCTGCGACTCCTCCATGTTTTCGCCCAGGGTACGAAACTCGACGGGCTGGTAACCACGTCCCAGGCCCAGATCGAGACGGCCGCCGGACAGCACGTCCACCATGCTCGCCTCTTCGGCCAGTCGCAGCGGATGCATGAACGGGACGATGACGATTCCGGTCCCGATGCGGACTCTTTCGGTCCGTACCGCCGCGGCCGCGGCCATGGTGAGCGTGTTTCCGACCAGACCGTACGGGGTGAAGTGGTGCTCGGCGAACCAAACGGAATCGAAGCCGAGGGACTCCGCGAGCTCGACCTGTTCCATGAACTGATCGAGCCGCTCTTTGTGGGAGACCGAGGGATCCCGATGGTCACCCAAAATGAACAGTCCAAACTTCATGACCGCCAGCCTCTTGTCGGGGTCTGTTTCGACCGGTCGGTACAGAGACTATCAGCCTCTGGCACTCTGTACAAGGACGTGCTTGGTCAAGAACTCCCGTGCCCGGCGGTGGCCCTCCGCGTATGCCTCCAGGAACGCAAGCTGCAGGAAGGCGTGCGGCGCCCCGTCGGCGACGTGCAGGTCGTGCTCAACACCTGCCCCGCGCAGGCCCTCGGCAAGCCGCAGCGTCTGGTCCAGCAGCGGATCCCGCGAGCCGACCGTCAGGTAGCAGGGGGGCAGTTCGCGACAGCCGTACAGAGGGCTCACCCGCGGATCCCCTCGCAACTCCTCGAACCGGTCCGCGGGCAGGTAGAGCTGACTCCCGGCGTCGCTCCCGCCCACAAGGTTGCCGAGGACCGGCAGCGCGTCGTGGAACTCGTAGATGCCGTACAGCAGCAGCCCCGCCGCCACCGGGGGAAGCGACAGCCCCCGCCGGTTCGCCAGCACCGCGGCCGCCAGGTTGGCCCCGGCGGAGTCTCCGCCGACCGCGAGGGCCGAACCGCCGCCGTACGATCCCGCATGTTCGGCGGCCCACCCGACGGCGAAGGCACAGTCGTCCAGGGCCGCCGGGAAACGATGCTTCGGCGCCCGCCGGTAGTCGACGCTGATGGTGAGAAAGCCGCCGTCGGCGAACTCCTCCGCGAGACGGCGGTGGGTTGCCGGGTTGCCGGTCACCCAACCGCCGCCGTGGAAGTAGACAAGCGTCGGGAAGGGAGGAGTTCCGCGGGGCACGAAGACGTCCGCCGTCACCCGCCACGAGTCGACGGTACGAAGCGGAACGCCCTCGATCCGTTCCACGTCCGGCCCCACCTCGTTCATCAGGGGGTCGCACCGCTTCAGGACGTCCAGCGGGCTGTCACCCGACGGAGGTTCGAAGGTCTCCATGAAGTGGAGGAGTTGCTCGCGCAGCCCATCCCTCGCGCCGTCCTCGCTCACGTCCCACGCCCTTCCTTGCCGTCCCCCTTTCCGCCGAGCCGACGGCGGACGAGGGAACGCACTCCGGTGGATCCGTGGTTGACGCCGACCAGCCCGCGCCGGGCGGGGTTACCGCCGAGCGAGTCGTCCAGCCGGGGGCCAGCGGCCGTGACGCCTCCGTCGACGGTGACCGCCTCGCCGGTGATGAAGCGGGCCTCGTCGCTTGCCAGGAAGACGATCAGGTTCGCCACCTGCTCGGGCTGACCCATCTCCGGCCACGGCTGCAACTGGTCCAGCACCGGACGCGCCTGCTCTTCGCTGCGCCCGAGCAGCGGGGTCGCGATGAGGCCGGGGCAGACCGTGTTCACCCGGATGTGGTCGGCGGCGAGCTCGACGGCAGCGGACCGCCCGAGGTTGAGCACCGCGGCCTTGGCGGCCGAGTACGCCTGCGGGCCGGCTCCCCCGCTGAGCGCGGCGATCGACGCCGTGTTGACGATGGCCCCACCGGTCCCCTGCGCCCGCATCGCCCGGGCGCCGTGTTTGATACCGAGGAAGACGCCCCGGACCAGCACCGCGAACGTGTGGTCCCAGTCGTCGACCTCGATCTCGGTGATCGGCCCGAACGCTCCGCCGATCCCCGCGTTGTTGACCACGCAGTCGATGCGGCCGAACGCCTCGGTCGCGCGCGCGACCGCCGCGGCCACGTCCTCCTCCCGGGACACGTCGGTCCGCGCGAACTCGAGACCCCCGCTCCCGGAGAGGTCGGACAGGAGTTCCTTCCCGGCGGCGGCGTTGAGGTCGGCGGCCACGACGCGCCAGCCGGCGGCGAGAAAGCGCTCGACGGCGGCACGGCCGATGCCGCTGGCCGCACCTGTGACGAGCGCGACGGCGCGATTGTCAGTCATGAGGTCTTTCCGATGTCGCGGTACCGTTCACGGAGCACGTACTTCAGCACCTTCCCCGAGGGGTTTCTCGGCAACTCCTCCACGTACACCACGTGCGACGGGCACTTGTAGCCCGCCAGCCGCTCCCGGCAGTAGCCCTTCACCTCGTCGGCCGAGGGCGGGCCACCCTGGTCCGGGACGAGCACGGCGCAGCCGACCTCCAGGTACCGGTCGTCCGGCACCCCGACGAGGGCCGCCTCCTTGATGTCGGGGTGAGAGGTCAGCACCGTCTCGACCTCGGCGGGATAGATGTTCTCCCCGCCGCTTCGGATCATGTCCTTCTTGCGGCCGGTCAGGACGAGGAAACCGTCGGGTGTGTACCGCCCGAGGTCCCCGGTGTGGCACCAGCCGTCGACGAAGGTCTTCTCGGTCTCCTCGGGCTTCTGCCAGTACCCGGCACACACGCTGGGGCTCCGCACCAGCACCTGGCCCACTTCGTCGGGCTCGGCCGGCGATCCGTTCTCTCGCACAACCTTGACCTCGGTCAACGGCAGCGGCCGACCGACGCTGTCCGGATGCTTCCGGCAGTCGTCGTGGTCGAGGCACGTCGACATGCCGCCGCCCTCGGTCAGACCGTACGCCTGGACGAGCTCGATCCCCGGCAGCCTGCGCTCCATCTCCGCCACCGCCCACCCCATGATCGGGTCCCCGCCACAGACGATACGGCGCAGCGAACCGAGATCGTTTTCGTCGAGGTCGGGGAGTCGTAGAAGGTCGTAGAGCATGAAGGGGTAGAGAAGGACGTCGGTGACGGACTCCCCGCGCAGCGCCGCGACGAGGCGCTCCACCGTGAAGCCGCCGCTGGACAGGAACACGGCCTTCCCTTGGGCCAGCAGCGCGGGCAGCAACAGGTCCTCGAACGCACCGACGTGGTAAAGCGGTCCGGTGGTCATCGCCGCCGTGGACGGTCCGT
The DNA here is from genome assembly GCA_009379995.1 of Streptosporangiales bacterium. Classification (GTDB taxonomy): domain Bacteria; phylum Actinomycetota; class Actinomycetes; order Streptosporangiales; family WHSR01; genus WHSR01. Next base: position 64,889 of record WHSR01000012.1, read on the forward strand.
ATCGCCACTTCATCGCCTGCATGGAGCCGAACCAGAGGGCGTTGCCATGCGTCCACAGAGCACCCTTCGGTCTCCCGGTCGTCCCCGACGAGTACATGAGCATGAGCCCGTCGTCCGGCGACGGCTCCGCGACCGGTACGTCGGCCGCGCCCCCAGACTCCATGACCCTCGACGACCGCGCCCACTGCGGGGTCTCGGTGGTCCCGCCGTCCTTGCCGGGGAAGACGACGTACGTCGAGACCGGAACCTGGCCGCGAATCGGCGCGACGCGGTCGATCAGGTCGCTGTGCAGGCACAGAACCTTGCAGCCCGAGTCGGACAGGGCGTACCGCAGCTCCGGCGGAGCGAGCCTGAAGTTCAGCCGGACCGCGATGGCCCCGATCCGGGCGATCGCGAAATACAGGGCGATGTACTCGAGCGAGTTCAGCAGCAGGACACCGACGCGATCGCCCTTGGTGACGCCCATCTCGAGCAACGCGTTGGCGTATCGATCGCGCCGCTCGCGCAACTCCAGGTACGTCAGGCGATGCCGACCGTCCACGGAGAGGCAAGGAGCATGCGGATCACCCACGGGCACCTGGCCGACGACCCGATCGGTGATCCAACTCAGGTTCACCTCAGCCACCTCCAGGAGGCAGAGCCGGGCTGCGATGCCAACGGCCTGTTCCGACCGGTCAGTCTAGTGGTGGGCCGGCGGCTGTCAAGGGTGCCCACCGGACCTGGCCCTCTCTCGGTCCTGAGAGGGCGCGGCTACGCGGGGTAGGCGTGGGTTTCGGTGGCCTTGACGGCGGCCCAGACGCGCTGGCCCTCGGTCAGGTCCAGTTCGGCGAGGGCGGCGGCGGTGATGTCGGCGGCCGCGGGCAGCGGATGGTCGAGGTGGATGCGCACGCGGTCGCCGTGGCGTTCGATGCCGGCGATTGCCGTCTGCCAAAGGTTGCGTGGGCTGCCGTCGGGACGGGCTCGGAACAGGGCTACGGCGGAGGGCGGAAAGGCGACGAAGACCCGTCCGTCGAGGGATTCGGCGGCGTCGAGGCTGAGGTCGGCGCCCTCGAGGGACACGGTGTGACGGTGGGCGGTGCCGCGGTAGAGGTTCAGCCCCACCAGGCGGGCGACGTAGTCGGTGCGGGGGTGACGGGCGACCTCGCTGGGGGCACCGTGCTGGACGACGTGGCCCGCCTCGACGACGACGAGGTGGTCGGCGAGGACCATGGCGTCCAGCGGATCGTGGGTGACCAGGACGGTGGCGCCATCGTAGTCCGCCAAGTGGCGGCGTAGCTGGGCGCGGATGTGTGGGCGGGTGTGTGCGTCGAGGGCGGCGAGCGGTTCGTCGAGCAGGAGCAGGCGGGGAGTCACCGCGAGGGCTCGGGCGAGGGCGACGCGTTGGGCCTGTCCGCCGGAAAGCGCGCGGGGCTTCGTCGCCGCCTGGTCGGCGAGGCCGACCCGCTGTAGCCATCGGGCGGCCTGGCGGCGGGCCTCCGCCCTGGTCGTACGGCGGCAGCGCGGGCCGAAGGCGATGTTGTCGAGCGCGCTCAGGTGGGGGAAGAGCAGGTAGTCCTGGAAGACCATGCCGACGGGGCGGCGTTCGGCCGGCAGCGGATGCAGCGGCTGTCCGTCGAGGGTGATGTGCCCCCGGGTGAGAGGGGTGAGTCCGGCAAGGGCGCGCAGGGCTGTGGTCTTGCCCGCGCCGTTCGGGCCCAGCAGGGCGAGCACCTGGCCGGCGGCGACGGCGAGTTCGACGTCGAGGGTGAAGGCGGCCCGCTCGACGACGAGGTGGGCGTGCAGGTTCATGGCGTGTTCACCCACCGGTCGCGGAGGCTGGCCAGCACGATCACCGAGACGGCGAGCAGGACGAGGCTGAGCACGATGGCCGCCTGCGGATCGGTCTCCAGCGCGAGGTAGACGGCCAGCGGCATCGTCTGGGTACGGCCGGGGAAGTTCCCGGCGAACGTGATGGTGGCGCCGAACTCCCCGAGCGCCCGGGCCCAGCACAGGATCGCTCCGGCGGCCAGCCCGGGGGCCACGAGGGGAAGGGTTACGCGGCGGAAGGTGGTCCAACGGGAGGCGCCGAGGGTGGCGGCGGCCTCCTCGTAGCGCAGGTCGGCGGCGCGCAGCGCGCCCTCGACGCTGATCACCAGGAACGGCATCGCCACGAACGCCTGGGCGACCACGACTCCGGCGGTGGTGAACGGCAGCGAGACCCCGAACGCCGCATCGAGCCAGCGGCCCAGCAGGCCGCGCCGTCCGAGGACCAGCAGCAGCGCGACGCCCCCGACCACCGGGGGCAGTACGAGGGGCACGGTGACCAGTGCGCGGACCAGCCGGCGCCCGGGAAAGGTGATCCGCGCCAGCAGCCAGGCGAGCGGGACCCCGAACAGCAGACACACCGCCGTGGCGGCCGTGGCGGTGATCAGGGACAGCCGCAGCGCGTCCCAGACCTGGGGTTCACCCAACCGGGTGAGCAGGGTGGCCCAGGGCGCGCGGATCACCAGCCCGGCCAGCGGCAGCACCAGGAACGCCAGCCCGGCCAGCGCCGGAAGCACCAGCACCCAGGGGACCCGCCCCGGCACCCGGGTACGAACCGCAGGCATCAGGGCGACTCGAACCCGGCCCGGGTCAGCGCGGTCCTGCCTCGCTCGGAGAGGACCAACCGGACGAACCCTCCTGCCAGGTCGGGCTGGGGCGCTTCGGCCAGCGTCACGATCGGGTACTCGTTGACGGCCTTGGCCGCCTCGGGGAACTCGATACCTCGAACCTTGCCCGCGGCGGCCTCGACGTCGGTGCGGTAGACGAGTGCGGCGTCGGCCTCACCGAGCTGCACCTTGGTGAGGGCCGCCTTGACGTCCTTTTCCTCGGAGACCGGCCTGACCTTCACCCCGGCCGCGGCCAGAGCCCTGGTCGCCGCGCCGCCGCACGGCACCTGTTCGGCGCAGAGCACGACCTTCAACGCCGGGTTCGCCAGATCCTGGAGCGTGCGTACGTTGCCCGGGTTGTCCGGGGGAACGGCGATCTCCAGGCGATTCTTGACGAAGACCCGGGGTTGCCCGGCGGCGAGCTTGGCGTCGGCGACCGTCGCCATCGTGGCCGGGTTGGCCGAGGCAAACACGTCGGCGGGAGCGCCCTGGACGATCTGCTGTGCCAACGCGGAGCTCCCCGCGAAGTTGAACTTCACGCTCACCCCGGGATGGCTGGACTCGAAGGTCTTCCCCAACGCGGTGAACGACTCGGTGAGCGAGGCGGCCGCGAACACCACCAGCGTCCTGTCGTCTCCCGACGACGACTCGGTGCTGCCGCAGCCGACCGCCGCCAGCGCCGTAAGCACGGCGAGCGCGGCACCGAGCAGGCTCCGGACCCGTCGGGACGGAGGTCGCGCCACCTACGTCTCCCCCGCCACGGGGACTTCTCCGGTCCGGGGCTCGGGGACCTCCACCACCACGTTGGTGGACTTCACCACCGCGACCGCGACCACCCCTACCTCGAGCCCGAGCTCGTCGGCGGCCTCCCGGCTCATCAGCGACACCAATCGATACGGCCCCGCAGCGATCTCCACCTGGGCCATCACCGCGTCCCGCATCACCTCGGTCACGATGCCGCGCAGGCGATTCCTCGCCGAAGAGGCCACACCGCCGTCGGCCGTATCGGGGTTGGCCTGCGCGCGGGCGAACGCGGCCAGGTCGGCGCCCGCGATGCGCCGGTGACCGTGGCCGTCCCGCCGCGCCGGCAGCCGACCGACGTCGATCCACCGCCGGATGGTGTCGGCGCTGACGCCCAGCACCGCGGCGGCCTCGCCGATCCGGAACATCGTCATGCCGGGAATGATAGCCCAGCAGAATCAACCCGAAGAACCCATAGAATTGGGCAACTACCAGTCCGATGCGGCGGATGGCCCAGCACTTGCGGCAGGCCGCGCGCCAAGGACGTTGAGGAGCGCCCAGCCTCCGATCCCGAGCAACGCGAGCAGGAGGAACAGCCCGAGGGCAGTCACGAGGTACCTGCTGTAGCCCTTCGGGTCCGCGTGGTGTCGTCCCTTGGCCACGGTGCTTACCGGCCGTATGGGGTTGTGGGCGGCCACGGCTTGCCGTCCGGCAGGATCTGCATGAACTCGTCGGTCATCTGTCTCCTCCCGCGCGCGCAACGGTACTTCAGGTCCGCCGCCGTCGTGGGCCGAGCGCGGAAGTGCGACCCGAGCGGAAATATACTGTGACGTTAGCGTAGTGTTCTCCTCGCGCGGCGCCCGCGGTCTACGCCCCGACCAGCCGGTCGGCGGCGGCACGGAGCCGATCCGCGTGCTCGATGCGATCGACGCTGGAGCCGGGAAGAGCCAGACCGCCGCGCGCCCGATCAACGTCCTCCGCTCTCAACGCCGACCCGCCGACCTCTGACGCCGGGTGAGCTCGCGCTTGAGGCCCTCCGCGAACTCCTCGGCGTTGCCGAGCTGGGCGCGCAGGGCCTCGCAGCGGGCGTCCGCGGCCTGCCGATACATGCTCAGCCGGGCAAGCAACGTGTCCCGCTCCCGCGGCTGCTTGTCGTCGTCGAGGTCGGCGAGCTGGTCGAGGGTGCTGAGCAGCTCGCGCATCTCGCCAAGGCTGAACTCGAGCGGCTTCATCCGCTTGATCACCAGCAGCCGCTCCACGTCCTGCTCCGTGTACAGCCGGAAGCCGCCCTGGGTCCGCGACGACGGCGCGACAAGACCGACCTCTTCGTAGTACCGGATGGTGCGCAGCGACAACCCCGTACGTTCGGCCACCTCGCCGATCTGCATCAACCCGGCGGGCATCGGCGCGACCCCTTCATCCGCAAATCCCTGCGTCACTGCGGGAGGATCTGGGTGTCGAGTACGTCGTCGCCACCAGCGTCGCGCCGGGCGATGGCCGCGGGTCGGTAGGTGTGCGGGATCGGCTTGCCTTCGCTGGAGCGGGCGAGCATGGCGGCGTCGCAGGTCTCACACAGCGGCACCTTCTGCCATCCGACGACGGACAGCTGAGTGCCGCGCGAATACTGGGTAAGGGCCTGCGTGCGTTCGTGGAGTCGCGTTCCGCCACAGGTGGCACAGGCGCGGGCGGCGTATCGGGGCCAGGTGTTGCCGCAGGCGCCGCAGGTGAGGTGGATTCCGTCCGGCCGGCGCTCACCGGTGAGGTTCTCGGTCTCCCCACACGCGGGGCAGGCGAACTCCTGAGGCATCGACGTGTTCCTTCACTTGCCGGTACGGCGGCGGAGGCGTGGCGGAAACGCACCAAGAGACCTACCTTAACGCCGCGGTAGAGTGACAAACCATGGATGCGGCTCCTGCACTTGTCACGGCGGCCACCGAGCGGGCCCGATCCGCGGGTTTCCCGCTGTCCTGCGTGCCCGCCGTCGGACGGCTGCTGGCCGTACTCGCCGTACACCTTCCCCCGAACGACCGGGTGCTCGAACTAGGTACCGGCGCCGGGGTCGGCACCGCCTGGATCGCCTCGGCGCTGCTGCCCAGAACCGACGTCACGGTGACCACCGTCGAATTCGACCCGCAGACCGCGGCCGTGGCCGCGCAGAACGACTGGCCGGCCTACGTCGACCTGCGCACAGGAGACGCCCTCGACCTGCTGAACCGGCTGGGCTCGTTCGATCTGATCTTCGCCGACGCCCCCGCGGGCAAGTGGGACGGTCTCGACCGCACTATCGCGGCTCTCAACCCACACGGTCTGCTCGTCGTGGACGACATGACCCCGATGGCGGACTGGACCAACGAGCAGCGCACCAGGCAGGACGGAGTCCGCCGGACCCTGCTCACCGACCCGCGGCTCGTCTCGGTCGAGATCGATCAAGGCTCTGGGGTCATCCTCAGCACCAGCCGCGGTAAATAACCGGTCCGCTACTGGTGGCGGGCGGTGACAAGCCAGGCCGCCGCGCCGAGGAGGATCCCGTCTTCGGTGTGATGGGGCGCCAGGGCGTCCCGCATGCCGTCGAGGGCCCGTGACTTGGTCGCCGTATCGACATCGGCCAGGAGGTCACGTACCAGGCCCAGGTCTTGCGCGAAGTCGATGACGTCCTCGACGTCGCTGCCCAGGCGGATGGGTTCGGTGACCGCGTCGACCGTGACCTGAGTGAGGCCGGTCTGGCCCAGCAGCTGCCGTATCCCCTCGGGGTCGGCGAGCGAGAACGGTCCGGGTCCGTCCCCGCCCATCTGCGGGAGTTCGACGTGGGCGGCCAGGGCCGCGCCCAGGGTGACCACCCACTCGTTGTGTGCGGCCTGCTGCCAGGCCAAGAACGCCAGGCGCCCTCCGGGTGCGAGGGCGCGGGCGATGTTGGCGAACGCCGCGGCCGGGTCGGCGAAGAACATCACGCCGAAGCGGCTGATGGCCACGTCGAACCGTCCCGCACCGAAGGGGTGGACCTGCGCGTCGGCCTCCTCGAACCGCACGTTGTCCAGCCCTTCTCGCTCGGCTCGGCGGCGCGCCTCGCCGAGCAGCGGCCTCGAGATGTCCGCCCCCAGCGCCGTTCCGCCCCGCGCCGCCCGGGCGGCCGCACAGGTCGTCTCACCGGCGCCGCATCCGATGTCGAGCACCCGTTCTCCCGGCGAGACATCCGCGGCCTGCATCAGGCGACGGGTGAACCGGGGCAGCATCGCGTCGTAGCGGTCGCGGTGGGCCACCCAGTGCCGGCCGTCGTCTCCGTTCCAGGCCTCGGCCTGCTCGACGTTGACGACGCGCTGGGACGCGTCCGCTGATGGGTCGCTGGCCACTGACATGCGGGCTCACCTCCGGAGTATTTGACGACGCCGACATAGTACTACAGGATCGTAGTATTAGGCCCCGGGAGGGATCGCGCGGGGAGCATCGAGGGCAGAACACGGCCGAGGAAAAGGACCGCCGAATGGACCGCCGAGAGCGAGGACACCGGGTCTTCGCCGCGATCTACGATCTACAGACCCGCCCGTTGGAAAAGGGCTGGCTGGGTGAACGCCGCGCGCGCCTGCTGCGCGACCTGGAAGGCGAGGTTCTGGAGATCGGCGCGGGCACCGGCGCGAACCTGCCGCACTATCGCGCGGCCTCTCGGGTGGTGGTCAGCGAGCCGGATCCGGCGATGCGCCGACGGCTGGCCGACCGGGTCGAGCAGGCGGCCGTTCCGGTGGAGGTTCGCCAGGACACGGCGGATTCGTTGCCCGACCCCGATGGTCGTTTCGACGCCGCCGTGTACACGCTCGTGTTGTGCACGGTTCCTGATCCGAATCGGGCCCTGGCCGAGGCGTTCCGGGTGCTGAAGCCGAATGGTCGGCTCGTGGTGCTGGAGCACGTACGGGGATCGGGCCGACTGGCGGTGTGGCAGGACCGGCTCGACCCGCTGTGGTCCCGCGTGGGAGCGGGGTGTCACCCGAACCGGGACACCCGGGCCGCGATCGAGCGGGCCGGATTCGCCCTCGAACACTTCGAGGCGTTCCAACCGATGCCGAGGTGGGTTCTGACCAGCCCCATGATCGAAGCCGTCGCGACGCGAGCTGGTTAGCGAGCGCGGACGGCCTCTCTAACCCCGGTAACCGGGGGGCAGGGGTGTCGGACTCATGGCGCGCTGCATGCCGGCCGCGACGAACTCGGAAACCGCCCGGCGGGCGTGCTGACGAATCAGCAGCTCGACCTGTGGTTCCGACGAGATCTCGACAACCCGCACGCCGCCGGAAACCTGTTCGATCTTCATGCTGATGGCCTCGTGATGCTCGAAGATCTCCCGGAACACCGGGTCCATCTGCCGGATCGGATCCCCCCGCTCGATACGGTCCTTCATCTGCCACACATGCGTACGGATCAGCTCGGCCACCGCAGGATCCTCGCTTGTGGTGACGGCACGAATCCCGTCCGGAACGTCGGCCACCTCGCGGCGGATCTCCTCGTGACCGACCAGCAGCCGGTGTATCACCCGCATGTCGCGCCCCATCTGCGCGTCCATCCGGCCGTCGTCCATCATCCAGTCCGGCATCCCCGAACCGCCCATGCCCGGCGACATCGGACCGCCCATCCCGGGCCGCCGGTCGTCCTCGTCGCCGCCGCACGCCGCGAGTAAGGCGGCGACCGGGGAAGCACCCACGGCAACTACCACGACACGCCCGACAAACATCCGCCGATCCATCGACACCGCCTCTTCCCCGACAACTTGTGAGCAAGTTCTACTACAAATCTATAGTAGTAACGGCGAGGGCGACAGTCACTCGCCGGGCGAGAAGTTGTAGCTGGCGGGGACGTCGACCTTGGCGTCCTTGGGCCCGTACACCAAGGCGATCTGCCGGTGGGCGGTCAACTCGATCGCCGCGGGGTTGCCGCGGTAGAGCTTGCCGTCCACGTAGGC
>WHSR01000122.1 GCA_009379995.1 Streptosporangiales bacterium
CTCATCCAGGAGGGGAATCTCGGTCTGATCCGGGCGGTGGAGAAGTTCGACTACACCAAGGGTTACAAGTTCTCCACCTATGCGACCTGGTGGATCCGGCAGGCGATCACCCGGGCCATGGCCGACCAGGCGCGGACGATCCGCATCCCTGTGCACATGGTCGAGGTGATCAACAAGCTGGCGCGGGTGCAGCGCCAGATGCTGCAGGACCTCGGTCGGGAGCCGGCTCCGGAGGAGCTGGCCAGGGAGCTCGACATGACCCCGGAGAAGGTCGTCGAGGTGCAGAAGTACGGCAGGGAGCCGATCTCCCTGCATACGCCGCTCGGCGAGGACGGCGACAGCGAGTTCGGGGATCTTATCGAGGACTCCGAAGCTGTGGTGCCCGCCGACGCGGTGTCCTTCACCCTCCTCCAGGAGCAGCTGCATTCGGTGCTCGACACGCTGTCGGAGCGCGAGGCCGGCGTGGTGTCCATGCGGTTCGGCCTTACCGACGGCCAGCCGAAGACCCTCGACGAGATCGGCAAGGTCTACGGCGTGACCCGGGAGCGCATCCGGCAGATCGAGTCCAAGACCATGTCGAAGCTGCGCCACCCGTCCCGGTCCCAGGTGCTGCGCGACTACCTGGACTGACGGTCCGCTGCCCGGCACCGGTTACCGATTTCTTACGGGCAGCGGCGCTGGTTTCCCGGCCTCGGGGGTCGCGCTACGTTAGTGGGCGCCGGCCGGTGCACGCGTGCGGTACGCGGGGTTCAGGTGCCGCGCCGGCATAGCGGGGAAGGGGGCTAAGGGGGCTCATGAGCGGGTTCCGCGTAGACACGGACGGGTTGCGCGACGCTTCGAAGGAGACACGCGTCGCGGCGGCGATCGATGCGGAGGCCGCCGGACAGCTGGACGGCGCCGTCGGCGAGCCTGCCGACTTCGGCCCTTCGGGGGAGGCTCAAGGGCTGGCCGCGAAGTGGAACCGGGCGGTGCAGTCCCGGCGCAAAGAGGTGGTCGAGCTCGCCGACCGGACCGAAGAGCACGCCCAAAGGCTGGACAGGACCGCCGACACGTACGAGCAGGCCGACGACAAGGGCAGCGAGCAGTTCAAGGACCTCGACCCGGCCCCCGGCGGCGGTGGGGGCCATAACTAGCTCGCGGGGGACGGGCCAACAAAGGGGGCATCGAGATGGGTTTCAAGCACGGCGCGTTGGCGGCGGCCGCCGCGGACGGGAACGTCCAGCTACTGCGTCAGGCCGGCGCGAAGGTCGGGGCGGTCGACCCGGTGGCCGCGCTGCAGCGGATCGACTGTAACCCGCCCGGCATCGCGGAGAACGCGAAGGAGATGGCGGATGCCAGCCAGCAGGTCACCGAGGCGCGGGAGGCGCTTCCGGCACGCCACCGCCACCGCGGACAAGAGCTGGGACGGCGGGGCGTCCGACGCCTACCAGGCGAGCGCGTCCGAGTTGGACGCCGACTACGGCAGGACCATCGACCGGCTGCAGAAACCGCTGCCGCGGGCGCCCATATCTCTGCGGGCCTCCACCAACTCGCCACGTCATCCGCCAACCAGGCGCACTCCATCGCGGCCAAGGCTGCGCCATCCTCACAGCTCGTCCTTCGCGGTCCGGGAGATCCAGGAGGTGGGAACGATCCCGAACGCCGGGCCCAATACGCGCAGGCCGAGGAAGAGGTGAGGGCGTCGTGCCAGGCGAGCGAGCGCGTTGTGCAGCGTAACGTGCAACAGATCCCGCCGCTCGGCGACAGCATTCCGGAGTGACGCGCCGTTAACCGGGGTTGCCTCGGCTCGTTGGCATGTACCGACAAGACCTCATGCCGACGTGCCTACGTATGTTCGCCGCGTGAAGCTCGATCCGAGCGGCGATCGGTCCCTATACCTGCAGCTCGCCGACGTGCTGCGGGCGAAGATCGAGGCCGGGGAGTACCGGCCCGGCCAGAAGATTCCGTCCGAGTCCCAGCTCATCGGCGAGTACGAGGTCGGCCGCAACACCGCCCGAGGGGCCCTCGCCGAGCTGCGCAAGGAAGGGTTGATCGTCACCCTGAGGCGCCGCGGCTCCATCGTCCGCTCGGACGAGGAGAAGACCATCGTCTGGGTCGACAAGTCCGCCCGTATCTCGGCCAGGACGCCGTCCAGCCACGAACGCCAGGAGCAGGGCATTCCCGAAGGCGTGTCTTTTCTCGTCGTCCAGCGCAAGGGGAAGCCGGAGGAGCTGTATCGAGGCGACCAGACCGATGTCCAGTTCGACGACTAGGCTCCGCCTTCGACGACGCCTTCGACGACCGTTCTAGCCGCAAACGGCAGTGGCCGCCCCGCTAAGGGGCGGCCACCCGCTATATCAGACCGGTTCCCGGTCAGCGCTCTTCGTCGGGCGCTGGGGCTGATGTCTCCTGCAGTCGGTCCGTCTCGTCCTGGATCTCCACCGCCACCTTGTTCAGGGCTTCGCCGTACTTCCTTCCGTGGTGAGCGCAGAAAAGCAGCTCCCCACCGCTCTCGAGGAGCACACGGAGGTAGGCTGGCGCGCCGCACCGATCACACCGGTCGGCGGCCGTCAACGGTGTCGTCGGGGCAAGAGCTCCTGTCACGTCGCCTCTTCCTCGCTCTCGGTGGCAATATCCAGTTCAACATCTAACCTGACGTGGGTCTTCCGAATCACCCCCCTGTGTACGCCCACAGCGGAACGGCGAGCCTTCGCCCCGCCGTGCTCAGGTCCGGCTAAGGTGCATGCGGGACCCGAGTGGGAGGAGCAGACGCCAGCGTGACCGCCCTTACGACCGCCCTCGCCAAGGGCGAAGATTCGGAGCGCGGCTATACCGCCCGCCACCTGTCGGTCCTCGAAGGACTCGAGGCTGTCCGTAAGCGTCCGGGCATGTACGTCGGGTCGACCGACAGCCGTGGCCTCATGCACTGCCTGTGGGAAATCGTGGACAACGCCGTCGACGAGGCACTGGCGGGCTTCTGCACCCGTGTCGAGGTGCTGCTGTACGAGGACGGCTCGTTCGAGGTGCGCGACAACGGGCGGGGCATCCCCGTCGACGTCGAGCCGAGGAGCGGCCTGAACGGGGTCGAGCTCGTGATGACCAAGCTCCACGCGGGCGGCAAGTTCGGCGGTGTCTCCTACACCGCGTCCGGCGGCCTGCACGGGGTGGGTGCGTCGGTGGTCAACGCGCTGGCCGCCCGGCTCGACGTCGAGGTCGACCGGGGCGGGTACACCTGGGCGATGAGCTTCCGGCGGGGGGTGCCGGGGGTCTTCGACAACGGCTCGCCGGAGGGTTCCTTCACCGCCCAGTCCGGGCTGCGTAAGGTCCGTCGACTGACCGGGCGGACCGGGCGGGGGCGTGGCGGCCGAGCGGGCGCGGGCAACCAGATGACCGGCACCCGGGTGCGCTGCTGGCCGGATCGGCAGATCTTCCTGCCCGAGGCCCAGGTCCAGGCGGCGGAGCTGCACGAGCGCGCCCGGCAGACCGCGTTCTTGGTGCCGGGCCTCACCGTGGTCGTGCGGGACGAGCGGGGAGCGGAGCCCGACCAGCAGGAATACTGCTACCAGGGCGGCATCGGCGAGTTCTGCGAGTTCCTCGCCCCGGACGAGCTGGTGAGCGACGTCCTGCGGCTGAGCGGCTCCGGGCACTTCACCGAGACGGTGCCGGTGCTCGACGAGACCGCGCACATGACGCCCCGCGAGGTGGAGCGCGAGCTGACCGTCGACGTGGCCCTGCGCTGGGGCGCCGGGTACGAAACGGTCGTACGTCCGTTCGTCAACGTCGTCGCCACACCCAAGGGCGGCACCCACGTCGCCGGGTTCGAGCGGGCGCTCGTGCGCACGGTGGGTGAACAGCTCCGTGCCACCAAGTTGCTGAAGGCGTCCGACGAGACGATCACCAAGGACGACGTCCTCGAAGGGCTCACCGCCGTGGTGACCGTACGGCTGCCGGAGCCGCAGTTCGAGGGGCAGACCAAGGAGGTGCTGGGCACACCCGCCGCCTCGCGGATCGTCGGCCAGGTCGTCGGGCGCGAGCTGCGCAACTTCTTCGTGCACCCGAAGCGGGGACAGAAGGCGCAGGGGCGGGCGGTGCTGGAGAAGGTCGTCTCGGCGGCCAAGGCCCGCATCGCCGCCCGCGAGCACCGCGAGAACCAGCGGCGCAAGAGCGCGCTGGAGAACTCCGCGCTCCCGGCCAAGCTGGTGGACTGCCGCAGCGACGACGTCGACCGCAGCGAGCTGTTCATCGTGGAGGGCGACTCCGCGCTCGGCACCGCGAAGCTCGCCCGCGACTCGGAGTTCCAGGCACTGCTGCCGATCCGCGGCAAGATCCTCAACGTGCAGAAGGCGTCGGTCGCGGACATGCTCAAGAACGCCGAGTGCGCGGCGGTCATCCAGGTCGTCGGAGCCGGCTCGGGGCGCACGTTCGACCTCGCCGGTGCCCGCTACCAGAAGATCATCTTCATGGCCGACGCCGATGTGGACGGGGCCCACATCCGGTGCCTGCTGCTCACCCTGTTCCACCGGTACATGCGGCCGCTGGTGGAGGCCGGACGGGTCTTCGCCGCGATGCCGCCGCTGCACCGCATCGAGCTCGTCAACCCCAAGAAGGGGCAGGACAAGCACATCTACACCTACACCGAAGCGGAGATGCGCCGGACCCTGCTGGAGCTCGAGCGCAAGAAGATCCGGTGGAAGGACCCGGTCCAGCGCTACAAGGGCCTCGGCGAGATGGACGCCGACCAGCTGGCCGAGACCACGATGGACCCGCGGAAGCGGACGCTGCGGCGCGTCCGGATCGAGGACACACAGGCCGCGGAGCAGATCTTCGAGCTGCTCATGGGCAACGTGGTGGCGCCGCGCCGGGAGTTCATCGTCGGCGGCGCCCACGAGCTCGACCCTTCCCGCATCGACGCATAGGCCCAGCCCTTTCTTTCTGCAAGATCACGGACGAGGGGGTGCCCCGGTTCGTGGCCTCGGGAATGAACAGGGACAATACGGGGTTAGCTGGCTGTCCCCTCTTGGTGAGCCGAGGCCGCCGATCCATGCATGATCAGGATGGACCTTCTTGATACGTCGACTCGAGTACAAGTGGCTGGTCGCGACCACGTTCGTGTTCGGCCTGGTCATGCAGATCCTGGACCTCACGGTTCTCAACGTGGCTCTGGCGACGCTGGGAAGGGAGTTCGACGCCGACCCCGGGACGCTGCAGTGGGTGCTGACCGGCTACATGGTGAGCCTCGCGGTGTTCATCCCGGCATCCGGCTGGCTCAGCGACCGCTTCGGCAGCAAACGCACCTTCCAGCTCGCCGTCATCACCTTCACCGCTGCGTCGGTGCTGTGTGGGCTCGCGACCAACATCGAGATGCTCATCGCCGCCCGCGTCCTGCAGGGGATCGGTGGGGGGATGCTCGTCCCCGTCGGTCAGGCCATGCTGTACCGGGCGTTTCCGCCGTACGAGCGGGCCAAGGCGTCCGCGGTACTGATCATCCCGACGACCGTCGCCCCGGCGCTCGGCCCCCTCCTCGGAGGGTTTCTTGTCGACTTCGCGAGCTGGCGGTGGATCTTCTTCCTCAACGTGCCGGTCGGCTCGCTGGCGCTGCTGTTCACCGTCCTGTTCCTGCGCGAGGAGATCCAGGACCGCCCCGGCCGGTTCGACCTGCCGGGTTTCGTCCTGGCCGGCGCCGGCCTGGCGATCCTTTTGGTCGCGCTGGACCGCGGCGCCCAGGACGGGTGGGGCGGCGCCCACGTATGGGGCAGTCTGATCGCCGCCGCCGGGCTCGTCGCCGCCTTGATCTGGCGGGAGCTCGCCGTGGACGAGCCGATGCTGGACCTCCGGCTGCTCCGCGACCGGATCTTCGCGAGCGGCAACATGGTGCTGCTCTGCGCCACCGGCGGGATGTTCGGCGTCTTCTTTCTGCTGCCGCTGTACCTGCAGACGCTCCGCGGCCTGTCAGCCCTGGAGGCCGGGATTGTCCTGATGCCGCAGGCCCTTGGCATGGTGGCCACCAGCCAGGTGACCAGCAGGCTCTATCCAAGGGTGGGGCCGCGCCGGCTGCTGTTGAGCGGCCTGGCGATCAGCGGCGCGGTGAGCCTGTCGCTGTGGTTCGTCGCCCTGTCCACGCCGGTGTGGGTTGTGGCGTGCCTGACGTTCCTCATGGGCGTCGGCATGGGCACCACGATGATCCCGCTCGGTGCTGCGTCCTTCGCCCGGATCGGCGCGCCTGACATGGGCCGGGCCACCTCGCTGTTCAACGTCAGCAGGCAGGTCGCCACCGCCGCCGGTGTCGCGGTGCTCGCCACCGTGCTGGTATCCCGCACCAGGGCCGAGATCGCCGACCTCGGGGCGACCGCCTCGGCAGCGGCGCGGGCTCAGGCCCAACTGGACGCCTACCACACGTCCTTCCTGGCGGCGCTGGGCTTCGCCGTGCTGGGGATCATCGTGGCGTCGTTCATCCGAGACACTGACGCCGCGCCCAGCATGCGGCGGGGCGGCGGGTCCGGTGAGGCCACCGCGCGCGAGCCCGCCGGCGTCGGCTGACGAGTTAGGCTCACCGACCGTCTCGCTTGTCGGGGAGGGTACGTATCTGTACCTCGGAGAGATCCATTTCGTTTCCGCTTGCGCGTCGGCCGGCATCACCATGATCTGGCCGTCCGGTGAGCACTTGCCGTGGTCATCGCATCCGCAGGCAACGCTGAGATCGCTGTACATTACCTCCACTTGCGCCGGCAGGTCGATGACGAGCCTCCGGGAACGATCAACTGTCCCTCGACGACGCTGGTTCGGCCAGATCCAGATTTCCAGTGATCAGGACGGCCGAGCGCAGCAGGTGACGTTGCCGGGCACCGACGAATGCCTCGAACGCCTCGGGCGGCGACACGGATGATCCTTCGGTCTCCTCCCGCCGACGCCCCCTCACGGACAAGACGTTCCGGCGGCTCCCGATGGTTGGGGCGAGTTCGCCAAACCTCTAGTACCGCTCGGCGTACCAGGTCGGCGACTCGCCGAACATCTTCTTGAAGTCCCGGACGAAGTGCGCCTGGTCCGCGTACCCGAGCTGGGCCGCGAGCGACGCCCAATCGATCTCCGCGCCCTTCGCCAGCCGCTCGGTCACCTCGTGCAGCCGGTAGCGGCGAATCACCCATTTCGGCCCGATGCCGACGTACTCGGCGAACAGCCGCTGCAACTGCCGGACACTCGTGTCGAGGGCACGCACCAGCACGTCGACCCTGGTGATCTCCGGGTTCGCGGCGATCTTCGCGACGATGTCCGCGGCCTCCTCCGCCCTGGGATCAGGCTCGGGCAGGCACGCTCTGAGGAACCGCTCGACCGTCTCCACCTCGATCGGGTCCGGCAGGCCCGGGCCGAACGCCTCGCCGGCGTCGATCGACCGGTCCGTGATCGTCGAGACGGGCGCGCGGAGGAACGGCCGGAAGCAGCCGGGCCGGAACTCCACCCCGAACACACCGTTGTTGCCCTCCAGCACCTTGATCTGGTGCCCACTGGAGACGCCGTTCACGGTCGCGCGGCCGTCCCGGAACGTCAGGTGGACGTTCGGGTAGGGCACGATCAGCTGTCGGTAGGGCTCGCGGTAGTTCCAGGAGACCACCCAATAGCGCTCGACGTACCGGGCCAAATCCGGCGACGGGCTCGGGAAGGCGTGGCGCTGGAACCTCGTCCACGCGCTCCCGAGCTCGCGGACGTCCCTGTCACCCCGAGGATCGATGTCGCGTTTGTTCAAGACACCCGCCGCGCACAGTGCTTACCTAGCGCCCATGTCTGACGCACAGTTTATGGCCCGCGCGGCCGCGCTCATGGTGGAGATCGTCCGTAACGTCAAACCGGACCAGCTCACCGCGCGAACCCCATGCACCGAGTACGACGTACGCGAGCTGGTGAACCACCTGCTGTTCTGGGGACCCTCGCTGGAGGGGGCCGCGCGCAAGGAATCAGTGCCGCCGCCGGCCGAGGCCGAGGCGGGCGTGGACCTGACCGAGGGCGACTGGGCCGCTGCCCTCGAAGCGCACATCGATCGCACCGTCGCGGCCTGGAGCGAGTCCGACGCGTGGGAGGGCATCACGCACATGGGCCCGATGGAGCTGCCGGCGTCGCTGGTCGGCGGCATGGTCGTGGGCGAGCTTGTCGTGCACGGATGGGACCTGGCGCGGGCGACCGGCCAGCACCCGGCGTGGGACGACGATCTCCTCGAGTACCTGTACGAGGAGGTCGCGAAGAGCGCCGAGCAGGGCCGACAGATCGGTGTCTACGGGCCCGAGGTCGCCGTGCCACCCTCCTCGTCCCCGTTGGACCGCGTGCTCGGCCTCACCGGCCGCAACCCCGCCTGGACCCCGTGACCGCCACGTGCGGGCCGTACGGTGCTTCCTACGCACGGTACGGCCCGCACACACCAGGGGCTAGATCGGATCGCCGAAGGCCGGGCCGAGCGCGGCGACCGGCGCTGTCAGGGGCGTGCCGGACCCGTCGCGGCGGCCCAGCTCCTCCGGCAGGGGAGCGGGGGCCCCGCTCGCGGCCGCCGCCTGCGCCGGGGCCGGGCCGGCCCATCCGAGAAGCAGGCAATCCTCGCCCTTGAGGAAGCGGTGGCACCGTACCCCGCCGGTGGCGCGGCCCTTGGCCGGGAAGGCGTCGTACGGGGCGAGCTTGACGCTGCCGGCCTGGGTGCCGGGCAGCGCGGACGAGCTGCCGGAGATCGTCACAACCACGGCATCCCGGTTGGGGTCGACGGCGCCGAACCACAGCGCCCGGGTACCGGACGAGAGGCGGATGCCGGCCATCCCGCCGGCCGTACGGCCCTGCGGCCGAACCGAGGCCGCCGGGAAGCGGAGCAACTGGGCGTCGGCCGTGATGAAGACCACGTCCTCTTCCCCGGTACGGAGCTGGGTCGCGCCGACCACACGGTCGCCGTCCCGCAGCGCGATCAGCTCGAATGCCTCCTTGCCCCGCGGGTAGTCGGGCACCACCCGCTTGACAACACCCTGCTCGGTCCCCAGCGCGATGCCCGGGCCGTCTCCGTCGAGCGTGGCCAGCGCCACGACCTGCTCGCCCCGGTCCAAGTCGACGAACTCCGAAACGGGCGCCCCACCGGCGAGGCTCGGTGAACCCGCGGTGGGCGGCAGCCCGGGCAGGTCGAGGACCTCCAGCCGGAGCATCCGTCCGCGGTTGGTGATCGCCGCGATGGTGCCGCGCGCGGTCGCCGGGACCACCGAGACGTGCACGTCGTCCTTGCCCCGCCGGCCCTCGGCGGGCGGCGACTCGATGCGCGGCACCTGCGCCAGCCGGCCGGTCGACGACAGCAGAACGACACATGGGTCGTCGCTCACCTCGAGCGGTACCGCCGCGGCCCTCTGCGTACCCGAGCTCTCCAGGAGCACCGTGCGGCGCGGGGTGTCGTGGTCCCTGGCGACCTGGTCGAGTTCGTCGGAGACCACCCGCCGGAGCCGCTCCTCGGAGTCGAGGATCTCGGTGAGCTCGGCGATCTCGCGCTGCAGCGTCTCGCGCTCCTTCTCCAGCTCCAGCCGGTCGTAGCGGGTGAGTCGGCGCAGCGGGGTGTCGAGGATGTACTGGGCCTGCACCTCGGACAGGTCGAAGACGGCCATCAGCCGCTCCTTGGCCTGCCCCGCGTCGTCGCTCGACCTGATCACCTGGATGACCTCGTCGATGTTGAGCAGCGCGATGATCAGCCCGTCGACTAGGTGCAGCCGCTCCTCCCTGCGGCGGCGGCGGTACGCGCTGCGGCGCCGTACCACCTCGAGCCGGTGGTCGACGTACACCTGGAGCAGTTCCTTGAGGCCCAGGGTGCGCGGCTGCCCCTCGACGAGCGCCAGGTTGTTGATCCCGAAGGACTCCTCCAACGGGGTCAGCCGATACAGCTCCTCGAGCAACGCCTCCGGGTTGATGCCGCTCTTCACCTCGATGACGAGCCGCAGCCCTTTGGTGCGGTCGGTGAGGTCCTTCAGGTCTGCGATGCCCTGCAGCTTCTTGGCCTGCACCAGCTCCTTGATCCGGGTCACCATGCGCTCTGGGCCGACCCCGTACGGCAGCTCCGTCACCACGATGCCCTTGCGCCGGGGGCTTACGCTCTCGATCTTCGTGGTGGCGCGGATCCGGAAGGTGCCGCGGCCGGTCTCGTACGCCTCCCGGATCCCGTCCAGGCCCACTATGGCGCCGCCGGTCGGCAGGTCGGGGCCGGGCACGAAGCGCATCAGCTCCGGCAGGGCCGCATCGGGGTGGGCGATGAGGTGGCGCGCGGCCGCGACGACCTCGCCGAGGTTGTGCGGGGCCATGTTCGTCGCCATGCCCACCGCGATCCCGGCCGCGCCGTTCACCAGCAGGTTCGGGAACGCGGAGGGCAGGACCTCGGGCTCGAGCTCCTGGCCGTCGTAGTTCGGCCGGAAGTCGACGACGTCCTCGTGGATGGACGCCACCATCGGCATGGCGGCGGGCGCCAGCCGGGCCTCGGTGTAGCGCATCGCCGCGGGCGCGTCGTCCCCGCCGAGGGACCCGAAGTTGCCGTGCCCGTCGACGAGCGGCAGCCGCATGGAGAACGACTGCGCCATCCGGACCAGCGCGTCGTAGATGGCGCTGTCCCCGTGCGGGTGCAGTCGACCCATGACATCGCCGACCACACGGGAGCTCTTCACGTGGCCGCGGTCGGGCCGCAGACCCATCTCGGCCATCTGGTAGAGGATCCGCCGGTGCACCGGCTTGAGCCCGTCGCGCGCATCCGGCAGCGCGCGCTGGTAGATGACCGAGTAGGCGTACTCCAGGAAACTGCCCCGCATCTCCTCGGAGACGTCGATGTCGACGATGTTCTCCTCGAAGTCCGGCGGGGGATGGGTAGTGGTACCGCGTCGTGGCATGGGTCATATTGTGACGGGTCGCCCGTGCCCTCGCGTATTTGCCGCGCGGCAGACAGGAGCTACAGGGGGAGTTACAGGGCCAGGCGCTATAGGGCCGGGCGGGCGCCGATGTGCCCCATCGCCTTCGCCGCCACCCGGCAGCCGTTCGCGAGCGCGTCGGCGGTGGGCTTGCCGTCCAACCACGCCAGCAGGAAGCCCGCGCAGAACGCGTCCCCGCCCCCGGTGGCGTCGACGAGGTGCGGAACCGGCTCGGCCGGCACCCGGATCGGCTCGGTCCGCCCGTTGGCGTACCACAGCGCGCCCTCGGCGGCGAGGGTGATGACGACCTGCGGGTACCAGGCGGTGAGCACGCGGGCGGCGTGTACGGGGTCGTCGCGGCCGGTCAGCACCTGCGCCTCGTCGGCGTTGACCATGAGCAGCTTGGCCCCGTTGGTCCAGTTGAGGAAGTTCTCCGCGCCGACCCGCTCCACCGGTGCCGGCGATGCTCCGTCGACGGAGATCGTCATGCCGACGCGTGCCGCGAAGCCGAGCACGCCGCGGCCGGCCGCCCGGGATCCCTCGTTCAGCAGCGTGTACCCGGACAGGTGCAGATGGGCGTCCCGCTGGAACAGGTCCTGGGGCAGGTCCTCGAGCGACAGCGCGGCGTTGGCGCCCGGATCGGACAGCATGGTGCGCTCACCCTTGTGGGTGACGAGGACCACACAGGTGCCGGTGGGTCGGTCCGGATCCATCACCAGCCGGGCGTCGACGCCGTACCCCATGAGTTCCATGTCGCGGTTGCGTCCGGCGATGTCGGAGCCCCGGCGCCCGACAAAGGCGACGTCTCCGCCCTCCACCGCGAGCCACGCCGCGGCGTTGGCCCCCGAGCCGCCACCGTGCATGGTGACGCTGGCGGGGGTGTCGCTCGCTCTCGCCAAGGGGTACGCCGCTCTGGCGACCGCATCGGTCATCAGGTCGCCCACGACGACCACGCGCGTCATGAGGTCACCACCTCGACTTGGACGGGCGGACAGCATGCGTCAGCGGCGCTGACGACCGTAACAGTTTCGCCGCCCTTGGTCCTTCTTAGCGGAGTAACTGCACTATCTTGCCGCACCTGGCCAGTCGTGTCCGCCCGACCCGGAGGCAATCCGGCACCACGCGCCGCGCCCGCCCCAGCGGTTAGCCTCGGATACGTGCAGGCGTCCTACCCCACGCACTGGGAAGCAGACGTCGTTCTCAGCGACGGAGGAACTGTCTTCATCCGGCCGATCACTCCGGACGACGCCGAGGCGCTGAAGCGGTTCCACTCCCGGCTCTCACCGGAGTCGATCTACTTCCGCTTCTTCGCCCCGTACCCGAAGCTGAGCCAACGCGACGTGGAACATTTCACCCACGTCGACTACGGGCGCAGGGTCGCGCTCATCGCCATCCTCGGCGGGGAGATGGTCGGGGTAGCCCGGTACGACCGGGTATCCGACCACGAGGCGGAGGTGGCGTTCGTCATCGAGGACGCCCACCAGGGGCGCGGCCTCGGGTCGGTGCTGCTCGAGCACATCGCCGCCGCGGCGCAGGAACGTGGGATCGGGCGCTTCGTCGCCGACGTGCTCCCGCAGAACCGGCGGATGATCGCCGTATTCCGCGATGCCGGCTACAGCGCCCGGCAGACCTACGAGGACGGGGTCGCCCAGATGTCCTTGGACCTGGAGCCCACGGATACCTCCCGTGAGGTGATGCAGGCGCGGGAGCACCGGGCCGAGGCCCGTTCGATCCAGCGGCTCCTCTTCCCCCGCTCGGTCGCGGTCATCGGCGCCAGCAGGCGGCCGAACAGCATCGGGCAGACCGTGCTGCGTCACCTGCTGGGCGGCGACTTTCAGGGCCCAGTCTTCCCCGTGCACCGAACCGCGGGTTCGGTCGCGAGCGTTCGGGCGTACCCAACGGTCGGCGAGATCCCCGACGAGGTCGACCTCGCCGTCGTCGCGGTGCCCGCCGAGGCCGTACCGGAGGCGGTCGAGGGGTGCGCCGGCAAAGGGGTGCACGGGCTCGTGGTGGTGTCGTCGGGGTTCGGCGAGGCAGGGCCGGAGGGCCGGGAGCGGCAGCTGGAGCTGGTACGCCTCGCCCGCCTGGGCGGCATGCGGGTGGTGGGGCCGAACTGCCTCGGCATCGCGAACACCGATCCCCGGGTGCGGCTCAACGCCACGCTCGCGCCGGTCCTCCCCGGCCAGGGGCGGGTGGGGTTCTTCTCCCAGTCGGGTGCGCTCGGCATCACCCTTCTGCATCGGGCCGCCCAGCGGGGCTTGGGCCTGTCGACCTTCGTTTCCGCGGGCAACCGAGCCGACGTGTCCGCCAACGACCTGATGCAGTACTGGGAGGACGATCCGGCCACCGACGCGGTCCTGCTGTATCTGGAGTCGTTCGGCAACCCGCGCAAGTTCACCCGCCTCGCCCGGCGGATCAGCCGGGCCAAGCCGCTGGTGGTGGTGAAGAGCGGGCGCTCAACGCAGGGCGTACCTCCCGGGCACGCCGCGGGCGCGGTCAGCCTCCCCGACCCAGCCGTCGGCTCGCTGTTCGACCAGGCCGGCATCATCCGGGTTGACGACCTGGGGCAGCTGTTCGACGTGGCGCAGGTATTGGCCTACCAGCCACTTCCCGAGGGCACCCGGGTCGCGATCGTCGGCAACTCGGATGCGCTCGGCCTGCTCGCCAAGGACGCGTGCGTGTCGACGGGCCTGGATCCTCGTGACCCCGTCAACCTGGGTCCGGAGGCGGCCGCTGACGACTACGAGGCCGCCCTGTCCGAGGCCCTCGCCGACCCGCTCGTCGACTCGGTGGTCGCGTTGTTCGTTCCGCCGACCGGAGGGGAAGGCGCCGACGTCGCGCGGGTACTGGTCCGGCTCGCCGAGCACAGCGCAAAGCCGATCGTCTCGACCTTCCTCGCCCACTACGGCATGCCCGAAGAGCTGCGGCGGATCGGCCCGGACGGTGCCGTCGTCCGGGGCTCGGTGCCGTCCTACCCCGCGCCGGAGAACGCGGTCCGCGCGGTCGCGTACGCGACGCGGTACGCGATGTGGCGGCGCCGGCCCGCGGGGAAGATCCCGACCTTCTCCGACATCGACGCCGACCGGGCCCGCCAGGTCGCGACCGAGCTCCTGGGTGACGGCGGGGGACCGGTCGAGCCGTCCGCGGAGGACACCGCTCGCCTCCTCGCCTGTTACGGCATCAGCGTCTGGCCGGCACTGCCGGTGCGGTCCGGCGACGAGGCCGTCGCCGCGGCGGAGCGGCTGGGCTACCCCGTGGCGCTGAAGACGACGGCCCCCCGGCTTCGTCGCCGCAGTTCCGTCGGGGGCGTCCGGCTCGACCTCGCCGGGGAGGAGAACCTGCGGCGGGTCTTCGACGGAATGGTGGACCGGCTCGGCGACCCGGAGACGGCGCAGCTCGTGGTTCAGCGGATGGCGCCGCCCGGGATCGCGACGATCGTCGGTGCGGCCGACGACCCGTCGTTCGGCGGGATCGTCTGGTTCGGGATGTCCGAGGAGGCCGCGGAGCTGCTCGGCGACCGGGCGTACCGGCTGGCGCCGCTGACCGGCATGGACGCCGCCGAGCTGGTCCGCGCGATACGGACGGCGCCGCTACTGTTCGGCTACCGCGGCGCGGAGCCGGTGGACGTCGGGTCGTTGGAGGAGTTGCTGCTGCGGGTCTCGCTGCTCGTCGACGACCTGCCGGAGGTCGTACACCTGGAGATCGAGCCGGTCCTGGCCGGTGCGAACGGGCTGTCCGTGCTGGGCGCCGAGCTACGGCTGGGCCGTCCACCCCCGCTCCGGCCCGACCTGGGCCCGCGCCGTCTGCGCCTGCCCACGTAGAAGCCCCCAGGAGGCGTGGGGGTGCCGCCGACCGGCTCCGGGTCGGGTGGGGGCACGTCCGGGTCGGGTAGCGGCGGAGGCGGCTCGGGCGGAACCGGCGA
This sequence comes from Streptosporangiales bacterium, assembly GCA_009379995.1. GTDB lineage: Bacteria > Actinomycetota > Actinomycetes > Streptosporangiales > WHSR01 > WHSR01. Next base: position 14,794 of record WHSR01000122.1, read on the forward strand.
CGGCTCGGGCTCGGGCGGGACCGGCGGTCCGGGTGGCCCGGGCGGCCGCGGCGGCGTCGGTTCCGGTGGGACCGGCTCGGGCGGCGTGATGAGCTGGATCGTTCCGGTCATGTCCTCGGCCTACCCGGCGCGGCCGGAATGCTCACCATCCACAGCGCCGTTCACCGTCCACAGTGTGCTGAAACAGTTCCGGCGGACAGGGCAGGATAGAGACATGAGAGAAACTCGGACGACGGCGCACGGCCTGCGCGAGGCGATCCGCCTCAGTGGCTACTACCCCGACCTGGTCGCGGATGCCGTCGAGTCGGCGCTCGACAACGAGCCCGTACTCTCCTACCTGGTCCACCACGAGGCAACATTCGATCCCGCGATGGAGGTGCGGCGCCACATCACGGTGCTGGTGCTCTCGTCGGCGCGCCTCCTCGTCTGCCATACCGACGAGCACCCGCCGAGCGACACCGTCACGCAGCCGCATGCCTCGACCACCACCGAGGTCGTCGGCCTTTCGCGGATCCAGTCGGTTCAGGTGATGCGGGTGGTGCCCGAGCCGGCGTCCTACGTACCCGGCACCTTGCCCACCGAGGTGGTCCTCACCATCGGGTGGGGTACCGTCTCACACCTCGACCTCGAGCCCGCCTCGTGTGGCGACGAGTCCTGCGAGGCCGACCACGGCTACACCGGCAGTATGGCTGCCGACGACCTGTCCCTGCGGATGAGCCAGGCCGCCGACGGCCCCGAGGGCGTGCGGCAGCTGCTGGCGTTCGCCAAGGCCCTTTCGGAGGCGACGGCGCGGCTGGGCGGATGATCGGGCCGGGCGGATGATCGAGACCGCAGGAGCCGTCCCGCCGCCGTTGGTCCTGCCGCGGTACGGCTCCACGACGCTCGCGGACTTCAGTACATCGCTCCTCGCGGCGCTCCGCGTACCGGGGGAGCCGAACGCTCTCGGCCTAGAGACGCTGGATCGGGTCTGCGTCCTGCTCGTCGACGGGCTCGGGCAGGAGCAGCTGCGCGCCCATCCGGAGGAGGCGCCGTACCTTTCCTCCCTGCTCGACGACGGGCAGGTGCTCACCGTGGGCTTCCCCGCGACGACGGCGACGAGCCTGGCCTCGCTGGGCACCGGACGGCCGCCGGGCGTTCACGGGATGCTCGGCTACCAGGTGGCGATCCCGGGCGCGGGTCGGTTGATGAACAACCTGCGTTGGGATTCGGAGATCGATCCTCTCACCTGGCAACCGCAGCCCACTGTGTATGAACGGGCCGCGGGGGCGGGGCTTACGGCCGCCTACGTCGCGCCCGGCGAGTTCGCCGGCAGCGGGCTGACCGTGGCCACCGCGCGGGGGGTGCGGTACGTGCCCGCGGACAGTGTGGGTGAGTGCGTCGCCCGCGCCGGGGTGGCGCTGCGGGACGGAGAACGTTCGTTCGTCGTCGTCTATTACGGAGATCTGGACGCCACCGGGCACCGCAACGGCTGCCGGTCCGCGGCCTGGCGGTACCAGCTCGGCCACGTCGACCGACTGGCCGAACAGCTCGCCGACGGCCTGTCCGCCGGTGCCGCGCTCTACGTCACCGCTGACCACGGGATGGTCGACGTCGCCCCCGAGGGGCGCGTGGACGCGCAGGCCGTACCCGAGCTGCAGGAGGGGGTGGCGCTTCTCGGCGGGGAGGCCCGCGCCCGACACGTGTACGCGCGGCAGGGAGCGGCGGCCGACGTCCTTGCGGCCTGGCAGGAGCTGCTCGGCGACCGGATGTGGATCGCCTCACGGCAGGAGGCAGTGGCCGCCGGATGGTTCGGGTCACGGGTGGACGATGTGATGCTGCCCAGGATCGGCGACGTGGTCGCCGCCGCGCACGGCCCCGTTGCCGTCACCGCGTCCAGGACGGAGCCGGCCGAGTCGCAGCTCGTCGGATTGCACGGCTCGATGACCGCCGACGAGCAGCTCGTGCCGCTACTGCGGGTCGCCGCGCCCGGTGGTTAGAAGGGCGCGCGGGCTGGTGGATCGGGCCCGATGGCCGGGGGTGTGGTGGTGTAGTGGTGGCCGGTGGGGGTTGTCCACGTCAGTTGCCCGTCGGGGTGTTGTTCGACGTGCCAGCCGGGCTGTTGTTTGCGTCGGTGGTGGTGGCGGCAGAGGGTTTCGAGGTC